>NZ_CP094516.1:1889250-2204125 GCF_029909975.1 Bradyrhizobium sp. ISRA430
GGTTTGCCGCCGCTGAGCGGGTTGGGAACAATTTTAACGATCTTAAAAAGCGAAGCCCGCCTGACCAAATGATCGGGCGGGCTCCAGAGCTGGCCGCTCGGAGGTATCGGACGGCCAGGTTCATCCAGACGACCTTGGGCTCGGTGCGATGCACACCGTGCGGTGACGGCAACACCGAGCCGAGGTGACCTCAACCGTGCCCCATCTCCTTGCGATGCGCGTTGTCGGCGAGCCGATCGACCCATGCGATGCCGATCGCGGAGATGATGAAGGTCAGGTGGATCAGCACCTGCCACATCACGCCGGTCTCGGTGAAATTGCTGCGCGTCGTGCCGAGATTTCCCGCTTCGATGAAGGTTCGAAGCAATGAGATCGAGGAGATGCCGACGATCGCCATCGCGAGCTTGATCTTGAGCACGCTGGCGTTGACGTGGCTCAGCCACTCCGGCTCGTCCGGATGGCCGCGCAAATTGAGGCGCGAGACGAAGGTCTCGTAGCCGCCGACGATCACCATCACCAGCAGGTTCGAGATCATGACGACGTCGATCAGCCCGAGAACGGTGAGCATGATCTGCTGCTCGTTGACGTCGAACCAGTGCGCGGCGAGATGCCAGAGCTCCTTCAGGAACAGCAGCACATAGACGGCCTGCGCGACGATGAGGCCGACATAGAGCGGCAACTGCAGCCAGCGCGAGCCGAAGATCAGCTTCGGAAACAGGCCGATCGGCGGCTGGCCCGCGGAAGGTGCTTGGGCTTTGGACGTCATTGATCACTCCGGATTGCGGACAAGAGTTTTGGCATCAGAGGCTCGCAATAACCGGCGCGAGCTCGAGCGAGCCGCGATAGATCATCTCGACCGCGACATAGACGATGATGGCGAGACCGACATAGGCGATCCAGCGCTGCTTCTGCAGCACGCGGCCGAGCAGGTCCGCAGCGACGCCCATCATCGCGACCGACAGCAAGAGGCCGAAGGCGAGGATGTAGGGATGCTCGCGCGCCGCGCCTGCAACCGCCAGCACATTGTCGAGCGACATCGAGACGTCGGCAGCGACGATCTGCGCCGCCGCCTGGCCGAAGGTCTTTCGCGGTGCCGGTGCGCCATTTGCGCCGCCGCCATGGCTGAACGCAAGCTCGCGCCTGTGCGAAGATTGCTCGCGCAGCTCGCGCCACATCTTCCAGCACACCCATAGCAGCAGCACGCCGCCAGCGAGCAACAGGCCGATCACCTGCAGGAGCTGGGCCGCAATCCCGGCAAAGACGATACGGAGCGCGGTGGCTGCGGCGATGCCGACGATGATGGCGCGGCGGCGCTGGTCCGCCGGCAGGCCCGCCGCGGCGAGGCCGATGACGACGGCGTTGTCGCCGGCCAGCACCAGGTCGATCAGCACGACCTGGAACAGCGCAGCCAGCGCGTCGGCGGCGAGAAATTCAGTCATGGCGGATCATTTTTTGCTGCGGACGGATCGAGCCAATGCGGCTTGCGCCGCTCGACCCAATCGAGGACCTTCGAACGCGAGGCGCGCAGCGCGGGTACGTCCTCGGCAAGCAGCGCCAGACCAAGCGGCAGCATCCAGATGCCGAGCACAGGCAGGAAGGAGAGCACGCCGCCGACGACGAGCAGCGCGCCCGAAGGAATCCTGACCCAGCGGCTTGACGGACGGAGCAGGTAGGAGACGGCATCGCCCATGCGCGGCGGCAGACGATGAACCAGCGCGTCAAAGCGCGCGTCGCCACCGGTCGACTGGCCGTGGGCGCCATCACGCGTCGTGCGCTGGTCCGGAATCGTGCTCATGCTCACTCCGCGGAGGCCGCAGGTTGCACGGCATGCGCGGTGCGGGACGGGACCTGTTTTGCCCGTGGCAACACCAGCGTCAGCAGGCGCAACAGCTTGATCGCCTGCACCTCGTGAGGATGCACGTCCTCGTCCGCGGCCGCGACGCGCTCGGACAGATCCATGAGATGGGCGGCGAGCGGCAGATCGGCGACCGGCCGCAGCGTGTCGATCACCACGTTGGCGAAATCGGGCTGTTCGAGCCGCTCGGCGAGCTCGTCGAATATCGCGATGAGCCTGTCATCGCCGATGTGCGGCGCCAGTCCGCGGTCCCTGATGAAGCGGATCACCTCGTCGCGCTCGACAGGCGAGACGCGCCGGTCGGCGACGGCGACGAGCGCGCCGGCAATCACCAGCGCCACCGCAGCCTGCTCATTGAGGCTGGACGGCTCCGTGATCTCGATCTCGAGCGGATTTGAATGGTTGGCGTGAGACATCGTTGCTCCTCATCATTGCGCAAATGGCCGCGAGGAAGAGCGATGAGGACGATGTCGGAGAGAACAGACAGGCTGGGCCCGACGATCGGCCGATCCATCGCATTCGCGCGCGGGACAGGTCATCCGACATCGCGAGGTTTACCGACACCGTCGGTGTCCTCGCCAGAGGGGCCCGGATTCTTGTTGCTCTGAGAGATAACGGCGACCGGATCGGAATCAAGGCGGCACCCGTGCGACCAGCCGCCGCATCGGTTCCATGTTGCGATATGCGGGCAAGCCAGCTCAGGCGTCGGCGTTCCTGCGCGCCGGGGCACGATCCGGCTGTTTATGCTCCCACGTCTGTCACGACGCCGCAACATCCCCAGGTGTACGCAACCGCCTCCACACCGTCATTGCGAGCGCAGCGAAGCAATCCAGGCTGTTGCTGCGGAAAGACTCTGGATTGCTTCGCTGCGCCCGCAATGACGAAACTGGGGTCGGCTGCTGCCCCACAGTCGACACGGACGGCCGAACAGCGACGCCGCCTTAAAAACTCCGCGGTTGTTGTAGGCAACGTCCTGTGACACCATCCGAGCGCCGAGTTTTCATAGCCTTTCAGATGCCCTATGCGACGCCGGAAATATGCTTGGGAAACGCTGTCGGATGAGCAGTTGCTCAAGCAGCGCCTCAGTAGCCTGAGGGTTACGGTCAAAGGCACCTGGCTCGAGGATTGCGTCCACACTTTATACGAGGAGCTCGGCGAGCGGGGCATCCGGCTGCGGCCACACACGTGGATATCGAGCGAATGGTTTAGTCCGGCAAACGTGCCCGGCATTGCCATCCCGTTCTATCTCGCCCATCCCCGCCTGATGAAACTCGAGAAGAAGATGATGCTCGACGTCGAGGGCGGCGCTTGGTCCGAGTGCATGGCTATCCTCCGTCACGAGGCGGGTCATGCTTTGCAACACGGCTACCAGCTTCAACGTCGCCGGCGTTGGCAAAAGCTATTCGGCCCTTCTTCGAAGCACTACCCGCGCTACTACCGGCCCAATCCGGCCAGCCGGCGTTATGTCCAGCATCTTCGGCTCTGGTACGCGCAGAGCCATCCAGACGAAGACTTTGCCGAAACCTTTGCCGTGTGGCTGCGGCCGCGGTCCAACTGGCGAACACGTTATGCTGGCTGGTCAGCGCTGAAGAAGCTAGAATATGTCGACGAACTGATGGACGAGATTGCGGGGAAACCGCCGCTGCTCACGACGCACGAGCGCGTCGATCCACTGCGCGAACTCAACCAGACGCTTGGTGAACATTACCAAAAGAAGCAGGCGTTCTACGCTTTCAAGCCACCGAAGACCTACGACCGTGACCTGTCTCGGCTCTTTTCGAACGATCCACGGCATCGCCGGAAGGAAGCGGCATCAGTCTTCATTAGGCGACACCGGGCCCAGATCAGGCAGTTGGTGGCACGATGGACCGGCGAGAACCAACTTACGCTGGATGCTGTGCTGGACGGCATGATCTCCCGCTGCCGCGAGCTCGATCTGCGTGCCGTCGGCCCTGAGCGGAGGCTCGTGATGGACTTTACCGTCCTGTTGACTGCCAAGACGATGCACGCGCTGTTCGGGCCGTCGCAGCGCAAATGGATCGCGCTATGAGGCGCCTGCGTATCCTGGTTCTCATGCATCCGGACTTTATGCCTCCGGACTCTACCGACGGATACACCGAGCGACAGATCAATGAATGGAAGACGGAATACGACGTCGTAAGTACCTTGCGCGCGGCTGGCCATGACGTTCGTCCGCTCGGCGTTCAGGAGGAAATCAAGCCGGTGCGCGACGAGATCGACGAATTCAAGCCGCATGTGGTCTTCACGTTACTGGAGGAGTTCCACTATCAGACTGCGTATGACCAGCACATCGCGAGCTACCTCGAGTTGATGCAGATTCCGTACACAGGGTGCGGTCCGCGCGGCCTGGTGCTGGCGCGAGGCAAGGACTTGTCGAAAACGCTGGTGCATCATCGCCGGATCGCGGTGCCGGCCTTCGCGGTGTTCCCGATGCGTCGCAAAGTCAAAAGGCCTGCCCGCCTTTCGCTGCCGCTTATCGTCAAGAGCCTGAACGAGGATGGATCCCGGGGTATCTCGCAAGCTTCCGTCGTCGATACGGACGAGAAGCTCGCCGAGCGCGTCGCCTTCATCCACGAGCGGATCGAAACCGCTGCCATCGCGGAGCAATTTATCGAGGGACGAGAGCTCTACGTCGGCGTGCTCGGCAATAATCGGCTACGAGCTCTGCCGGTTTGGGAGTTGAAATTCGGTAGCATGGGAGGCCACGGCGCCCGTCACATCGCCACCGAGAAGGCCAAACACGATCCCACCTATCAGGAGCGCGTCGGAATTGCAGATGGGCCCGCCGACGACCTCGCGCCGGAAGTATCCGCCCGTATTCAGCGAACGGCGAAACGCATTTACCGGACACTGGGGCTCGATGGATATGCGCGCATCGACTTTCGCCTCTCGTCCGATGGCACGCCGTATTTCATTGAAGCGAATCCCAATCCCGAAATCGCCAAGAGCCAGGAATTCGCAACAGCGGCTCGGCATGACGGCCTCGACTACCCGGACCTGTTGCATCGCATTCTGGCTCTGGGAATGAGACGGGCAAAAGCGGGTGTATCCATAGGCTGAAAGGCAGCAAGGAGGCGCCGAAGCGGACATGGGACCCGGCCACGCAACGTGTCGGCGAATGACCCACGCGAACGTCGAGTGGACCTTCGGCAAGTGCTGCCAGCATAGACTGCGCCCACATCATTCCGGCAGGCCGGCCGCGTGCAGCGCGCGGCCAAGTTTCGATGCCAGCTCCGCCTCGCAGTTGACCCCGGCGAACTGGTTGCCGACGCGGAAATTCGGCTGCAACTCCAGAACGCAGGCAGCCGCCGCCCTCGCCTCGTCGAGCCGCCCGAGCGCAGCGAGCGATGCTGCGAGCTGGACCCAGGTGATGCTGTGCGCGGGATTGGCGAGATTGGACTTGTAGGCTGCGCTTGCCGCCTCCTCGTGGCGATCCCTGCGGAAATGGCCGAGCGCCTGCGCATCATAGGCGGCAAAGGCCCACGGATCGTACGGACTGAGGCGCATGCCGCGCTCGCTCCAATCGATCGCACGCTCCGCCTCACCAGCCCAGCCGGCGACGACGCTGCCGAGAATCCAGGCCAGCGCAGTCGAGGGGCTGAGCGCAAGCGCCGCCTCGAATGCGGCGAAGGCCGCCTGGCGGTCATGAGCGTCCATGCCGAGCGAGAAGCCGGCAAAGGTCAGCGCGAGCGCATCGTCGCGCCCGTGCTCGATTGCAAGTCGCGCGTGACGGACCGACGCCAGCCGGTCCTCTTCCTTCAGCCCTGCCCGCAGAAACCGATTGTGATAGCTCATCGCTGCCAGGCCGTGAGCCAGCGCATAGGTGGGATCAAGCGCCATGGCCCGCTGGAGCTCCGGCAACGCGAGCGCCGCACGATCGGGCATGCCCGAGTCGACGTCGGGCTGGGCGCGCAGCACGAGTTCGTAGGCATCGAGACTGTCAGGGCGTTTGCGTCGGATGCGCTCGACCTCGGCGCGACGCAGGCTCGGCTCGATCGCACCGACCACGGCGAGCGCGATCTCGTCCTGCAAGGCGAACAAATCGCCCACGGTTCGATCATAGCGCTCGGCCCAGATATGGGTGCCGCTTCCGGCGTCCGCGAGTTGCACGTTGATGCGGAGGCGGTCGGCGGCGCCCCGCACGCTGCCCTGCAGGACATAACGCACGCCGAGGTCGCGGCCCACCTGCTTGACGTCGGCGACGCGGCCCCGCCAGACGAAGCTGGAATTGCGCGCGATCACGAACAACCATCTGATCCGGGACAGCCCAGTGATGATATCGTCGGCCATGCCGTCGGCAAACCAGGCGGCTTCGCCTGAATGCTCGAACGGCAGTACGGCGATCGACGGCTTTACCGGCACCAACAGCGCAGTCCGATGGCCGGCTTCGTCCGCATTCGCCTTGACGCATGCCACCGGCGGGCCGACATAGCGGTACCCGCGACGCGGCAACGTCTCGATCCAGCGTCCTCCGCCGTCCTGCTCGAGCGCGCGCCGCAGTGCGGCGATCTGCACCGTGAGATTGCTTTCCTCGACATTGAGCCCCGGCCACGCGGCATCGATCAACGCATCCTTGCTGACGGGAGACCCGGCACGTTCCAACAGGATGCGCAGCAGTGCCGCACCGCGTTGGCCAAGCAATGTCGGCGCGGTGCCGCAAAACAGCGCGCCCGTCTCGGCATCGAGGGCAAAGGCGCCGAACTTGTAGGTGTCTGGTGCGGGCTGCGGGGCCATTTCGGGGACATTTTGCAACAATTTCGGAGGTCTTTCACGACCTTTGGAGGCGGCGAGAGCAGGCTGAGGCTCCCAACCACCGCAAATTGGAGCGTTTGGAGATGAGTGCAAAGCCGATCATCCGCAGGCCCGGCGAAGGCAAGCAGGTCAGGCTTGCCGGCCATCCCATGGCATTTCTGGTCACCGGCAACGACACGCGACACACCTCGATGTTCGAATGGACCATTCCGGCCGGCTTCTCGACCGGCCTGCATGTTCATCGCGTGCAGGAGGAGACGTTCTATGTCCTGGAGGGCGAGTGCGACTGGCAGGTCGGAAACGAGCGCGTGCGGGCCACGCCCGGCACCTACCTTTTTCTCCCGCCGGGCGTGCCACACAACATCGGCAACTCCTCCGACAAGGTCGCCCGCGTGCTCATGACGGTGTCCCCGCCCGGCCACGAGCGCTACTTCGAGGAGCTGGCCGAGACCGTGGCGCGCGGCGGCGCGGCCGATCCCGCCGAGATCGCGGCTTTGCGGGCCCGCTATGACACGGATCAGCTATCGGCACTGAAGAGTTAGCCCCGCGTTGTCAATTTGGACGCCATGTGGGCTGGGTCGCGTTGATTGAGAGCGACCCGGCTGATATCAGGCAGGCAGCGTATGCAAATACATTCAGCTCGCGCAGGAATGCGCCGTTATGCGCTCATTCCTGACGACAGCTTGAACCAGCTTGCGCGCGACGCCATCAAAGTCCGAGAGCTCGAGATAACCTTGAGCATAGGCTTCCCGCGTCAGGCGCTCAATGCGATGGTCGTCACCGGTCGACCATTGTTTGGCGATGTAGTCTGCGCCGGGCTGCCCAAAGATTTCAGGATAGCGTTCCATTTGGTTCTGGCGGTGGTAGTAGTATTCATTGATGGCGCTGATAAACTGCTTCCGCCCATCTCCCGCACAGCGCGCTCCGTAGGGACGCTCGAACGCCAGAGCAGCTTCGCTGCGCTGGCTTGCTCTCCCTTTCACCAGATACACTTCGTCGGAGCCATAGCCCGGACCGTCGATCGCCGTTGGGCGCTGGACTGTGTGTTGCGGCGCGAACGCCCACGCGGCCACCTGACACACGATAAGGGCCCAGATGATGAACCAGCCACGGCTCATTTGGAGTTCGCCGTCGCGCGTTGTCGCGGCAGGCACACTGGAGACGGATCGGACCACAAGCCAGGCCCCGCGAAGGCAAACACAGCGAGGCGGATATCCTCTGGAAAATCCTCCTGGACGACGCCTTTTTGTTCGAACGCCTCAGCAAGCGCCGCCTTAACGCGAATATCCAGCGGTGTTGAATAGGCCGCATTCGCCTGATCACGTTTCTTTTCGCTGCAGAACATCCCCAGCGCCGGATTTGGGCAGTCGTAAATCTTGATCCAGCCTCGCGCATAGGCGGACGTGGCTGCGATGAGGTTCGCTTTCATGGTCTTGTCGCACGGCGACATGGCGTAAGCGGTGCCTGCCTGGAGCGCGTCCATCCGCAGCGCATCGAGTTGTGGATCCTTGTCGCTTTGTAGGGTGTGCTCGGCTTCCCACATTTTTCGCTCACGAGCCTTTGCGCTCTCATCGCCGAACGACGCACTGAGCGTGGGCTTCAACCCACCGGTTGGTGAAGAGGTCGAAACAGGAAAGCCGCGAATCGCCCAGGAGACGCCGACGAATGTGGAGACGAACGCCATACATGCGAGAAGAGCAAATCGGCTCATGATGCGCACTCAAATTAGCCGCCACAACCTAGCCGTGTTACGTTAAGAGAAGTATTAATTTGCGGGTTCCGCTGCACAGGGTAAATGAACGTCTAAGAATGCCGTGCAGATTGAGCCACCGACGTCACCGAATGAGCCGTTTGAAGCATTCGCATCGCACGAGGCAACAAAGATCGGATTGTAGCCATCGGCTTCATGGTCATTTACATCCTTGGATTGCGTTAAACGTTGCTGAACACGTCGCAAGGCATAACCGCCCGCACGTAGCGACGCGGAGGACAACGACATGTGGCAGCCAGTTTGGCAGTTCCTGACCGCATCGGCTGTCGCACTCGGCTCTCTGATCGTGCCAGTCAGTGGGATCGCTCAAAACGCTCCTGCTCTGCCGACCCAGAGTCCCGGCCAGCCGCCGAGGCCCGTCGTCGCGTTCGATCTCGATGCGCATATCGCACAATCATTGGCGCCGGGCCTGCGGTATTATGCATTCCAGGAGCAGATCAAGGTACCCTTCAACGTCCATGACCTTGATCGCGACGGCGCGATTACGGAGGTCGACCGTCAGCGCAACCGCTCGAAGCATGAAGCCATGCATCGCGCCCATCAGATCGCCCTGATGCTTCAAGCCGATCTGAACAGTGACGGCATTATCACCACCGACGAACTCACGATCTTCGCGCGCCACCAGTCGCATTTTATCCCGGGAGAAGGACCCGAGAGCGACGCCCGGCGGCTCGAACAGGCACGGCGAGTCGTGGAGAGCCGAATGCGCGCCGATACGAATGGCGACGGCCGGATCGATTGGGACGAGACCTTTGCTTACGCGCGGAAATTCCCGGCGGCCCCGGGAACCGATTTCGACGCGCCTTACCGCATCCTGGTGAGCTATGACGCCGACGGCGACGGTAAGACCACGTTCAAAGAATATGCCGAAGCGATGGAGCTGCGCTTTGCGGCCGTCGATACCGACGGAGACGGCGTGACCTCGCGCGCCGAATTCGATGGCTATTGGCAGCGCGCAGGTCTGCCGGCGCCGCGCGTCAACGAGATTCAACCAAGCTACGACGAAAAGCTGGCCATCGAGTGCGCTGTCCCCAAAGCCGGAAAAGATCTCAGGTTCGTGCTCTTCAACGGGCATGAGCCGCTCGCGTTGTCGACGGCAGCGCTCGGTTCGCAGGATGAGGAAACGCGTACAAGGTCATCATCGAGCCCGGCGGCGAGCCGCTCTATCTGGTCATGATCGCGTGGGATCGCATGATCTGGCAGTTCGAAGGCGCAGTCTACCGCGTGAAGCGTGTCATTCTGGCCGGCGGAGCGCCCAACGAAGGCGAATATCCGGCGGTCGGGGCCACTGGCCTCCCAAGTGAGGTCGTCACAATTGCCAAAGCAGGCCGGTGCAACAGCTTCTGGGTCAACATGACCGAACGCAATCCGAAAGAGACATCGTATAGGAGCAAGCTTCTTCTCGGACGCGACCCGGACATTGTCCTGACGGCCAAGCAGATGTGGAATGTGAAGCTGCCGTCGGGAACGACATCGATCCCGGATCCGGCCGACGCAGACAAAATATTCTCCAACCTTAATCCTGCCTGGCGCGAGGTTCGTGCGGATTTCCTCCGCTCCTATCCAGGTGGATTGATGTCGGTCGATGCGGCGGCCGTCATCGGTGCACAGGCCGTCACGCGTTACGAGGTCTTGCCGCAGGAGGCCGGCCTTTTGCAGCTCCTGACCGACGGAACACTGGTCCGCAATGGACGTGGCGAATTCGTCGTCACCCGTCAGACCCGCTTCCCGGCGGGGCTCGCCGGAGGTCATTCCGTCAGCTTCGTCGTCCCCAACGGCGTGCCGCGGCCGGCAGGCAATCCCGGCCACTCCAAGGTGACAATGGAGTAGCGGCATGATCTCCCGAATTCTTAGAGAACCGTCATTGCTCGCGCCGCCGTTGTTGGCGGTTGCAATTCTCAGCAACGCCGCTTGCGCTCAACCCGCACCAACTCCCGCGGCATCGGCGCGATCGCTACTTGGGCGCTCCACCCTGGCCGGCGAGACGCTCGTGCAGTACCTCGACAGGCGCGGCGAGGAGTTTCGCAAATTCGACGTGGATGGCGATAGCGAAATCACTGAAGCCGACCTCAAGCTGCAACGTCAGATCAACGAAGCCGCCGTCCGCGCGGGAGCGCTGTCCTCGCTTCTCCAGTTCGACCTCGATGGCGACGGCGTCGTGACTCGGGACGAGATCGAAACTTACCTCGCCGGAAACATGATGATGATATTGCTGTCGCAGAGTCGCGGCGACGCCGCCGACGCCGACCGTCAATTCCAATCGGCGGTGACGCAGGCGATGGCTCCGGACACCAACGGCGACGGTCGCATCGATGCCGCGGAGATGCTTGCAACAGCCGCGAAGCACGCAATCCGCTTCGGTGGCAATTCGCTGCAATGGGTCGCACTCACACTCGATGAGAATGGCGACGGGCGCGTCACGCGGGTGGAATATCTGCGGGCTGCGGAGGCAATTTTTTGGACCATCGACAGCAACGGGGACGGCGTCCTCTCCAAGGAGGAGATCGATGCATTCAGCAAGCAGGACGTTCAGGCGACGAAAACTACCAAGTGATAGCCTTACTCCGCCCCTTGCCCCAGCCGCTCGACGAGATGCGCGCGCGAGGGAGCAGGCTCGAACGGATCGGCGAAATATTGCGTCTCGTGCGCGACCAGGTCGTCACGGAATTCCATAATGCTCACCACGTAAGATGGCACACCGTCATAGGTCAGGACGAATTCCGTCACCCATAGATCGCCGCCGCCGACAATTCGCCGGACCGTGAGGCGTTTCCTGTTCGGTTGAAGGAAACGGCTCTCCTGAATGTTCCCGCGACCGTGGATCCGCTCACCCGATTGCGGATAATCAAGCACGGCATCATCGCGATAGATGTCATGCTCGGCCTCGAAATCGTTTGCGTCCGAAGCATCCCAATGGTGCTGAAGCGCCATCATCTTGGCCCGATCATCCATATCGACCTCCGATCCAGGCTTCCCTCATCGACCCAGCAGCACACTCTTGAAGCTGCCGCCTCCGGGAATGAAGCTATACAACGCGGCCCTCACTTCGTACTGATCACGAGCGTGAGATATCGCTCCTTCCCGCGAACGACGGATGGTCGAGATGAAAACGAGTCCCGGACGCCGCGCCGGCCGGATGGGAGCGCGCCAGATCTACGAGGCGCTGAGGGATCAGATCCTGGCGCGGGTTTACGGCACTGACGATCTCTTGCCGTCGTCGCGGGCGCTCGCCGACGAGATGGGCGTGGCGCGTTCGACCGTCACCGTCGCCTACGAGCAGCTTGCCGCTGAGGGCTTTATCGAGACACGCCACGGCGCGCGGCCACGCGTCGCCCGCGCCGTCGTCGAGCGGGGACGAGCGCGCGCCGCGTCCCGGCCGTCGACACGCAAGGCGCGGCTGTCGAAGTTCGGCGAGCAGTTGCGGCAGGACCCGCCGCGCTGGAGCGAGCCGCCGCGCGGTCTGGTCGCGAACTTCCGGTACGGCGAGCTTTCGCCGTCGGACTTTCCCGCGCTGGCGTGGAAGAAGGCCGCGGTCGCGGCGATGAACCGCAAGCGCGAACGGCTGGCCTATGACGATCCGTGCGGCTCGCTGCGGCTCCGCACGGCACTTCAAGGATATCTGTGGCGATCGCGAACCGTGCGATGCGAGGTCGACCAGATCGTTGTCGTGAACGGCTCGCAGCAGGGCCTCGACATCTGCGCGCGCCTGCTGCTCGACGCCGGCGACCGCTTCGTCATGGAGGATCCCGGATACCTGATGGCGCGGCACACTTTTGCGGCGACGGGCGCCGTGGCGATCCCAATTCCGGTCGATCAGGACGGCCTCGAGACCGAGCGCCTCGACGGCGTCGAGGCTCGCCTCGCCTATGTGACGCCGTCGCATCAATATCCGCTGGGCGGCGTCCTGCCGATCGGACGCCGGCACCAGTTGCTCGCCTGGGCGAGGAGGGCCGACGCTTGTGTGATCGAGGACGACTACGACAGCGAGTACCGCTACGACACCAAGCCGATCCCGCCGCTGCATGCGCTCGAAGGCAGCGACAACGTGATCTATCTCGGGACCATCTCCAAGACACTCTCTCCGACGCTGCGCATCGGCTATCTGGTGGTGCCCTCCGGGCTTCGGTCCCTGTTCGGCGCCGCCAAGCAGATCATGGACCGGCACACACCGCTGCTCGAGCAGGAGGCCCTCGCCGCGATGCTGGAGAGCGGCGCCTATGAGAGCCACGTCCGGCGTGTCCGCCGGCGCAACGCCGAACGCCAGCAGGCGCTGCTCAGTGCCTTACGCCGCCGGTTCGGCGACCGGGTCCGGATCGACGGCGCAGCCGCCGGCCTGCATGTGGTGGCGTGGTTCGACGACCTGCCGCAAACGCGCGAAGCGGCGTTGATCGAGGCGGCCCGCGCAAAGGGCGTCGGCATCTATCCCATCTCCGCACTGTTCGACGGGCGCCGCCCGGGCCGCCGCAGGTCGCGGGAGGCGGTCGGCCTCGTCATGGGCTATTCGGCGCTCGAGATCGCACAGATCGAGCACGGCTGCCGGCTCCTCGCCCGAGCCGTCGACGAGGTCAGCAGCAAATAACTGGACTGGTAAAATCTCTTCGAACTGGTCGTTTCCTGCAGACCAGATTTCGACTATCTCCGAGCTAACGGAGATAGACCATGTACATACCACCCGCCTTCAGGGACGACGACATCGCGAGCATTCGGGCCAGCATCCGCACCGCGCGCCTCGCCAGCCTGGTCACGGCCACGGCCGACGGTCCGGTGGCCACCCCGCTGCCGCTCTTCCTCGACGAGAGCGAAGGCGAGCACGGCGTGCTCTACGGCCATCTGGCGAAGGCCAATCCGCAATGGCAGCTAGCCCCGATCGGTCACGCGCTGGCGATCTTTGCCGGTCCCAACGCTTATGTGACGCCGTCCTGGTACGCGACCAAACAGGAGACCGGAAAGGTCGTGCCGACCTGGAACTACATCGCCGTGCATGCCTACGGCCCGGTGGAATTCTTCCACGAACCTGAACGGTTGCTCGATGCGGTCACGCGGCTCACCAACAGGCATGAAGGATCGCGCGCCAAGCCTTGGGCCGTCACCGACGCCCCCGCCGACTTCATCGCCGCGCAGCTCCGTGGAATCGTGGGCCTGCGCATTCCCGTGGTGCGGTTCGAGGGCAAGCGCAAGATGAGCCAGAACCGTCCCGAGGCCGACCGTATCGGCGTCGCGGCCGGGCTCGCGGCCAGCGAGGACGCCGGCGATCGCGAGGTTGCTCCCCTGATCCCGCTTCCGGCTTGAACGAGGCACGCGGCGGCGAGCCGGAGAACCAGGGTGGACCAAGAGATGTTGAAGCTGACGTTTCCGATGATCCTGGCCATGGCGGCCGGGATCTGCCTCGTTGTGCAACAGGCGCTCAACGCGAACCTGCGGACGGCGTTGAGCTCGGCTGCCTGGTCGGGCTTCATGAGCTACTTCATCGGCGTCCTCTGCATGGCGGCGCTGGCGCTCCTCTTGCGAGATCCTGTCCCTTCGGCTGCGACCGCGGCCCGAATACCCTGGTTCGCATGGAGCGGCGGACTGTTCGGCGCCATCTACATCGGCTTGGGAATCTTTCTCGTCCCGCAGCTCGGCGCGGCTACATTCTTTGCGCTACTGATCGCCGGCCAGATGTTCGGATCGATCGCGCTCGACCATTTCGGTGCGATGGGCGTTCCCGTCCATCCCGTTAGCGCAATCCGGATCATCGGCGCCGCGCTGCTGGTCGGCGGCGTCGTCCTGATTCGCATGTAGGGCGGCGCGGCAGCTTGCTGGGCATCGCGCGCCGCCTTCCAGCGACGTGCCCTATTCCGCCGCCTGGCGCACGTGGCGCGCGGTCGGCGTGCGCATGGTGACGAGTTCTTCGGCCGCGGTCGGGTGCAGCGCGATGGTCGCGTCGAAATCGGCCTTGGTCGCCTTCATCTTCACGGCGATGGCGACCGCCTGGATGATCTCGGCGGCGGCATCGCCGACGATGTGGCAGCCGAGCACACGGTCGGACGAGCCGTCGACGACGAGCTTCATCAGCACGCGGGTGTCGCGGCCGGACATCGTCGCCTTAATCGGACGGAACGTCGTCTTGTAGATGTCGACGTGGCTAAACTGCGCGCGCGCCTCGGTCTCGGTCAGCCCGACGGTGCCGACCTCCGGCTGCGAGAACACGGCAGTCGGGACGTTGGCATGATCGACCCTGACCTCGCGCTTGCCGAACACGGTGTCGGCGAAGGCGTGGCCCTCGCGGATCGCCACCGGCGTCAGGTTGAAGCGATGGGTAACGTCGCCGATCGCGTAGATGTTGTCGACCGAGCTCTTCGAGAAATGGTCGACCGCAATGCCGCCGTTCTTCGGATTGATGGCGACGCCGGCCTTGTCGAGGCCGAGATTGGCGACGTTGGGGTGACGGCCGATCGCGAACATCACCTGGTCGGAGGCAACGCTCGAGCCATTCGACAGATGGCTGGTGAATTCGTCGCCGTGGCGATCGACCCTGGTCACCGTGCAGCCGGTGAGGATGGTGATGCCCTGATTCTCCATCTCGGCGCGGACGTGGGCGCGGACGTCGTCGTCGAAGCCGCGCAGGATGTTGTCGCCGCGATAGATCACGGTGACGTCGGAGCCGTAGCCGGCGAAGATGCCGGCGAATTCCAGCGCGATGTAGCCGCCGCCCTGGATCACGATCCGCTTCGGCAGCTTCTTCAGATGGAACGCCTCGTTGGAGGAGATCACGTGCTCGATGCCGGGGATGGAAGCCCCGTGGTTGGGCGCGCCGCCGGTGGCGATCAGGATGTACCTTGCCCTGATCTTGCGGTCGTTCTCGAGCAGGCGAACGGTGTGGGCGCCTTCCAGCACCGCGCGGCTCTTCACGATCTGCGCGCCCGACTTCTCGACGTTGGTCGTGTAGGCCGCCTCCAGCCGCGCGATCTCCTTGTCCTTGTTGGCGATCAGCGTCGGCCAGTCGAACGTGGCTGTCGGAATGGTCCAGCCAAAACCTGCGGCGTCCTCGATCTCGTGACGGACGTGCGATCCGATCACGAACAGCTTCTTGGGCACGCAGCCGCGGATCACGCAGGTGCCGCCCATGCGGTACTCTTCCGCGATCATCACGCGGGCGCCGTGACCGGCCGCGATGCGCGCGGCGCGCACGCCGCCCGAACCGCCACCGATGACAAAGAGGTCGACGTCGAATTCAGCCATTGTCCACTCCGACCTCTAGAGCATGATCCGGAAAAGTGCGTCGCGGTTTTCCGAAAAGATCATGCTCAAATAACAACCTAAAGCGCGATGACGCGCTTTAGGTATTTCTGAACAGATAGTGTCGGTCAGATGTCCTTGCCACGCTTGCGCATCTCGGCGCGGAAGGCGCCCATCACGGTCTCGGAGAAATTGTGGGCCCACGAATTCATGAAGGCCATGCTGAGGCCGATGGCGCGGGGCTCGGCTTCGATCAACTTCTTGCCGAGCGGCGACTTGTAGAAGGTGACGAGGTCCTTGAGTTCCTGCTCGGTGAACTCGCTGGCATAGACCTGCGCCATGCCTTCGCCGATCTCCTTCTCGCGGCCGGCGAGCTGCTGGGCGACGATCGGCGCGACCTCGTTCAGATCCTTCTGGTAGTTGAGGTTCTGCTGGATCAGTGCGGTCTTGGTCTTCTCGACCATGCCGGGCACGGCGTTGGCGTACATCGAATTGGCATTCTTCAGCGCCAGGATCTCCCTGGCCGCTGCGATCGCCGCCGGAGTCGATTTTGGCTGGGCGGGCTGCTGTGGCGCGGCCGGCTGCTGGGCCGAGGCCGGGAAGGCACACAAGGCCAGTCCCACAGCAAGGGTCGCGGCCGGCAAGAATTTAAACACGCTCTTCATTCCTAGTCTCCTTAGGGCTTTCGCCGTTCAACCACGCGGATTCCGCCGCCACCCGCCAGAACAGCCGAGCTGGCCAAGCCGATGAACAGCCCATGCTCGACCACGCCCGGGATCGCGCTCAACGCCTCGGCGAGGCGAGCCGGGTCCTCAATACGTCCAAGCTGGGCATCGACGATCCAGTGGCCGCCATCGGTGACGAAAACGTGGCCATCCTTGGCCTTGCGGACCGCCATTTGCCCGGAAACGCCGCAACTCGCAAATGCCTTCTCGATCGCCCGCCGGGTCGCGCCGAGCCCGAACGGAATCACCTCCACCGGCAGCGGAAAGCGGCCGAGCGTCGCCACCCATTTGGTGTCGTCGGCAATCACGATCATGCGGTCCGAGGCCGCCGCCACGATCTTCTCGCGCAGCAGCGCGCCGCCCCCGCCCTTGATCAAATTGAGCGCCGGATCGATCTCGTCGGCACCGTCGACGGTAAGATCGAGATGATCGATCTCGTCCAGCGTGGTCAGCGGCACTCCGCAGCGCTCCGCATCCGCGCGCGTCGCCTCCGAGGTCGGCACGCCGATCACCTTGAGCCCGGCCCGCACGCGCTCGCCGAGCAGCTCGACGAAATGCTTGGCCGTCGAGCCCGTTCCGAGCCCGACCTGCATGCCGTCCTGCACCTCTTCGAGCGCACGCGCCGCGGCCTGCCGCTTCAATTGGTCCATGTCCACGTTGCGCCCGTCCTTAGGTAGTGTGTGCCGCTGAAATAGTCGCTTGCGGCGGCCTATCTAGCCTCGTTTTGGCCCGGAGAACAGGGTCTCGGACATAGGCTATAAACCGAACTTATGGGATGTCCCCTTGCGCGGGCGCGGCCGGACCGATAGCGCTTTCGGCCATGACTTCCCCTCACACCATCGTCTTCGATCTCGACGGCACGCTCGTGGATACGGCGCCCGACCTGATCAACGCGCTGAACCACGTGCTCGACCGCGAGGGGTTGCCGCCCGTGCCGGTGCAGTCCGCCCGCAACATGATCGGCGCCGGCGCCCGCAAGCTGATCGAGCGGGGGCTGGAGGCCGAGGGCCGCACCGTCAGCGTCGAGGAGATGAACCGGCTGACGGCCGATTTCATCGGCTATTACGCAGACCATATCGCCGACGAATCGCGGCCCTTCGACGGGCTCGAGGCGGCGCTCGCCCACCTCGCGGAGTGCGGCCATACCCTTGCGGTCTGCACCAACAAGCTGGAATGGCTGTCGAAGCGGCTGCTGGACAAGCTGGGTCTGAGCGGCCGATTCGCGGCGATCTGCGGCGCCGACACCTTTGGCGTCCAGAAGCCCGATCCGACCATCCTGCGCCAGACGGTGGCGCGGGCCGGCGGGCAGCTCGCCGCCAGCATCATGGTCGGCGACGCCGGAACCGACGTCGGGGTGGCACGGCGCGCCGGGATTCCCGTGATTGGGGTCAGCTTCGGCTATACGGACGTACCGATCGCCGAATTGAAGCCGGACCGGCTGATCCATCACATGCGCGACCTGCCGGCCGCCGCAAGCAGCCTGATAACGGCCTAAGGGAACCACTTAGGGAATTACCGCAAGATACTGAAATCACTAGATAATTCCTTATATACCCTTGCGTTAACCATCTGTTATCTATGCATGCCCGGCCGGTTGCCCGGGCGGAACGACGCACCTAAGGTCGCGGCCGGGGATTGTGGCGATTCGTCGCACAGAAGTGGATGGTCATGCGTCGTGTCATCGCGATTGCGTTAGCGGGGGCGAGCCTTGGTGGCTGCTCCGCGGGCTCCTGGGACATGTTCAAATCCGCCCCGCCGGCGCTCCAGGTCAAATTTGAATCCAACCCGCCGGGTGCCGAGGCCAAGACCTCGCTCGGTTCGGGCTGCACAACCCCCTGCTCGGTCGCGATTCCCGCCCCGGATGGCCCGTTCACGGTCAGCTACACCCTGGACAAGCATCAGCCGGCCAGCGTGCCAGTGAACGTCATCAAGACCCCCGGCAGCTTCACCACGCCTGCGACTGCCACCACCGATCCGAATCCGGTGTTTGCGGAACTCCAGCCCGCCGTGCCGCCCAAACCGGTCAGGAAGAAGCCGCACCGGCCGAACAAGCCGAAACCGGCTCCCGTCGCATCCACGCCCGCAAGTGCCGCACCGGCCGGTGCCTCGCCGTTCCCCGATCCCAACGCGGGGTCGCCGCCGCAACACTGAACTCCGCGACAAGCGCACGATTGTCCTTGCCGCGTCCGGTGCTTAGATTGGTTGGAGAGCACCGCCAAAGCAACGGTGCGCCCGTCGCCGTAAGTGACAAGGCCTCTCATATGAACGGACCCTCCGCGAGCCCCCTCGCCGCGCTGTCGAGCCCCATGACCGATCCGTTCGGGCGGACCATCACCTATTTGCGCGTCTCCGTCACCGACCGCTGCGACCTGCGCTGCTTCTATTGCATGTCGGAGGACATGACGTTCCTGCCCAAGGCGGACCTGTTGACACTCGAGGAACTCGACCGGCTGTGCTCCGCCTTCATCGCCAAGGGCGTGAAGAAGTTGCGCCTGACTGGCGGCGAGCCGCTGGTCCGCCGCAATGTGATGTCGCTGGTGCGCTCGCTCTCGCGCCACCTGACGACCGGCGCACTGCGCGAGCTGACGCTGACCACCAACGGCACGCAGCTTGCGAAATACGCAAAGGAGCTTGCCGATTGCGGCGTCCGCCGTATCAACGTCTCGCTCGACACGCTCGATCCGCAGAAGTTTCGCGAGATCACCCGCTGGGGCGAGATCGACAAGGTGCTCGAAGGCATTGAGGCGGCACGCGCCGCAGGCCTTGCCGTGAAGATCAACGCGGTGGCGCTGAAGAACCTCAACGAGGACGAAATTCCTGACCTGATGCGATGGGCTCACGGCAAGGGCATGGGCCTGACGCTGATCGAGGTGATGCCGATGGGCGAGATCGGCGCAGGGCGCATCGACCAGTACCTGCCGCTGTCACTGCTGCGTGCGCGGCTCGCCCAGCAGTTCACGCTGACGGATCTCACCGAGACCACCGGCGGGCCGGCGCGCTATGTCGGCGTCGGCGAGACCGGCGGCAAGCTCGGCTTCATCACGCCGATGACCCACAATTTCTGCGAATCCTGCAACCGGGTGCGGATCACCTGCACGGGAACACTGCACACCTGCCTCGGCCACGAGGACGCCTCCGACCTGCGCCAACCTCTGCGTGCATCGGCTGACGATGCGCTGCTTGCGGATGCGATCGACCGCGCCATCGGGCTGAAGCCGAAGGGCCACGACTTCATCATCGACCGCCGCCACGACCGTCCCAGCGTGAGCCGGCACATGAGCGTGACCGGCGGGTAGCCCTTAACCGCCGCGGCCGTTATTCCCCTTAACTATCAACAAACTTCCGATTGACTGGCGGCACGCTCGCTGGTTTGGTGCGCCTGCCTCATGCCTGCGCGGCGAGAAAAGCCACGCGCCCAGTCGGCGCAGTCAAGACGGCCGGGGCAAATCCGGGGAGGACCTATCGTTGCAAGCGCTCCTAAAGTTGAGCCGTGGGATTGATGCGTTCACGCGTTGGACGGGCAAGCGTCTGGCGTGGCTGATCCTGGTCGCTGTCATCATCTCGGCGATAAACGCCATCGTGCGCAAGACGTTCGACACGTCCTCCAATGCCTGGCTCGAGCTGCAATGGGTGCTGTTCAGCATCGTCTTCCTGCTGTGCTCGCCCTGGACCCTGCTCGATAACGAGCACATCCGCATCGACATCATCAATAACCTGCTGCCCAAGACGGCGCGCAACGTCATCGACGTCATCGGCCACGCGTTCTTCCTGCTGCCGCTGACGATAGTCATGATCATCACCGGCGTGCCGTTCTTCGAGCGGTCGTTCCAGATCAACGAGCAGTCCGGCAACGCGGGCGGCCTGCCGCAGTGGCCGGCCAAGTCGCTGATCATGATCGGATTCGCATTCCTGCTGGTGCAGGGCATCTCCGAGCTGATCAAGCGCATCGCGATTATGCGCGGCATGATCCCCGACCCGCACGATTCGCAGGTGTCGGCAATCGAGGCTGAGGTCGAGCACCTCGTCGAGGCGATCGAGAAGAAGTAGTCGCCGGCGGCGTTTGAGGGGGAATTGATGACCGCGTTTCTTATCGCCAATATGGCGCCGATCATGTTCGCATCGCTGGTGGTGGTGCTGCTGCTCGGCTATCCCGCAGCATTCTCGCTCGGCGCCGTGGGCCTCATCTTCGCCGTGATCGGTATAGAGCTCGGCGAATTCCGCCCGGACTTCCTCCAGGCATTGCCCGAGCGCGTCTACGGCGTGATGAACAACGACACGCTGCTCGCGATTCCGTTCTTCACCTTCATGGGACTGGTGCTCGAGCGCTCGGGCATGGCGGAAGACCTGCTCGACACCATCGGCCAGCTCTTTGGCACGATCCGCGGCGGCCTCGCCTATGCGGTGGTGTTCGTCGGCGCCCTGCTTGCGGCGACCACCGGCGTGGTCGCGGCGTCGGTGATCTCGATGGGCCTGATCTCGCTGCCGATCATGCTGCGCTACGGCTATGACCGTCGCATGGCGACCGGCATCATCGCGGCCGCCGGCACGCTGGCGCAGATCATTCCGCCCTCGCTCGTTCTGATCGTGATGGCCGACCAGCTCGGCAAGTCCGTCGGCGACATGTATGAAGGCGCGTTCATTCCGGGCCTGGTGCTCGCAGGGCTCTATGCGGGTTACGCGTTCCTCGTGACCCTGATCTTCCCGAAGGCGGCCCCTGGCCTTCCGAAGGAAGCCATCGGCTTCCGCGAGGAGAGCGGCAGCCGTGGCCTGACCTCGCTGGGCGTGCTGTTCCTGGCGAGCTGCGTCTTCGGCTGGTTCATGATGCGCAATTCGGAGGCCCATGGCGCGGACTTCGTCGTGCTCGCCATGTTCTTCGGCATCCTGTTCGCGTTCTTCGTCGCCGTCGTTAACTGGATCATCGACAAGCTTACGGGCTTCCGCTTCCTGTCGCGCATGGCGCAGCAGACCACCTTCGTGATGGTGCCTCCGCTGTTCCTGATCTTCCTGGTGCTGGGCACGATCTTCATTGGTATCGCGACGCCGACCGAAGGCGGCGCGATGGGCGCAACCGGCGCCCTCATTCTCGGCGCCATGAAGCGGCGCCTGAGCTGGGACCTGATCCGCCAAGCCACCGAATCCACGGCGAAACTGTCCGCCTTCGTCGTCTTCATCCTGGTCGGCGCGCGCGTGTTCTCGCTGACCTTCTACGGCGTCAACGGCCACGTCTGGGTCGAGCACCTGCTGACCTCCCTGCCCGGCGGCCAGATCGGCTTCCTGATCTTCGTCAACGCCTTCGTGTTCGTGCTCGCGTTCTTCCTCGACTTCTTCGAGCTCGCCTTCATCGTGATCCCGCTGCTCGGGCCCGCGGCCGAGCATCTCGGTATCGACCTGATCTGGTTCGGCGTCATCCTCGGCGTCAATATGCAGACCTCGTTCATGCATCCGCCGTTCGGCTTCGCGCTGTTCTACCTCCGCTCGGTCGCGCCCAAGGACCGCTACACCGATCGCGTCACCGGCAAGCGCATGGAGCCGGTCACGACCGGACAAATCTATTGGGGCGCCGTGCCGTTCGTCGTCATCCAGGTGATCATGGTGCTGCTCGTGATCTTGTTCCCCTCGATGGTGATGCACTACAAGGGCGTTCAGTCCAACATCGATCCCAACAGCATCAAGATCGAGATCCCGCAGATCGATCTGCCGCCGATCGACTTCGGCCAGCCCAAGCAATAAGCAGGATCCGGAAAAACTGTGGCGCGGTCCTCTGAAACCGCGGGCGAAAAAAAGACCCGGAGCTATTGCTCCGGGTTTTTTATTTGACCCGATGGGTGTTTCGATCAGCTCTGCGAGTTGCGGGCCATGAAGTTGTCGTAGCCGACTTCGGCGACCTGGAACCACTGATAGCCGTTGTTGGAGAAGTTCGTCAGGGATTCGTAGACCTTCTTGAAGTCTGCGTTGCTGTCCGAGACCTCTTTGTGGAGTTCCTTCGCCGCCTTGAAGCAGGCCTGCATGACCTCTGGCGAGAACGGATGCAGCTTGGCGCCCGCACCGATCAGGCGGCGCAACGCTTGCGGATTGGATTGATCGTACTTCGCCATCATCCAGTTGTTGGAGTAGTGGCCTGCCTGCTCGAGAATGTTCTGATAGTGCTTCGGGAGCGCATTCCACTTGTCGAGATTGACGAAGGCGAGCAGCATCGGTCCGCCTTCCCACCAGCCTGGGAAGTAGTAATGCGGGGCGACTTTGACGAAGCCGAGCTTCTCGTCGTCGTAGGGGCCTACCCATTCGGCGGCATCGATCGTGCCCTTCTCCAGCGCCGGATAGATGTCGCCGCCGGCGATCTGCTGCGGCACTGCGCCGAGCTTCTGAAGCACGCGGCCGGCGAAGCCGCCGATGCGGAATTTCAGCCCGCTGAAGTCCTGAGGCGTCTTGACCTCCTTGCGGAACCATCCGCCCATCTGGCAGCCGGTGTTGCCGGCGAGCAGTGAGGTGACGTTGTACTTCTTGTAGAACTCGTTGAGGATCTCCTTGCCGCCACCCAGCATGTACCAGGCTTGGTTGATGCGCATGTTCGGACCGAACGGCACCGACGAGCCGAAGGTGAAGGTCGGATCCTTGCCGAAATAATAGTAGGAGGCGGTATGTCCGATCTCGCAGGTACCGTTCTGCACGGCATCGAGCACCTGAAGGCCAGGCACGATTTCGCCGCCGGCAAATGTCTGGATCTGGAATTTGTTGTCGGTGGCTTCGGCCACCATCTTGGCCATCATCTCGGCGCCGCCATAGAGCGTATCGAGCGATTTCGGCCAGCTCGTCGGCATACGCCATTTGATCTCCGGCATCGACTGCGCGATTGCCGGAGCAGCGACCGTCGCGGCTCCCGCCGCACCAAGTCCAGCGACTTTGATGAAGTCTCTTCTCTTCATGTTTCCTACCCTGATGGATTGTGATTGCGAGCCTTCTTGCCGAGGCTTGGATGCCAGCATGGAACATCGCGTTGCCGATTTCCATCCCGATCAAGCTGAGGGAGTGAAAATGCCTGACCTCGCCGGCCATTTCGATCTACGACTTTAGGCTTAGGCGGCAGAGAGGCGGGGCACAAAGTGACGTGGACCCGCTGGGTGCCGGCCGGTCACGCTAAAGCGGGATGGGTTTTGGTTGAATCGTTGTCCGCCAGCCTGAAGCGCAGCGTGAACTCCGCACCGCCGCCGGGGAGGTTTTCCACGCAGATGCTTGCGGCGTGATCCTCCGCGACACCACGCACGATCGACAACCCCAGGCCGGCGCCGTCAGTGCGCTGGCGGTCGGCGCGCCAGAAGCGCTGGAAGATCAGCTCGCGCTCGGCCTCGGCAATGCCGGGGCCGCAGTCGCGCACCCGCACCGAGCCATCGTCGCGCACCTCAATGTCGACGGAGGTGTCCTTCGCGGTGAACTTGATCGCGTTTTCCGCGAGGTTGAAGATCGCCCGCTGCAGCATCACGGAATTGCCGTGGATCATCACCGGCGCCTCGGTGCCTTTCAGCGCGATGTCCTTGCGCTGGGAAAGCGCGAGCGGCGCGATCGCGCCGATCACCTCGGCGCAGACCGCGCGCAGGTCCGCGGTCTCGCCCGGCTCGATCACCAGCGTGTCGAGTTCGGCGATCTCGAGGAGCTGGGCGACGATCCGGCCCATACTCTCGATGTCGGCATGCAGCGCTTCCCTCGCCGCGCCATCGCCGAGCGTGTCGATCCGCGTACGCAGGATCGCAAGCGGCGTGCGCAACTGATGCGCGGCGTCGGCCGTGAACTGCCGCTGCACGCGAAAACCGTCCTCGAGACGGTCGAGCGCCTGGTTGACGGCAGTGACCAGCGGCACGATCTCGCGCGGGATCAGCTCTGTCGGCAGGCGGATGTCGGTGCGCGATGGGCCGATATTGCTCGCCTCCTCCGAGGCCTTCCACAGCGGCGCGATCGCGCGGCGGAAAATGACGATGTCGGTGGCGAGCAGGACCAGCAGGATCGGGATGGTGGTCCACCCCACCCGGCGAAAGAAGTTCGAGACGATGTCGTCGATGATCACGTCGCGATGAGCGAGATCCTCGGCGACCTGGATGCGAACGGTCTTGCCGTCGATGGTCCTGCTGACGCCCGCGCCGGAAATGGTCTCGGACAGGGGCGGTGCCGGTGAGCCGGGGCGCCGATGCGACGAGAACAGCAGCCGGCCGTTGCCATCGCGGATGTCGTACTGGTAACGACCATAGGCGTCGGAATAGAGTCCCCTAAGACTGTCCGGCAGGTTGAACGTCAAGGTACCGTCCGGCTGCACCGCGATGCGCTCCGCCAGCACTTCAGCCTGCGCGCGCATGGCGTCGCGATGGAGCTGGCCGATCTCCGAGTTGAGCAGCCAGAACAGCAGCAGCGGCAGGAAGATCGCGACCACCGCCACGGCAACGATGTGCAGGAACACGATTCGCCAGATCAGCGACTTGAACGTCGGCGTTCTCGCATAGGCGCCGGCCGCGGACACGCTACTTCTCCTCGGCCATCAGATAGCCGACGCCGCGAATGGTATGGATCACGACCTTGGCGCCATGCTCGGCGAGTTGCTTGCGCAGCCGCGAGACGTAGACCTCCACCGCATTGGAGGCGACCTCGCCGTCGAGGCCGAAGATGTGATCCTCGACGTTCTTCTTCGGTACCACCCGCCCCTGCCGGCGCAGGAGGATCTCCAGCACCGCGCTCTCGCGTGCAGAGATGATCCGCGGCTGATCGTCGACGAAGATCTGGCGACTCTCGGTGTCGTAGACGAGGTTGGCCAGGCGCAGCGAGCGGCCGAGCAATTGGCCGGGCCGGCGCAGGATCGCCTCCAGCCGTGCCACCAGCTCCTCCATTGCGAAGGGCTTGGCAAGATAGTCGTCGGCGCCGCTACGCAGGCCGTTGACGCGGTCCTGCAGCCCGCCACGCGCGGTCAGCACCAGGACCGGCAGCGGATCCATCTGCCGGCGGAGCTCGCGCAGCACCGAGAGGCCGTCGCCGTCGGGCAGGCCGAGGTCGAGGATCATCGCGGCATAGCTGACGTTGCGCACCGCCTCGCGCGCCTCTCCGGCGCTGCTCACGATGTCGCTCTCATAGCCTGCCGCCGATAGGCCGCTCGCGACGAGTCGCGACAGCTCGGCATTGTCCTCGACGATCAGAAGGCGCATCACATTCCCGGTGTAACTGCGCGGCTCGCGCCGTATCTTCGCTCATTCTACCATTCCGGGCGCCTCGGCCAGCGAAAAAGGCCGTCGGCAGGTCGATCGTTCCTGCCTGTCAGCTTCGTGTAAGCCAATCAGGACGTCTCCTCACGAGGCGGCGAATGTTGCCGTCAGAGCGTGGGGAGAAGGCATTACCGCCGCTTCGGGACCCTTAGCGGAAATTAACGTTGTGCAGTCAAGATGATTGGCATGCTTTGGAACCAACGACTTCCGTGTTTGGCCCGCCCCAAGAAGTGGCTACTTGCTGTTGCGATCATCCTTGGGGTGGTGCCTGCCTATCCTCAGCAAGTACATCAGCAGTACGCAAAGGATAATGGGTATTTTTATCGGTTTAGGGCCAATTTCGAAGTCACGCAAACTAGAGAAAAGCTGTACTTCGATTACGTCGTGGCCTGTAGCATTCGCCTGACGCGCTGGCGCGGTGGCGGGCTATCCGATGATTCAACGCTTAGCCCAAAGGCCATGGCCGCAGCTACGCGCGACGGCCACGCCGTCATGGTACGAACACTGCAGGCATGTTCGGGGCTGACTTCCGAGAACTACGACGTGCCGCCTGATGTCTTGCCGTTGGTCGTCTGGTTCGACGATGTGGCAGACCTCTCGATCGGAGTGGGCTACATGACGGAGGCTGCCTACGATAATCCGCTCGGCAAACTCAAGTTTTTGGGAGCGCGGATCGACCGAGCGACGCGGGAAGAATGGGAGCTTTGGCGGGAGAAGTCGGCCAAAGATTACGTGCAACTGGGAGCGTTACCTGGGCCCTGGGGCTATGATTTTCCAAATCCCAAGCCGTCCGACCAACCTGCGTATATTCGGACGTGCGAGACCTTCCGAAGAATTGTCTTGCCGGACGACCTCCGCGCAAAGCTTCGGGAGTTGTGGCCCGAGGGACGCCCTCGATTTTGGACTTTACCTAGCGCAATTGAACTGAATACCGTCCGAGGAACTGTCTGGAGCTTCATTCGAAAATTTGGCCAGGGGAGCCTTGGAGCGGCCAACCGATTCGGAGTGGCCAGATCGTAGGCCGACTGCCTCACGTTCCCGGTCGATGGCCGGCGGAGTCATATCCTCTGCTCTGGCCAGGTCTGATCTCGATCATGCCCGTCGAGAAAGCGCCCCCCGCTTCGCGATTCAAAAAGTTCGTTCTCAAGCTCGACTATCGAGACGGCGCGATGAATGGGTTTGGCGCATGCCAAGACGCGGGCGATGCATTTTTGTACCATGCGACTCCGGCCGGCTTGGACGAAAATCATGTTTTTGACGTCGATGGAGCTGTAGTGAAGCAACTCGACAGAAAAACACCAGCGATGCAGCGACCTCAGTTCGTCTTCGAGCGGGATGAAGCGGTGTTTGCTTACGAGTCACAGGGATTCTAGGACGCGGACTCATTAAGGCGCAGCCATAGCCTGATTGACGCGAGTTGAACGAATGCGAGGTAGTTGGCGGCGAGCCTATCGTAGCGCGTCGCCACCCGACGACATTGTTTGATCCTGTTGAAGAACCGCTCGACCTGGTTGCGAGCACGATAGAGATAGGGGCTGGAGCAGATCGGATCGCTGCGATTGCTTTTCGGCGGGATGTTCGCCCACGCGCCCTTCTTCATGGCAAGCTCCCTGATCCAGTCCGCGTCATAGCCACGGTCGGCAAGCAGCATTGACCCGGATTTCAGACGAGACAGCAGTTTTCCGGCGAGTCGAACGTCATGGGCCTCACCGGGGCTCAGCGCCAGCCGTACCGGCAGACCATTGCCATCGACCACCGCATGGATTTTGCTCGTCAAGCCGCCGCGGGACCTTCCCATCGATTGGCGCTGGTTCCTTGTGATGCAGGCTCCATGCTGATGCACGCGGACAATGGAGGTGTCGATCATCTGGACAGCGGCATCATGGGCAGTGGAAAGCGCTTCTATGATGCGGCCCCAAACACCGGCCCGCCGCCACCTGACGGTGTATGGGCCAAACGCCGTCGGCAGATCACGCCAGGGTGCTCCTGATCGGAGGACCCAGAAGATGCCATTCAGGACCCGTCTGTCGTTCACTCGAGGAACGCCACGCGGCATGTTCGGCAGCATCGGCTTGATGGCGGTCCATTCATGGTCGGCGAGTTCGTAGCGCATGATTCGAGCCCCCAGTTCGGGAGTTTGAATCACGGCAGTCCGGCCAAACGCAACGCTCCTGGCCCGCTCCTGGTACGGCGCATACGGACAGGAGCGGACATCAACCAGCCCTCAATCTCTGCCAAATGCGTCGAAAATGACCCGAAGCGGAACTTACAAACCGTTTCCCCGAAGGATTGCTGCCAAAGATCCGTTGGGTGGCACTTCCGCTGTGGATCGCTATTGCACCCGAACCATGCGCTTGCCGCGATTTTCGCCCGCCAGCAGCCCGACCAAAGCTGCTGGAAGGCTCTCAAGGCCATCGCAAACATCTTCGATGACCTTGATGCGTCCCGCCATAACCCACGCCTTCAGGTCTGCCAAAGCGAGATTTCGTTCGGCATTGAAATCGCTCATGATGAAGCCCTTCACCATAAGGCGCTTGACCACGATCTGGGACGGATTGACACGGGGGCGTGCGTCGGAAAGGTCACCATCATAGCTTGATACCGCTCCGCAGCATACGATGCGGCCGTGCAATTTCATTTGCGATGCGCAGACCTCAAAAGTCGTGCCGCCCACATTGTCAAAGTATATGTCGATGCCTGCTGGTGAGGCAGCTTTCAAAGCCTTAGTCAGGTCACCCTCTTTGTAGTTAACGGCATCATCGAACCCGAGCTCACGTACGAGCCAACCGCACTTCTCGGCCGAACCGGCAATCCCAATTACGCGACAACCCTTTATTTTTGCGATCTGACCGACGAAAGTCCCGACCGAACCGGCAGCGGCTGACACGACGACGGTCTCGCCTTCTCTCGGCTGTCCGATTGAAAGCAAGCCGTGATAGGCTGTACGGCCGGCAATGCCGTAGGTGCTGATTCCGCTCGATGTCGCCCACCATTCCGGAATGATCTCGCCCACCGTTCCGATTTGATGTCGCCCACCATTCCGAGATGATCTCGCCCACCATTCCGGGATGATGTCGCCCGGGGTGACGAGGCCTCTTCTGGCTCCGATACGGTCCCGCCTTTCGGCTTTGCGAAGGGGGACCTGGATGCCGACGGAGAGGCTTGCGATGCGCCATGTGCGCGAAGTGATCAGATTGAAGTCGGCTGGGATGCCGACCCGCGAGATTGCGCGGCGGTTGGGGACGGCGCCTTCGACGGTGCGGCTGACGATCCGGCGGTTCGAGGCATCGGGGCTGACCTGGCCGCTGCCCGATGACGTCACCGACACTGATCTGGAGGCCCGGCTGTTCGCCAGCGCCGGTGCGGGTTCCGGCACGCGGCGGGGCCATCGCCGGCAGGCGGAGCCGGACTGGGCGGCGGTGCACCGCGAGCTCCGGCGCAAGCACGTGACGCTGTCGATCCTGTGGGAGGAGTACATCGCAAGCGAGCCCGGCGGGTATCGCTATTCGCGTTTCTGCGAGCTCTACCGCGCCTGGGAAGGCCGGCTGTCGGTGACGATGCGCCAGTCGCATGCGGCCGGCGACAAGCTGTTCGTCGATTATGCCGGTGACGGCGTGCCGGTCGTGATCGACCGGCTCAGCGGCGAGCGGCGCGCCGCGCAGATCTTCGTCGCGGTGCTCGGCGCTTCCAGCTTCACCTACGCGCAGGCGACCTGGACGCAGGGGCTCGCCGATTGGATCAGCGGCCACGTCGGCGCCTTCGAGGCGATCAACGGCGTGCCGGCGCTGCTGGTGCCGGACAACACCAAAGTCGCGGTGATCAAGGCCTGCCTCTACGATCCGCAGATCAACCGCAGCTACGCCGACATGGCGGCGCATTACGGCTCGGCCATTCTGCCAGCCAGGCCGCGACGACCACGAGACAAGGCGAAGGTCGAGCAGGCGGTCCTCATGGTCGAGCGCTGGCTGCTCGGGCGGCTGCGCCACCGCATCTTCCACAGCCTCGCCGAGGTCAATGCGGCGATCGCCGAGTTGCTCACCCGGCTCAACGAGGAGCGGCCGATCCGGCGGCTCGGCGTGACCCGCCGCAAGCTGTTGGAGGAGATCGATTGGCCCGCGCTCAAGGCCTTGCCGGAGAACCCTTACGTGTTCGCCGAGTGGCGGATCTGCCGGGTCAGCATCGATTATCACGTCGAGGTCGAGGCGCATTACTACAGCGTTCCACATCGCTTCGTCCGCGCCGAGGTGGAGGTGCGCTTCACGGCTCGCACCGTCGAGATCTTCCACAAGGGTGAGCGGATCGCCGCGCATCAGCGCATGAGCGGCAACCACAAGCACACGACGGTGCCGGAGCACATGGCCTCCAGTCATCGGCGCTACGCTGGCTGGACTATCGAGCGCATCCGTAAGGACGCAGCCTCGATCGGGCCGGCCACCGCGGCGCTGTGCGACCTGATCCTCGACGAGCGCGCGCATCCGGAACAGGGCTTCCGCGCCTGTCTCGGCATCATCCGGCTCGCCCGATCCTACGGGCACGAGCGGCTCGATGCCGCCGCCATGCGGGCGATCGATATTGGCGCGCGCACCTACGGCTCGGTCAAATCGATCCTTGCCAACAATCTCGATCGGCGTCCTTCACCCAAGCGCTCCGCGGACGACGCGCCGATCCTTCATCCCAACATCCGCGGGCCGCGCTACTACAATTAGGAGATCACGTCTTGCTTACGCATCCGACCCTCGATCAACTCTACGCGCTCGGCCTGCATGGCATGGCCAAGGCCTTCGCCGACATCGAAGCCGGCGGCGAGGCCGCAAGCCTCGGCCACGCCGAATGGCTCGCGCTGCTGCTCGAACGCGAAGCGTCATTGCGACGCGACAAGCGGCTGTCGAAGCGGCTGCAATACGCCAAGCTGCGCCAGGAGGCCTGCGTCGAAGACATCGACTACCGCACCCCACGCGGCCTCGACCGCAGCCTGCTGACGATGCTGGTCGAAGGCCGCTGGATCGATGACCACGCCAATCTGCTAATCTGCGGGCCCTCCGGCGTCGGCAAAAGCTGGCTCGCCTCAGCGCTCGGCAACAAGGCCTGCCGCGACAATCGCTCCGTGCTCTACCAGCGCGTCCCGCGGCTGTTCACCGATCTTGCTTTGGCGCGCGGCGATGGCCGCCACTCCCGCCTGTTGCGCGCGCTTGGCCGCGTCGATCTCCTCATCTTCGACGACTGGGGCCTCGAGCCGCTCGACGCCGCGGCCCGCCACGACCTCCTGGAGATCCTCGAGGACCGCTACGGCCGCCGCTCCACCATCGTCACCAGCCAGCTCCCGGTCGATCAATGGCACGCGCTGATCGGCGATCCCACCTACGCTGACGCCGTCCTCGACCGCCTGGTCCATAACGCCCACCGGATCGATCTCAACGGCGAAAGCATGCGGCGAACCCGCAAACCCGACCGAAAGGCCTGAGCCTGTGGCGCTGTGGACATGCCGCTACGCTTGGACAACGCGAAGGGCGTTGCCCACATGCCCACAGCAGGAGCAACAGAAAAACCCGCCCGTCGAGCCGCGATTCAAGATTGACCACGCGGCTTCGCCGATGCCAGAAACCAGACAGCCAGAACGCCTCACGCCCCGGGCGACATCAAATCGGAATGGTGGGCGAGATCATCTCGGAATCCTGGGCGAGATCAAATCGGTACACCCGGGCGAGATCATCGGAATCAGCACCGTAGGCGCTCAACAAGTGCGTGAGGGGGTCCACCCGTTCGACTTTGGTCACGTTGCTGGCTGGTACAGCGATGTAGTCTTGCCAGCCTGTAGTCGTGAAGACGAGGTCTCCCGGAGCGAAGCCGGTAGCCTTACTGTCAACAACTTCGGCGATACCGTAGGCGTCCATCACGTTTCCTGCCTCCACGGCTGCACGATAGGTCTCGCGATGCATCCAGGCTCGATTGGCAGCATCAAGAGAAACTAGGCGCACATTGAGCAGAAGCTCTCCTTCGTTTGGTATTGGGATTGGGGCCTCACGCATTTTGAAATCGTGGACCGAAAGCTTCCCCTTGGGTACCACGGAGAGAATAATCTGCCGATTGATGGTGCGGTTCATAACCCCTCCCTTGGGTATTCCAAGTTCGAAGGCTAGTGGAAAGGCAGGTCCGGTACAACGACCTGAAGGATGATGTAGGTCGCCTATTGGCCCTTCGCGACCTATTGCATCGCCGCACGACCTCGGTCGCGAACGGGGGAATATCGGAAATCGCCCGGCCTCCGTCTATCGGAGAGGTCGACGCTCGTGACCCCAACCGGACTTCGCCTCCAGCATCGATATAATTTGAGCAGAGTTCGTTAGCAGAGCGAAAGGATGCTTACCTACATCGTAAGCAAAGCGTGCAGCATCAGCGGAGAAATCCCGTGACAGAGCTAGAGCAAGAGGCTGAGAAATTGACGGAGCTGTTGAAAGGAAAAACGGTCCGAGTTGTTTGGCGTCATCGCGCGGACGAGATAGCAATCGAGTTTGACGATGACGATAGAACCCGTTTGTTCGTCAACCGCGATCCTGCTGGACTAGACATTTCCGTTACTTGAAAGCGTAGCCTTGTCCGCTTGTGATGCTGTGGACGGCTCCTCCACCGGCACGAGAGTGCCAAGGAATGGGCGCCGTTTTGAGGCTCCCACGATTCGGAGGAGCGGCCTATGCAGCCAATTTCGACTATCGGTTTGGATATCGCGAAGTCCGTCTTTCAGGTACACGGCGTTGATGCAGCCGGCCAGGTGGTCATACGCCGCCAGTTGAGGCGCCGGCACGTCCTGGCGTTTTTCCAGAAGCTGCCGCCATGCCTGGTGGGGATCGAGGCTTGCGCATCATCGCACCATTGGTCCCGCGAGTTGCAGTTGTTAGGGCATACGGTGCGATTGATGCCTCCGGCCTATGTGAAGCCCTACGTCAAGCGGCAGAAGAACGACAGCACCGACGCGGAGGCAATTTGCGAGGCAGTCACGAGACCCAACATGCGGTTCGTGCCGACCAAGACGGTCGAGCAACAAAGCTGTCTGATGCTTCACCGGGCGCGCCATCTCTTCATCCGCCAGCAGACTGCCGTGATCAACTCAATCCGCGCCTATCTCGCCGAGTTCGGGATTGTTGCCCCTGTCGGGCGCAGGGGTGTCGAGCAACTGCTGGAAGTCGTCGCCGATACAGCCGACCACCGGCTCCCCGAGGTGGCCCGTGCGTGTCTTGCTGCTCTCGGCAGTCAATTGCGCGCACTGAAGGCTCAAATCCTGGAGTTCGACCGACGCATCATCGCCTGGCATCGATCAAGCGTGACGAGCAAACGGCTGGACGCGATCCCCGGCGTCGGGCCGGCGCTGGCAACAGCTCTGGTCGCCAGCATTGCGGATCCCAAGGCTTTCCGATCGGGACGAGACTTCTCGGCCTGGGTTGGGCTCGTGCCGAAGCAGAACTCGAGCGGGGGCAAGGACAAGCTTGGCAATATCAGCAAACAAGGGGATCGCTATTTGCGTAGCCTGTTCACGGCTGGCGCGCTCGCAGTGATCCGCTATGCCAAGATCCATGGCACCAATCATCGGCCCTGGCTCACCCGATTGTTGGCCCGGCGCCCCACCAAGGTCGCCGCCATTGCGCTCGCCAACAAACTCGCCCGGATGGCTTGGGCGATGATGGCAAGGAACGAACGTTACAATGAACCCGTCGCTCTCGCGGCGTGACGAGATCACACCGGTCATCCGGGTGTGACGTAACGGTTGGAAGGGCGAACAGCACTAATGCAGCGCCGGTCGATCCGGCGATCAGGACAACCCACTTGGGCCACAGCATCGTCGAATGCGTGCTATTGACCGGGACCTGATCCGCGGAGGGCATTATGGCCAGCGGTCATGCGTACCGCGTAAACAGGCCGAACACATGGCTGCTCCGACCAATGCTGCAAAGTGAAGATTCTTCTTGCCAACCCGGAGCCGTCCACACATGGCCCATCGCGACATATTGCGCTGCCGCACGAAGTCGGTCGCTATAGGGGCAAAGCAGACATTGCTTTAGTCACATCACGCCGCCGGGTTTATGGGTACACGGCCTAGTCACTGGGACTGACGATCGAGCTGGACCCGACTTGGTACGGTGCTCCTGAAAAGCCGCTCTGAGTTCAGCTAGTTCGTCGTTTGTTGCTCCTGTTCTGCGTCGGCCCGATTTGTAGGCAAGTCCATGTAGGCGATTGGCTGATCGAACTGGCTCGCCGTGAAGTCAAACCTCCGGCCTCCGATCCGATCGTAAAAATGGTCGCCGGCCGGTAGAGGCGTCTTCAGTAAGTCACCGCCAAAGAGTTCATGAATCAGCAGCGAAGTGACATTGCATTGCCCTGCTGCGGGATTGTTCGGAGTCCATTTGCTGGCAGTGGACAATGACCATGCCTTGCTCAGCGCGCTTTGAACTTCATCAGGATCGAAGCTCATCGTCACTCCAAAGATCGGCGAGGCGCAAATTCGGATTATACGATAATCGCTTTTCTGACACTGTTTTGCCCGACGTGTCAAACGGCTTCGCAGATCGCGGGATCCGTGGAGCGAAGCCCGTCACCTTCGCCAGCGCGCGCTGATGGCGGCGGTCGCCGCGAATGCGCAGCGCCGGGCGGGAGCCCAACTCCACCCACTCGTCATTGCGAGCGTGGCGAAGCACTCCAGGATCTTTGCGCAGAGGGACTCTGGATTGCTTCGCTCCGCTCGCAATGACGGTGTGGGAGCACACCCGCGTAAAATGACGATGTCATTCCGGATGCGCGCCGTCAGGCGAATGACCTGCACCGGCCTCGGCTGCGCGGTGATTGCCTCGTTCTGCCGATTTGGTCCGACGTGTCAAACCGTTGGCAGCATCCACAGGGCATCGTGCCCTCACCCCTCGTCTACTTTGCATGGGGTTGTTTTCCATATTTTGGTTGGGCGCCCTCCAACACGCTGCGGCGGCAACGCCCCGGAGCCTTCGCTCCGGGGCCCTGCATTCGATATGCGCGCGACCGCCGCAAAAAAGCCCGGCCTCGCGAGCGAGGCCGGGCTCTGTTGTCGAGCGATCGTTCAGGATCAGCCGCGGGTGCGCGAGCGGATCATGAAGCTGTCGTAGGTGTATTCGGCGACCTGCCACCACAGATACTCGTCGGAGCGGTAGGCCTGCATGGCGTCGATCACCTTCTTGAAGTCGGGGTTCTTGGCCGAAATCTCCGCCCACAGCTCATTGGTTGCCTTGAGGCAGGCCTCGAGCACCTCGTTGGTGAACGGACGGAGCTGCGTGCCGCCGGCGACGAGGCGCTTCAAAGCCGCCGGGTTCTGCAGGTCGTATCGCGCTGCCATCCAGGAGTTGGTGTTGGCGGCCGCATTGGTGAGGATCGCCTGGTAGGCCTTCGGAAGCTCGTTCCACTTGTCGAGGTTCGCGAATGCGTGGACGGTCGGGCCGCCTTCCCAGAAGCCCGGGTAGTAGTAGTACTTCGCAACCTTTGCGAAGCCGAGCTTCTCGTCGTCATAGGGACCGACCCATTCGGCGGCGTCGATGGTGCCCTTCTCCAGGGACGGATAGATGTCACCGCCGGCGAGCTGCTGCGGCACGACTCCAACTTTCTGCAATACCTGACCGGCGATGCCGCCGATTCGGAATTTCAGGCCCGAGAGATCGGCAACCGTCTTGATCTCCTTGCGGAACCAGCCGCCCATCTGCGTGCCGGTGTTGCCGCAGGGGAATGCGATGGCGTTCGCCGACTTCTTGAAGAACTCGTTGGCGAGTTCGTTGCCGCCGCCCTGATAGAGCCAGGAATTCTGCTGACGCGCATTCAGCCCGAACGGCACCGAGGCGAAGATCGCGTAGGTCGGGTCCTTGCCGACATAGTAGTAGGAGACGGTGTGACACATCTCGACCGTGCCCTTCTGGGTCGCGTCGAGCGCCTGCAGACCCGGAACGATCTCACCCGCCTGGAAGACCTGGATCTGAAACTTGTTGTCGGTCATCTCGGCGACCTGCTTGGCGAGATACTCCGCACCGCCATAGATCGTATCCAGCGACTTCGGAAAGCTCGAAGTCAGGCGCCACTTCACTTCCGGCGAGGACTGCGCAATCGCCGGCGAGGCCACTGCGGTCGCCGCCGCGCCTGCTGCCGACACCTTCAAAAAATCACGACGCTTCATCTTCAGGTCTCTCCTTGCTGGGGCGTTTCCCCTCAACTTCTCTTTTGCCGCCGCTCATCTCGGCGATGCGTTCATTAGAAATCGCGTCGAACCGATGGCGCTAGACTGCCGTGGGCCTTTAACACGGAAGCCCCGGTTGCGGAACGCGACATTGGCATGACGGACCTCTACGAAAGTCGCATGTCCACTGCGAACCAGCTCAGGCCGCTGCAATGACGCCCTTGAGCTGGTCCCGCACCTTCTCTGCGACGGCGCGGTAGATCGCCGCATGGGGTCCGTCGGGCTCGCTGTCGACCACCGGGCTGCCGGCATCCGACGTAGCGCGAATCGCCATGTGCAGAGGGACCTCGCCTAGGAACGGAACTCCAAGCTTCTCGGCCTCATGCCGGGCACCACCATGGCCGAAGATGTCCGACTTCGTGCCGCAATGCGGGCACTGGAAATAGCTCATGTTCTCGACGATGCCGAGCACCGGCACGTTCACTTTCCTGAACATGGCAAGACCCCGCCGTGCATCGATCAAGGACAGGTCCTGCGGGGTCGAGATGATGACGGCGCCCTTCAGCGGCACGTTCTGCGCCAGCGTGAGCTGGGCATCGCCCGTGCCCGGCGGCATGTCGACCACCAGCACGTCGAGCGTGCCCCATTCGACGTCGCGCAGCATCTGCGTCACCGCCGACATCACCATCGGGCCGCGCCAGATCATCGCGGTCTCTTCCTCCACCAGGAAGCCGATCGACATGATCGCGAGCCCGAAACGCCTGAGCGGAATCATCTTGCGTTCGCCGTTCAGCTCCGGCTTGTCGCGCAGGCCCGTCAGCCGCGGCATCGAGGGACCGTAGATGTCGGCATCGAGGAGCCCAACCTTCAACCCGAGGTCGCGCAGCCCCAGCGCCAGGTTGAGCGCGGTGGTCGACTTGCCGACACCGCCCTTGCCGGACGCCACAGCAATCACGGCGGCAACGCCCGGGATCTCGGATTGCCGCGACATCGGCGAGGCGGCGCCCTGCGGCGGCCGATGGGCATGGGCCGGCTGCACTCCCGGCGCGCCGCGGCTCGGTGCCGGTGGCGGCGTGCTGCCCGGCTTGCGCTCGGCGGTCAGCGCCACCAAGACCGTGGTGACACCCGGAATGGCGCGCACGGCGGCTTCGGCCTCGGCGCGAACCGGCTCCCAGGTCCGCGCCTCGGCGGCATCCACATTGATCGAGAAGAACACCTTGCCGTCAGAGGCACTGATCGCGCTCAGCACATTGGCATTGGTGAGCGCGACCCCGCGCGGCGATTTGATCCGGCTGAGGCTGTCGAGAACCTGTTGCTGCGTCACGCTCAAAGCGCATCTCCTGAACTCAAGATGTGCCCCATTAGAGCGGAAACGCCCAAAAGGCTACTGCCTGCCGATATCGTCAGCCATCTCGGCGGGCGCCGCCGCTCTCTGTTCCTTGGCTGCCTCGTAATTCAGCTCGATCATCACCCCGTTGGGATCGTGGACGAATATCTGCCAGAGGTCGCCGCCGGGCACCTGGCGGGACTCGAACTTCATGCCCTTGGCCGTCAGCCGCCGCTTCATGCCGTCGAACCCGCGGCTGACGAAAGCGACGTGGTGGACAACGCCGGAATCCGGCTTTTGTGGCTCCGCGGTCGGAGAAATATCGACGAGATGCACCACCGGCCTGCCCTCGCTGTACATCCAGGCCCCCGGAAAGGCGAAATTGGGCCGCGCGCCGTTCTCCAGGCCGAGCACCTCTTCATAGAAGCGGACCGTCTCCGCCAGCTTCCGGGTCCGGATATTGAAATGATCGAGGACGCCAACGCTCACGCCCAAATCCTCACCCATGCCGTCGCTCCTTTTTTGAAGTCCTTGGTCTTTTGAAGTCTTTTGAAGTGCTTGTCCTGCCATCCTAGCACAGGAGGGCGCCAAACGAAGCCGTTGCCCTCTGGCCTTAAGGGTTTATGGTGCGCGCGATCCGCCCTCGCAGCGGAACCTGGCGCCCCTCGCCCGGCAATAACCGTAAAAACCCAAACTACGGACAAGGTTACACACATGGCTAAAGTCGCTTTCCTCGGTCTCGGCGTGATGGGCTTCCCCATGGCCGGACACCTCGTGAAAAAAGGAGGCCATGAGGTCACCGTCTACAACCGCACCGCGGCCAAGGCGAAGGACTGGGCGGACAAGTTCGGCGGCAAGACCGCCAGCACCCCGAAGGCCGCCGCCGAAGGGCAGGATTTCGTGATGTGCTGCGTCGGCAACGACAACGACCTCCGCGCGGTCACGACCGGACCCGACGGCGCCTTTGCCGGCATGAAGAAGGGCGCGACCTTCGTCGACCACACCACTGCCTCCGCAGAGGTCGCACGCGAGCTCGATGCGGCCGCCACCAAGGCCGGCTTCAAATTCGTCGACGCGCCGGTCTCCGGCGGCCAGGCCGGCGCCGAGAACGGCGTGCTGACCGTGATGTGCGGCGGCGCCAAGGACGCCTATGCCGGCGCCGAGCCGGTGATCGCGGCCTATGCGCGCATGTGCAAGCTGCTCGGGCCGGCCGGCTCCGGCCAGCTCACCAAGATGGTCAACCAGATCTGCATCGCCGGCCTCGTGCAAGGCCTCTCGGAGGGCATCCACTTCGCCAAGAAGTCCGGCCTCGACGTGGCGGCCGTGATCGACACCATCTCCAAGGGCGCGGCGCAATCCTGGCAGATGGAGAACCGCTACAAGACCATGAACGAGGACAAGTACGATTTCGGCTTCGCGGTGGAATGGATGCGCAAGGATCTGTCGATCTGCATCGCGGAGGCCCGCCGCAACGGCGCCAACCTGCCGGTGACCGCGCTGGTCGACCAGTTCTATGCCGAGGTCGAGAAGATGGGCGGCAAGCGCTGGGATACGTCCAGCCTGCTTGCGCGCCTGCAGCGCTGAGGAGCGCTGCCAACCCGTTCGCTGACCGGGCAGGCGGCGACGGTCCCGAGCCTCGATGCGGCGCCTGCTGCGACGAGGCCGGGCAAGCGTGCATTAAGAGAGAAGTTCAGGGGGAACTGACTTGCTGAGTGTGATAGCCGCCGTTTTCATCGTTGCGTATGCAGCCATCGCGCTCGAGCACCCGCTAGGTATCAACAAGAGCGCTACCGCTCTGTTGGGAGCCGGCCTGCTCTGGACCATCTACGCGCTGTCCGTCGGCGACGCCTCGCTCATCAATCACCAGCTTGACGAGTCAGTCTCGTCGACCGCGCAGATCGTCTTCTTCCTGATCGGCGCCATGACCATCGTCGAGGTGGTCGACGCCCATAACGGCTTCGAGGTTATCACCTCGCTCATCCGCACCACGAGGCAGACCACGCTGATGTGGATTCTCGGCTTCGTGACCTTCTTCCTGAGCGCGATCCTCGACAACCTGACGACCACCATCGTCATGATCTCGCTGCTTCAGAAGCTGATCGGCGACAGGCAGGATCGGCTGTGGTTCGCGTCGATCATCGTGATCGCCGCCAACGCGGGCGGCGCCTGGACGGTGATCGGCGACGTCACCACGACGATGCTCTGGATCGGAGGCCAGATCTCTCCCGTCAGCATCATGGGCGCGGTGTTTCTTCCGTCACTGCTCAACCTGCTCATTCCCTTGCTGATCATCGGCTCCTTCGTGAAAGGGAAGGAAATCATCCCTCCGCTGCAGCAGGAAATGCAGGGCCGCAAGATCGAGCTGTTCGAGCGCAACCTGATGTTCTATCTCGGCCTCGGCACGCTGATCGCCGTTCCGGTTTTCAAGGCCGCCACCCACCTCGCCCCCTTCATGGGCATCCTGTTCGGGCTGGGCATCCTCTGGCTGGTCGGTGAGATCGTTCACCGCCACAAGGACGAGGAAGCGCGCCGTCCCCTCACCCTCGTTCATGCGCTGACCCGCATCGACATGAGCTCCATCGTGTTCTTCGTCGGCATTCTTTTGGCGGTCGCGTGCCTGGAGCACGCCCACATACTGGAGCAGCTCGCGAAATGGCTCGATGCCACGGTCGGCCGTCTGGACATCATCGTGATCCTCCTCGGCCTGCTGAGTGCCGTCATCGACAACGTCCCGCTCGTCGCGGCGACGATGGGCATGTACAATCTGGCGCAATATCCGCCCGACAGCTTCATCTGGGAGTTCATCGCCTATTGCGCCGGCACCGGCGGCTCGATCCTGATCATCGGCTCGGCCGCGGGCGTCGCCGCCATGGGCCTCGAGAAGATCGAGTTCCTCTGGTACGCACGCCGCATCGGTGGCCCCGCGCTCGCAGGCTATCTGGCCGGCGCCATGGTCTACATCGCGCAGCATGCGGCGCTGCATTGAGCGGGCCGCACCGCCTGAAATTAACGCCCCGTTAACGTAATTCTTTAGCTCCTTAAGGCAGCTCTTAAGGATTTGTTGCCAGAGATAGACAATGCAGAAGGCCCGCCTCCGCGTGGGCAGGAATCGTTGTTGTTCGATGAGTAACCCCGCTGAAAAGCCCGAGGTTGTGCAGCTTCCGGCCGAGCCGGTCAGCGTGCCATCGGCGAGCAGTCGCCGGGCTGCCTTGCAGCGGGTGCGCGAGGCGCGCGACAAGTTAACGTCGACCAGCGGAACCCGGCCGGCCTTCGACGCCGAGCTGCTGCGCCAATATGCCCAGACGCGGCTGTCTGCTTCCTACGTCGTGATGCTGCTGGTGGTGGCGACCGGCGTGTTGTTCGGGCTGTGGATGCAGCCGATCCCGGCCGCGGCTTGGACCTGCGGCATGCTCTGCATCCACGCGGCACTGATCCGGAGCTGCCGGCGCTTTCTGGCCGAGCCGACCTCGCCCGCCGCGACGCGCACCTGGCAGACGCGCTTCGTCGTGCTCGATCTACTCTATGGCCTGTGCTGGATGGCGATCCTGATCCATCCCGTGCTCGACATGGTCACGGAAACGCTGATGATGTTCCTGATGCTGCTGGTGATCGCAGTGTCGAGCATGCTGGCCGCCAATTTGCCGATTGCAGCGCTTGCCGCCACCGCGCCCGTCGCCGTCGCGATGGCCTTGAGCTTCGCGATGAGCGGCTCACTGGACAATTACATCCTGGCTGCGCTCGCGCTTGCGGCCGAAGGCTATTTCGTGCTGCTGGCGCACCGGCTGCACTCCTCGACCTTCGCCACGCTGGAAGCGCGCGCCGAGAAGGATGCGCTGATCGGCGAGCTCGAGCAGGCTAAGGCGATCTCCGACGAGGCGCGCCACCGCGCCGAATCCGCCAACGTCGCCAAGTCGCGCTTCCTCGCGCAGATGAGCCACGAGCTGCGCACGCCGCTGAACGCGATCCTCGGCTTCTCCGAGGTGATGAAGAGCGAGATTTTCGGCGCGCATCAGGTCGCCGTCTACAAGGAATATTCCGCCGACATCCATAATTCCGGCGTGCATCTGCTCAACCTCATCAACGAGATCCTCGACCTGTCGCGGATCGAAGCCGGCCGCTACGAGCTGAACGAGGAAGCGGTGTCGCTGGTCGGCATCGTCGCCGATTGCCATCACCTGATGAAGCTGCGCGCCTCGAGCCGCGGCATCACCATCCACGAGGTGTTCGAGCAGGCGATGCCGCGGCTGTGGGCCGACGAGCGCGCGATCCGCCAGGTCGTGCTCAATCTGCTCTCCAACTCGATCAAGTTCACCCCACAGGGCGGCGAGATCTGGCTCAAGGCCGGCTGGACCGCCTCGGGCGGACAGTATCTCTCGGTGAAGGACACTGGCTCCGGCATCCCCGAGGACGAGATCCCGGTCGTGCTCGCCTCCTTCGGCCAAGGCTCCAACTCGATCAAGTCGGCCGAACAGGGCGCAGGGCTAGGCCTGCCCATCGCCAAGAACCTAATCGACCTGCATGGCGGCACGTTCACGCTGAAATCTAAGCTGCGCATCGGGACCGAGGTGATCGTCACCTTCCCGCCGGAGCGCGTGATGAGCGCGCTGGCGCCGCTGACGGAGGATTCGCCGCCGCTGCAGCCTGAGAGTTCCATCGTTCCCGACGAGAAGCGCCGGCCGCGCCACAGACCGATCATGAGCGCAGGCACGGGCTCTTAAACAGATGCTTGCAGACATACCCGACGATCCCTCACTATGTCCGAATGAGCAAAGACACGCCGTGCGTCGCCGTCTGCATGATCGATCCCAAGACCAAGCTGTGCTTCGGCTGCGGCCGTACGCTGCCGGAGATCGCGTGCTGGCATGCGATGGAGCGCGCGGAACGGCTCGCGGTGATGGCGCAGCTCGCGGCGCGCATGGCGGAGGCCGGACTTGCGCCGATCGCCGGATCGAGGCGCACCTGACCTGCGTGCGCGTCGGCGGAGGCGCGCGATGATCCGATTCCTGCTCGTTCTCGCCATGCTGGCCGGCACCGCCGGTGCGGTCGTCGCGTATGGCGATCCTGCGCAGATTGCACGCGCCAGCCACAAGGTCTCGCACATGTTCCGCGCACAAGCCGCCGCGCCCGCTCCCGCCGTACAGATCCAGCGCGGCCAGGGCGGCGAATTCGCGCTGCGGGCGAAGATCAACGGCGTGACCGCGCCGATGGTGATCGACACCGGGGCAACGTCGGTGGTGCTGACCTGGGAAACCGCAAGAGCGATCGGGCTGCCGCTCGAGATGCTGGAATATGACGTCGACCTGGAGACCGCGGGCGGTCATACCAAGGCGGCCCGGCTCACGCTCGACCGTCTGGCCGTCGGCCACCTCGTCGAGAAATCGGTGCCGGCGCTTGTCGTGCAGCGCGGGCAGATGAAGACCAATCTGCTCGGCATGAGCTTCCTTGACCGCCTGGAGAGCTGGGGCGTGCGCGCCGATACGCTGATGCTTACCGGCTACCCGGAGCTCCAAAGCAGCCGCCGCCGGGCGCGCACGGCGGTCGACTAAAGCGCAGCTACGCAGCCGCCTCAGCAGGTAGAGCGCGGCCGATGCGGGCGATCGCATCGCGCAGCACGTCGACGCCCGCGCCCGGCTTCACCCCTTTTTCGGCAAGATGGCGGCGGAAGGCGCGCGCGCCGGGCACAGCGTGGAAGGCGCCGACGAAATGCCGTGTGATCGCATGCAGCCGCGTGCCGCGCGCAAGCTGCTGCTCGATATAAGGCATCATCGCCTCGAGCGCGTCCTGCATCGTCGCATGCGGCGCCGCCTCGCCGAAGATCTCCGGATCGACCGAGAGCAGCCGCCATGGCGCCTGATACGCGGCGCGGCCGAGCATCGCACCGTCGACATGATCAAGATGCGCCCTCACCTCGTCGATGCCGCCGATGCCGCCATTGATGACGACACGCACATCCGGCATCGCGCGCTTCAGGCGATAGACGCGATCGTAATCGAGTGGCGGGATGTCACGGTTCTCCTTCGGCGACAAGCCGTTGAGCCAAGCTTTGCGAGCGTGCACGATCAGGGCGTCGGAGCCTGCCGCGACGACCGCGCGTGCGAGCGTATCCAACGCGGCTTCCGGATCCTGGTCGTCGATACCGATGCGGCACTTGACGGTGACGGGCACGGCGACCGCGCGCTTCATCGCATCGACGCATGAGGCAACGAGTTCCGGCTCCGCCATTAGACAGGCACCGAAGCGGCCGTCCTTCACGCGATCCGACGGGCAGCCGACATTGAGATTGATCTCGTCATAGCCGAAGTCCTCGCCGATCCGCGCGGCCAGCGCGAGCTCGCGCGGATCCGACCCGCCAAGCTGAAGCGCCACCGGATGCTCGACCGCGTCGAACCCGAGCAGCCGCTCCCGATCGCCGTGAATGACGGCGCCGGTCGTCAGCATCTCCGTATAGAGCAGCGCCCGCCGCGTCAGGTGACGATGGAACACCCGGCAATGACGGTCAGTCCAGTCCATCATCGGGGCGACGGCAAATCTCCAGCGCAAGTCCTTCATTTCGTTTATCTATTTTGCTCCCTCGATCCCAAATGTGATTGGACCGACTGAGAAATTTGGTTCGATGAGGCTTCCTCAGATTGCTCGTTCTAGGCTCATATATGTCCGAATTGGAAGCGAAAATCTGGCTTTCGGATTCTCAGTGCGCACACCATGCACACGAGGTGTGTAATCGAAAGGTCATGCTGACGAAACTCCGCTCGCAGGGTTCGATCACCCGTCCACCCGACCCAAAGCACAAGTCCACCAGCACAAGATCAACTGGCGTGGTCGAGGGTGACCGCGGCGCGACGGCACGGTCGTAGAAACGACCATCATCAGACCAGTCTAGTGGGCGAGAGGATCCGGGCGGAGCTGAAACTGAACAACCAGCGGACTCGATCGCGTGGCCTCCGTCGCCCCTGGCGCGCCGGGATGGGGCGCATCAATGCCCTCGATATGAACGGGGGTGCGGTTGCCTGAGGTCGCCCACAGCCCACGAGCTTTCCAGCCGGCAGTGGGATCATCTATCCGCCCGTCAAGCTGCTTGGCAAAGAACCCCATCGGATACGGCACGCGCAGCTCGATGATGCGGCCATTCACCAGCGCATGCAGCGAATCGGACTGGTTGCCGGTGGCGATCGGCGTATTGACGCCGAGCCCCAGGATATCGTGCTGATCGACCCAAAGATAATAGGGGTTCTCTGCCGCGGTCGTGTCGCCCTGCAACGGCGGCCCCGGCAAAGGATAGAAGCTCCAGCCTTCGGGACATTTGTCGCCCTTCTCCGCTCCAGCACCGTTCAGCGGACCTTTGCATTTGCGGCGGTCGAAGCTGCCGATATGGCCACTGTCGAGCGGGACCCACACGACCCCGTTGCGATCTACGTCCATGCCGCGGATGCCGTAGCCGGGCAGTGGCACCTTGTAGACCTCGGATAGCGCTGTGCCGGGTGGATCTGACCCGGGATCGATGCGGACGATGTAGCCGGGATGCGGGAGGCTCGAGCCCCAGATCGAGCCGTCCAGCGGACTTGCCGAGATGCCGTAGAGACCGAGCGGAATGCGCGTATCCTTGTTCGGATCGACCGGCTGACCGGGCTCGTTGTAGCCTTCGTCGCGTCTGCCATTGCCGTTCGTATCGATCACGAGAGCAGTCCAGCCCTGCGCGGCCGCGGCATCTCCGTCCGACCAGAACCGCTTGGTATTCACCCATCCGACGACTGCGCTCTTGCCCTGCGTGTTGTTGCTGAACCAGAGCGTGTTCGCTTCATCCTCGGCAAAATTCAGATGCTGGGTGCCGAAGCAGGTATCGATGAATGTGAACTTCCCGGTACGGGGATCGTAGACGGTCACCTGTCGCGAGTTCTGATTGAACCCCTCCGGCCTTGCCGTCAGTGGATAGAGCTGCGCCGAGCGAAGCGGCGAGTCTTTGCCGCAGTAGGTGGGGATTTCCGCCGGTGGCCGCATTTGGGCCGTGAAATAGATGCGGCCATCCCGGTCCATCGCCGGCGAATGGGCATTGACTTGGCTATCCCATACCTGCTCGCGCCCCAAGTAAGGCGAAGATGCAAATACGGGGTTCGCCAATGCCGAGCTTGGTGTGCCCTCGGGCTCGCGGACCGGCACGTCGACGACGCGCTTGTGGTTGCGCACCGGATCGAGCACGGGCATCGTATTGCTGCTGAGCTCGGTCGCACCATAGAGCGGACCGTTCGCATTCACGGTCGGCTGTCGCTTGTCCGTTGCCGTAAGGTCATGCAGATAGTGCTTCGGGTCGAGCCAGTCGCGCACGGTGACGACGAGTTTTCGCTCGATGCCCATCGGCCGCGACGGCGCAGTTTTTGGAAACTCGCCGGCCTTGATGCGGTCGGTCCAGTCCGCGAGAGCCGCGAGGTGGCCGCCGTCCGGCGTCAACAGGCGGCCCATGGTGCGCACCATGGTCGTCCCGCCCGGTCCCGATTGCAGTCGCTGCGCCCAGGCCGCCACACTCGACCCAAGTTGGTCGAACACCGGCGGCATCGTGCGCGTGGCATAATTTCCAATCTGATGACAATTGCCGCAACCATTGGTCTTGATGACGTCGAGCCATTGATCGCGGGTCTTGAATTCACGCGGAATGCCGTTGCCATTGGGACCGGTGCCGGGAAATTTGTCCGCACCTGGCGGCTTGAACAGTGAAAACCAATAGATCGCAGGATAGTATTGCGCCGCCGCAGCGCGATCGGGCGCGGTCACTGCGTCGAGCTTCAACCGTTGGCCTCTTTCACCACTGACCTTCGGTGAGTCGACAAGACCATAGCCGCGGACCCAGACCTGATAGCGCGCGGCCGGAAGATCCGGAATGACGAAGCGTCCCGCATCGTCGGTGACGACCATCTTGGCGAAGCGTGTGCCGAGATCCCGCGTCTCGGCGATCACCCAGACCCCACCTTCCGGTCCGTTCGCGCTTCTGACGGCGCCGCCGATGTCATGCACACCGATGTCGACCGACAGCGGCTGCCCAGCGTCCTCTGCAAGCGCGACTAACGGCCGCGCAAATGCAAGTGTCAGCACCAATGCCACGGTCGGGCCAATCCGCAGTCCCATGAACGCCTCTATTTCTGAGCCGTCACGTAGGCAATGAGATCGTCAAGCTGCGAGTCCGCGATCCCCTGAAACACCGACATCCTGTTGCCCGGAATCATGAGGTCCGGCGCGAGGACGAACGACGCAATCTCGTCGGCGCCCCAGGTCCAGGTCGCTGCAGTAACGAATTCCGGCGAATATTTGTATCCTGGCGCGGTGCCGGCCTTGCGCCCCGCGATCCCGAACAGATTTGGTCCGAAGCGATTTGGCTCGCCTTTGCCGATGGTGTGACATAACGCGCACTCGCGGCTGAAGCTCACGGCGCCTTTGACCGAATCGCCGGCTGCGCAGGCGAGATCGGGAGCGATGCCGACTGCCGCCACCGACAGGAGAAGAAGACGCACAGCCGAGAACAACGCCTGGAGCACGGGCGTGCCTCCCTGTTCAAATTCTGGCGACAACACGTCCCGGCAGCGTCGGTTCCTACCACTAACGGCACCCTCAACATCTGGTGATCTGCGAGGCGCTGGATGAAACCTGCCGCGAAGGGCCTGGTTATGCGATCGTCAACCGCGAATATTCGGCATGGCCACCTCAACTCGGATCAGCCTAGCCGTTGCCGGCGTGCTGCTGATCTTCGGTGGGACGACCATTGCGCTTGCTTGGCGCCCGGCCATCGGGACGGTCGAGCCGCCTGCCCCCCAATCGTTCGATCCCGAGCTGGTCAAACGTGGCCGTCAACTTGCCGCGATCGGCAATTGCATTGTCTGCCATACAGTGCGCGGCGGCGAAGAGCTCGCCGGCGGCATGCCGGTGTCCACACCGTTCGGCACCGTGTACTCCACCAACATCACGCCCGATCCGGACACCGGCATCGGGCGCTGGTCGGAAGCCGCCTTCCAACGCGCAATGAGTTACGGTGTCGACCGTGCAGGTCAGCATCTCTATCCGACCTTTCCTTATGATCATTTCACCCGTGTTACGGGCGAGGACGATCGCGCCCTTTACGCTTATCTCATGACACGACAGTCGGTGCGTGCGCCGGCCCGTCAAAACCAACTTTCGTTTCCGTTCAACCAGCGCCTGCTGATCGCCGGCTGGAAGCTGCTCTTCTTGCGTCACGGCGAGTTTCGCCCCGAGCCTTCGAAAAGTTCTGAATGGAACCGAGGCGCTTATCTGGTTGAAGGACTGGCTCACTGCGGCGCCTGTCATACGCCACGCAATGCCTTGGGTGCCGAACGGAACGAGGCAGCGTTCGGCGGCGGCGAAGCCGAGAACTGGCTCGCCTACGCCATCAATGCGCAATCGCCCGCGCCTGTCCCGTGGACGGAAGAGGCCCTGTTCGCCTATCTGCGGCGCGGCTGGGCTTCCGATCACGGCGTGGCACGCGGGCCGATGGCACAGGTCGTCAGCAATCTCTCTGACGTCGACGACGACGACGTCCGCGCGATTGCGGCCTACACCGGCGGCCTGTTCGGGCCGCCTGCCCCCGATCGCGTTCGCGCCGGCGAAACCGTACGCGCGGAAGCGGGCAAGACGCAGACCACGTCACCGCAAACATCAGCCTCGATATCCACGCGAAATGCGGGCTCGCCCACGACTGATAGCGGGGCGGTGATCTACGCGGCGGCATGCGCCGGTTGCCATGAGACCGCGCGGCCGCTTCCCTATGCCGGGGTCAATCTCCGCCTCTCGACGGCAATCAGCGCGCCGGACGCGCGTAATGCCGCCAACACCGTTCTGTATGGCCTGCCAGCGCTCGAAGGCGAACGTAGTCCGATCATGCCCGGCTTTGCTTCGAGCATGACCGACGCACAAGTGAGCGCGCTCCTGAAATACCTGCGCGCTCATTTCAGCAACCAGCCTCAATGGAGCAACATCGATCAGACGGTTGCCGGCGCCAGGCAGGCCCAGGCAGCCTTCCTCCAGACGTCGGCGGACCCGCCAAACATCGCCACCGATCCATCGCCGCGAGACAAGCCATGATCAAGCTGAATGTGAACGGGCAAGATCACTCCGTCGACGCAGAACCGGACACTCCCCTGCTCTACGTCCTGCGTGACGACATCAAGCTGAATGCAGCCAAGTATGGCTGCGGGCTCGGCCAGTGCGGCGCCTGCGCGGTCATGGTCGACGGCAAGGCGGCGCTTTCTTGCGTCACGCCGCTCGTGGTGCTCGAGGGCAAGCAGATCACGACGCTCGAAGGATTGGGCACAGCGGAGAACCCGGCACCGATCCAGCGCGCCTTCATGGAAAAGCAGGCAGCGCAATGCGGTTATTGTATTCCCGGCATGATGATGCGTGCGCAAGCGCTGCTCCAGCGCAACTCAAAACCAACCGACCAACAGATCCGAACCGAGCTCGCGCCGCATCTGTGCCGTTGCGGGACACACATGCGGATCCTGCGCGCCGTGCAGCGCGCCGCACGGATGATGGAAAGCTCTGATCATTCCTCTTCAGGTCATGGAAGTTCGCTATGAGCGCCCTCCTCACCATCGATCGCCGTCGCGTGTTGATTGGTAGCGGCGCTCTGATCGTCAGCCTGTCGCTCGGCCGAGCGTCAGCACAGGAACAAACATCGGCTGGCGCGCCGAACCTTCCTGGCAGCCTCGCCAAAGCACCTTATCTCGATTCCTGGATCCGCATTGATGCCGACGCCGGCATTACCGTATTCACCGGCAAGGCGGAACTTGGCCAAGGCATCAAGACCGCGCTGCAGCAAATCGCCGCGGAAGAGCTCGATGTGCCCTTCGAGTCGATAAAGCTCGTTACAGCAGACACCAAATTCACTGCGAACGAAGGCTACACGGCAGGAAGTCACTCCATGCAGGATAGCGGCACGGCGATCCAGAATGCTGCCGCGCAGGCGCGTCAGTTGCTGATCGAGGAAGCATCGCGCCGGCTAAGCCAACCGATCGAACGCCTGAAAACCGAGAGCGGCGCAGTCGTCGCTCCCGGCGGCACCCGGTTGAGCTATGGCGAACTCGTCGCTTCCGAGCTTCTGCATGTGCAGGCGCAGCCCGGCGCAAGGCTGAAGGATCCCTCGACCTTCAAAGTGATGGCTCAGCCGATACCGCGGGTCGACATTCCCGCCAAGGTCACGGGCGGCGCAGCCTTCGTACAGGATATCCGGCTGCCCGGCATGCTGCACGCGCGCGTGGTGCGTCCGCCGAGCTATGGCGCTCAATTGATGGATTGTGACCTCTCCGCCGTCGAGAAGATGGCAGGCGTGGTCAAGGTCATCCGCAACGGGAATTTCCTGGCGGTTACCGCGGAAAAGGAATTTCAGTCGATCAAGGCCATGAACACGCTCGCCGCCGCAGCCAAGTGGCGGGAGACCCCAACCCTGCCTAAAGGCGATCTGCACGACGTATTGACCCGGTTGAGGTCGCAGGATTCGACCATCCTCGAGCTCAGCGATGCCGCGGTGACGGGGCAGCGAACGATCGGGGCGACCTACGTGCGGCCCTACCAGTTGCATGGTTCGATTGGACCATCATGTGCGGTCGCTCACTTCAGCGATGGGGCGATGACCGTCTGGACCCATACGCAGGGCGTCTACCCCGACCGTCAGGCGATTGCAGAGCTATTGGGCATGCCGCCGGACAGCGTGCGTCTCATTCACGTCGAAGGCTCCGGTTGCTACGGTCATAACGGCGCCGATGATGCTGCGGCCGATGCGGCATTGATCGCCAGCGCCTTGCCGGGACGCCCGGTGCGCCTGCAATGGATGCGTGAACAGGAGCACGCCTGGGAGCCGTTCGGTCCGGCCATGGTGACGAGATTGAGGGCATCGCTCGATGCCGAAGGACGTGTCGCGAACTGGCACTTTGAGGTCTGGAGCAATACGCATTCGATGCGCCCCGGCGGCGCCGGCGCGCTGCTTGCTGCGCAGCACAAGGCGCAACCGATCGCTGCGCCAGAGCCAAAGCCGCTCCCCTTGCCGGAAGGCGGCGGCGACCGCAATGCGATCCCAATCTATTCGTTTCCCAACGCAAAGGTCGTGCACCACTTCATTGCCGACATGCCGCTGCGCATTTCCGCGCTGCGCGCGCTCGGTGCCTACCACAATATCTTTTCCATCGAGAGCTTCATGGATGAGCTCGCGGCTCTTGCTGAGGCGGACCCGGTCGAATTCCGGCTGCGACACCTCAAGGACCAGCGCGCTTCCGAGGTCATCGAGCAAGCTGCGAGGGGCTTCGGCTGGACAACGGATCGGAAGCCACCGAGCGGTCACGGTTACGGATTTGCTTTCGCCCGCTACAAGAACCTCGCGGCCTACTGCGCGATAGCCTCGGAGGTCGAGGTCAACCGAGACACCGGCCGCGCGCGTCTCGTCCGTGCCGTGGCTGCGGTCGACGCAGGGCAAATCGTCAATCCCGACGGCCTGATCAACCAGATTGAAGGGGCGATCCTGCACTCGGCGAGTTGGACCCTCTATGAGAGTGTGACCTTCAACGACTCGGAAATCACCAGCGTCGATTGGCAAACTTACCCTATCCTGCGCTTCAACGCCGTGCCGGAAGCCGTTGAAGTTCATCTCCTCAACCGGCCCGGCCAGCCGTTTCTAGGCAGTGGCGAAGCCGGCCAGGGACCGACCGCGGCCTCGATCGCAAATGCAATTGCAAATGCCACTGGCAAGCGCTTGCGCGATCTGCCCCTAACCCGGGATCGGATCAGGAAGGCAATTCAGGCTTAGACCGGAGTTCGGCCTCGGTCCGTCAGGAACTTCGTGGCCAACGACAATGGCGCGAGGCCTGCCTCTTCTGGAACAATTCCGTTGCGGTCCACTTCTACCGGATTGGCCATGCCGAAGGTGCAGGACAAGTCCGTGTGGCGACGATCATCAATGACATTGGAACGGTCTGATGGGAATCGTTCGCTTTGCTTTGAAATACAGGCATACGTTTTATGTCATGGCTGTCGCCATGCTGGTCCTCGGGACCAGCGCCATCTTGAGTACGCCCAAGGACATCTTCCCCCGGATCGACATACCTGTCATCACGCTGATCTGGCAATACACCGGCCTTACTCCGGAGGAGATGGAACAGCGGGTCACGACCTACAGCGAATATTCCATCAGCTCGAGCGTCAATAACGTCCGTAATATTGAGTCGCAGACGTTGTCCGGCATCAGTGTCGAGAAGATCTACTTCCAGCCCAATGTCAACGTCGATCTCGCGATGAGCCAGATCGTCTCGGCGAGCAACTCCATCCGCAATCTGATGCCCGAGGGCATTCAGCCACCGATCGTGGTGCAGTACAATGCATCGAGCGTTCCCGTGCTGCAACTTAGCCTGAGTTCGGATCGCCTCAACGAGCAGCAGCTCTACGACTATGGCATCTACCGCATTCGTCAGGCGCTCGCCCCGATCCAAGGCATCACGCTGCCCACGCCCTATGGCGGCAAATATCGTCAGATCATGGTCGACATCGATCCGGCCGCGCTGCGTGCCAATGGACTGACGCCGACCGACGTGGTGAACGCGGTCAATGCCCAAAGCCTGACGCTGCCATCGGGCGACGCCAAGATCGGCCACAGGCAATACATCGTCGGCATCAACTCGCAACCGTCGACCATCGACGATCTCAACAACGTGCCGATCCGGCAGATCGGCGGCACGCCAGTGACGCTCAAGGACGTGGCTCACGTGCGCGACGGCTGGGCCGTGCAACAGAATGTCGTTCGCTCCGAGGGCCGCCGCTCGATCCTTCTGACCATCATCAAGAATGGCGACGCTTCCACGCTCGACGTCGTAGATCGAGTCAAAGCCGCGCTGCCCGAGATCCAGAAGGCAGCGCCTCAAGGAATGGAAATTCGTCCGCTGTTCGACCAGTCGGTGTTCGTTTCGCAGGCTATCGGCGGTGTGGTGCGCGAAGGCCTGATCGCGACCGCGCTGACCGCGCTGATGATCCTGCTCTTCCTCGGCTCGTGGCGTTCGATGCTTATCGTGGCCGTCTCGATCCCGCTATCGATCCTGACCTCTATCGCCATATTTTCTGCGCTGGGCCAGACCATCAACACGATGACGCTCGGAGGACTTGCGCTCGCCATCGGCATCCTGGTCGACGATTCCACCGTGGCGATCGAGAATACGCATCGGCTGTTCGAAAGAAGGATGGATTTTCATCAGGCGGTGGTCGAAGGAACGGCCGGAATCGCCCTTCCGACCCTGGTGTCTACGCTGGCGATCTGCTCCGTGTTCGTCTCCCTCTTCTTCCTGCATGGGCCGGCGAGGTTTCTGTTTACCCCGCTTGGACTTGCGGTGTCGTTCGCCATGCTGGCATCCTATCTCATCGCGCGCACGCTGACACCGATCATGATCGACCTAATCCTGCGCGGCGAGCGGCCAGGCGAACACACTCGGTCGACAATCACGCGCTCATTCTCGCGGCTTCACGACCGTTTCAACCGCGGCTTCGAGCGCTTCCGCGAGTTCTATGGCTGGCTGCTCGCAGGCTTGTTGGCGCGTCGCATCCTGGTGCCGATCGTGGCAATCGTCACCGTCGCTACGTCTGTCGCCATTTCTCCCTTCATCGGCTCCGATTTCTTTCCGCCGGTCGACGCCGGCCTCATCCAGCTTCACGTGCGGGCGCCGGCGCGCACACGCATCGAGGATACGGAGCGGATATTTCAGAAGGTCGAAGACAAGATTCGCCAGCACATTCCAGCCCGCGACCTCGGACTTGTGCTCGACAATATCGGGCTTCCCCAACGTCTCTACAATCTCGCTTTCACCGACGGCTCGACCATCGGGGTCAATGACGGACAGATCCTGATTTCCCTGAAGGAGGGCCATCGCCCCACGGCGGACTATGTCCGCAGTCTGCGCGAACAACTGAGGCAGGCCTTCCCGGATGTGCTGTTTTATTTCCAGCCGGCCGACATGGTCACCCAGATTCTCAATTTCGGCATTCCTTCACAGCTTGACATCGAGGTGCAGGGACAGAACCACGCCGAAAATCGTGAAATCGCCAAGACGTTGAAGCAGCGCATGAGCAGCGTGCCCGGCCTCGTCGACGTCCATATCCAGCAGGAGCTCGATGCGCCCGAATTGCGTTACGATATCGACCGAAACCGCGCTCAGGAGCTGGGCCTGTCGGTCCGCAATATCGCCAACGACATCAATGTCAGCCTGAGCTCCTCGGAACAGGTCTCTCCGAATTTCTGGACTGATCCGAAAGCCGGAATTCCCTACTATCTCGTAGTCCAGACGCCCCAATACAGCATCAGCAGCGTCGACGACATCAAGAATACGCCGATCACCAGCTCCGCCTCGGCGCAAGCGCCCATTCCAAATGTGCTCGGCAACGTCGCGACTATCGCGCGCCGCCCGATCCAATCCGTCTACAATCATTCGAACGTGCAGCCGGTCTACGACATTTATGGGAGCGTGCAGAATTCGAATCTCGGCGAGGCCGCGTCACGGATCCAACCGATCGTCAATGATCTCAACTCCAAGCTCAAGCCCGGCAACCGCATTGCGGTACGCGGGCAGGTCGAGAGCATGAATTCCGCATTCAAGGATTTGACAATCGGCCTGCTGTTCGCGGCGCTGTTCGTCTACCTGCTCATGGTCGTAAACTTCCAGAGCTTCCTTGATCCGCTTGCCGTCTTGCTGGCGCTGCCAGGGGTCGGCAGCGGCATCCTGCTGATGCTGTTCGTCACCGGGACGTCGCTAAGCGTACCTTCTCTGATGGGCGCGATCATGGCGATGGGCGTCGCCTCGGCGAACTCCATTCTCCTCGTTGCATTCGCGCGCGAGCGACGCCAGGCGGGCGCAGACGCCACGCAAGCGGCGCTCGAAGCGGGCAAGACCAGGCTGCGCCCGGTTCTGATGACGGCCGCCGCCATGGTGGCCGGCATGATACCAATGGCGTTCGCAGGCGCGGGCGAGGAGCAGAACGCCGTACTGGCCCGCGCCGTGATCGGCGGAGTCGCGATGGGTACCGCCACCACGCTACTCTTCGTTCCCTACCTGTACTCGGTCGTCGGTCGATACGAGCATGCTACAGCGTCCGAGTCGCGCGGCGGTGCCAGGGAGACGCTGAGATGAATGGCCATGGACAGACGCGAAGCCCTGTCGATCCCGCCGACTCCGACGATATGCGCGCAACTACCCAACGTCGCCGGATCACCTGGAGCGTCGCCCTCGGCGCGCTCGCGATCGTCGCCTGCCTCGTGGGCTACGGCGCCTGGCGCCACCTGGAGACCAAAGCGCTGGCGGAGGAGACCCTGCAGCGCGAGCAGCGCACGGTACCCACGGTTCGGATCAAATCGGTCAGCCCGGTCGTCGAACCGAGGCCGCTCGATCTTCCGGGCACGATCGATGCGTTCGAGAGCGCCACGCTGTTCGCGCGGGCAACGGGCTATATCAGCAAGCGTAACGTCGACATCGGCAGCCGCGTGCACGGCGGCGATCTCCTCGCGACGATCGCTGCGCCGGATCTCGATCAGCAACTGGCCCAGGCGCGCGCGCAACTGGTGCAGCTCGAAGCCGCGCTGGAGCAAGCCCGCGCAACCGAGCAATTGGCGCGCGCCAACAACGAGCGAACCTCTCGTCTGGTGGTTCAAGGCTGGCAATCGCAGCAACAGGGGGACACCGACCGTCTCTCATTCGCGGCACAATCGGCCGGCGTACGCGTGGCCGCGGCCAATCTCGAGGCGCAGAAGGCACAGGTCTCCCGCCTCGAGCAACTGACCGGATTCGAGCGTGTGACAGCTCCATTCGACGGCGTCATCACTGCGCGCCAGGTCGACGCCGGCAGCCTGGTCACGGCCGACACCGCCAGCGGCACGCCTTTGTTCTCGATTGCCCGGACCAACACGCTACGTGTGCAGGCCTATGTGCCCCAGGACGCTGCGCTGGCGATCAAGGATGGGTCGCAGGCCGATATCACCGTTCCGGAACTTCCCGGACGGACATTTCATGGCACCATCGCGCGCAATGCCAATGCGCTGCAGGCCGGGACCCGCACTTTGCTCACGGAAGTCGATATCGACAACTCGGACGGCACGCTCCATCCCGGGCTCTACTGTACGGTTCGGTTCGCCGTGCCACGCACGCAGCCGGTGATGGTCGTGCCGGCTGAGGCCGTGATCTTCGACGAGCGCGGATTGAGCGTAGCGGTCTTTACCGACGGAAAATTGCATCTGCGGCATATCGAGCTTGCAGCGGATAATGGTGCACAAGTCGAGGTCAAGCAGGGCTTGAATGCCGGCGAGTACGTCGTCCTCAACCCACCGGTGACGATTACAGATGGCATGCCGGTTAACGCGAACGGCGCAAATTCCGGAACCGATCGGAAGGTCGCCACTCAATAGGTCGGCCCACCGAGGCGTAAGCCAACCGACGCGACGGAAACAAGGAGTCGTTTTGTTCCGACAAGAAACTCCTGCTGAAATTGGCCGTTTCTTGAGGACGGTAGAAACCTTTGCCTCGATCTGTCGTTGGGCGGAAGAAGGGCAAGGCTTCTGCCTCAAGAGGTCACCACGACATCATGCAAGCCGACCGGAGGCTCAAATGCCATTCACCTTGACAAGCCCTGCATTCCGCGACGGCGAGCGTATACCGGTCAGATACACCGCGGACGGCGAGAACTTCTCACCGCCCTTGCAATGGTCGGATCCGCCGCCGGCACCAAAAGTTTTGCGCTCGTGGTCGAGGATCCGGATGCGCCATCGGGCACGTTCCGTCATTGGGGACTCTACAATATCGTGAGCGGACGTACCCTTCTGCCGGAAGGTGTCGGCCGCGGCGAGGCAAAATCAGAAAACATAGGCAAGGGTGTCAACGACTTCGGCGAGCCGAACTACCGTGGGCCCGCACCGCCCAAGGGCCACGGCACGCATCACTACCATTTCAAACTCGCGGCGCTCGACATCGAGGCGCTCTCGCAGGCACCCACGCTCGCCGTGGCCGATGTCTGGAAGGCGGCCAAGAAGCATATGCTTGGACAAGCGGAGCTCGTCGGCACCTACAGCCGGTGAGCCGTCACGGGATTGTGCTCCGCGCGGACCTTGGAGTACGGCCGCGAGCGAAGCGGATTGCCAGGCAACGGGAAAAACGAAAACAATGACAGTGGAAGCAGCGTTTCGAAAATTGATCTTCGGCCATCATCGAACGTCAGCTACCGGCGGCATGATCGCTTTGACGGCCCTGGCCGCCGTCAGCACCGCTGTTGCGCAGCCGCAATCTACCCATGACACCAGTGTCGCAGTGTGGCCTGCGGGCGCGATCCACTTGATTCGAGATGTCGCGCCGCCAAATGGAGGGCCTAATAACTTTGCCGAGATCGCTGAGAGAGTTCAACCCGCAGTCGTCGGCGTCATCTCAAAATCTGCAGAGACTAGGCAACTTCCGCCAGACCTACCGTTTCGATTCGATACGCCTGACGAGGACATTCCCGGTAAGCGAGTTCCGGGACCTGATGGCCTGAACCCCGGAAGAGGGCCGAATACACTCGAAGCGGTTGCAATGGGATCAGGATTCTTCATCTCGCCCGACGGTTACGCCGTAACGAACAGTCACGTCGTCAAGGACAACGATACTGCCGAGATCCTCACGAGCGACAAGAAAACCTACTCCGCAAAGGTGGTCGGAAGGGATCCGCTCAGCGACCTGGCCCTCATCAAGGTCGACGGGCGAACCGACTTTACCTACGTGAAGATAGCTGGGCAACCGCCACGTGTCGGCGACTGGGTGCTTACCGTAGGCAATCCATTCGGGCTTGGAGGTACAGTCACGGCGGGCATCGTCTCGGCTCGCGAACGCGAAATCGAGAATGGTCCGAGCGAGGGTTTCATTCAGATCGATGCACCGATCAACAGCGGCGATTCTGGCGGACCAAGTCTCAACACCAACGGCGATGTCATCGGCGTGAACAGTATGATCTTCTCGCTGACCGGTGGCTGGTCGGGGGTTGCGTTTGCGATCCCGGCAGACACCGTCAGCGCGGTAATACCCCAATTGAAGGAAAACGGCACCGTAACGCGCGGATCGATGGGTGCCGAAGTCCAATCAGTTACTCCCGAGATTGCCGATAGCCTCGGTGCCGACAACCTTCATGGTGCGATCGTTACCGGCATTCAAGACGGCGGCCCCGCAGCGAAGGCCGGATTGCGACGTGGTGACGTAGTCACGTCGGTGGGTGGACAACCAATCAAGAGCGCTACCGAGTTGACAAAGAAGATCCACGCGACGGCGCCCGGCTCGTCGGTTCAGCTCGCGATGGTTCGCGCCGGAAAGCAGAGTTCATTGAGCGTAACCCTGGGTCAGCTCCCGCATGAGCCGCGGCAGCAGCCGGGCAGTCCAGAGTAGTCGACGCCGAACCCGAACGGTTCCGTCGGTCTGCCTGCCCGCCAAGCGGTACTGCGAAGAACAAGTTGGAGAATTTCATGTGTGACTACAGCCTCCATGCCGTTCACTCGCGTCCGGCAAAGGCTGGCGATTTGCTGATCTTAAGCGAATTCGCCGGTACCGCTACGCGAGGGTTCTCGACAATCGCGGAGCCAAAGACGTGCGCGTGCCTCCTGCCAGGCACCGAACTTGCCTTCAGCGAAGACGCCGTACTCGACCACCCGTTTGCGACGCTTTTCCCGAAAATGGAATTCGGCAACATTGGGTCGCGGTTGGCGCGATTCCGAAAGATCAACCAGAGAGTGACGAACAGGCATCACGACGCGCTGGAATTTGCGAACGGCAAGGTTGTGCTTCTTACAAGACTGCGCGTGGGTCAGAGGGCAGTCGTGCTGCAACTTCCTGCGAAGCCCAATGAGAGCAGGTTGTTCAGATTGGAGCCGGACCAGCACGCGCCAGTGGTCTAGAACGACCAGGGGCATCCTGTTGAGTCGTTCCCAGCGGCGCGCGGGGGGCGGATGCTCAGGCTCGGACAGGTGGAGGCCGCCCCCTCTGTCGCACAGAACCATCCAGCCGCCAATCGTGCTCAACATCGTCTGTCATCTGCATCTTCTGTCATCTGCCCAATCGAGTGCAAACCCGAGCGCTTCCGGGTTGTGGCTGGGGCACGGTGCGGTTGCGCAATCCTCGCTCGCGGCCGAGTGAGGCGAGACGAGCTTTAGGAACGCCAAAGGCTTGGGACGCGTTGAAGGCGCGTGAATGCTGTGCGCCGCCCAGGCCATGGGTCGAACTATGCCGGCTCGAAGGCGCCATAACTGCGAGTTTGCTATGACTGAAGCAGGCCTCCGCAATTTCACCATCAATTTCGGTCCCCAACATCCCTCGGCCCACGGGGTGCTTCGACTTGTGCTGGAGCTTGATGGCGAGGTCGTGCGCCGCGTCGATCCTCATATCGGGTTGCTTCATCGCGGCACCGAAAAGCTGATCGAACACAAGACCTATCTGCAATCGATCGGGTATTTCGACCGGCTCGACTATGTTGCGCCGATGAATCAGGAGCACGCATTCTGTCTCGCAGCAGAAAAGCTGCTTGGCCTCGAAGTGCCGCGGCGCGGCCAATTGATCCGCGTGCTCTATTGTGAAATCGGACGCCTGCTTTCGCATCTTCTCAACATCACGACCCAAGCGATGGACGTCGGCGCGCTCACCCCGCCGCTGTGGGGATTTGAGGAGCGCGAAAAGCTGATGGTATTCTACGAACGCGCATCCGGCGCGCGCATGCACGCAAACTACTTCCGCATCGGCGGCGTGCACCAGGATCTTCCACCGAAACTGATCGACGACATCGAGGCCTTTTGCGACCCATTTCTGCGCGTGGTGGACGATCTCGATCGACTCCTGACGAATTTACGCATCTTCAAGCAGCGCAATGTCGATGTAGGAAAGGTGACGCTGAATGAAGCCTGGGGGTTGGGCTTTTCCGGCGTCATGGTGCGAGGCTCGGGCGCGGCCTGGGATCTGCGCAAGGCGCAGCCCTATGAGTGCTATCCCGAGATGGATTTCGACATTCCGATCGGAAAAAACGGCGACAATTACGACCGCTATCTGATCCGTATGGAGGAGATGCGCCAGTCAGTGCGCATCATGAGGCAGTGTATCACCAAGCTCCGGGCTGCCGACGGACAGGGCCCGGTTGCGGTGCAGGACAACAAGGTCTTCCCTCCGCGCCGTGGCGAAATGAAGCGCTCGATGGAGGCCCTGATCCATCACTTCAAGCTCTACACTGAGGGCGTTCATGTGCCTGCTGGCGAGGTCTATGCGGCAGTGGAAGCCCCCAAGGGCGAATTCGGCGTGTATCTGGTCTCGGATGGGACGAACCAGCCTTACAGGTGCAAGATCCGTGCGCCCTCCTTCGCGCATCTGCAGGCGATGGACTTGCTCTGCCGCGGCCATTTGCTGGCCGACGTCGCAGCGATCATCGGTTCGCTGGACATCGTTTTTGGAGAGATCGATCGATAATGTCGTGAAAGGAGATCGCCATGCCGCAGATCCAAATCGACCCGCAGCCAGTCACACAAATTACCATCATCGACGCGGAGCCGGGGAAGCAGACCGAAGCCTTGTCGCTCATGAGAGAGCGAGCCCGCTTCATGCAACGCCAGCCGGGGTTTATTTCGATCAGCCTGCATCGCAGCCTCGATGGGCGCCGTATCGTCAACTACATTCAGTGGGAAAGCCGCGACCTGCTGCGGGCCGCGCACCAGTCGCCTGACTTTCGCAAGGCCTGGAGCCAGTTCGGAAGGCTCACCGACGATATCGATCCTCATCTGTACGAGGTCGCCGAGGTCCTCGCGGAGAGGGGGTGAACCGGCGCTTGGTGAGCGCGAGGGCGAAACGACACAGTTCATGTGAGAGGCTCCCCATGCAGATGGAACCGGAGCAGCACGGGACTGTTAGGCGCTCATGAACATCCGAAGCGCCTTTTCAATGGCGGCACGTCCTGTATTGATGGCCGGACTACTTGCACTTGCGGCGTCGCCGCCGCTGTCCGTCCTTGCTCAAGACAGCTCGGTTCTGACCTATCACGGTGACAATAGCCGAAGCGGCCAGTACGTCGTTCCGACGTTGTCCTGGGAGAAAGCCAGATCGGTTGAGCTGGATCGGGCGTTCAACGCCCACGTCGCGGGCTCGATGTACGCCCAGCCACTTTACTGGCGTCCTCCTGGCGCGGACGCCGGGATGCTATTTGTGGCCACCGAGGACGACGTCGTCCAGGCCTTGGACGCGACGACCGGCAAGGAATTGTGGAGGCGCGTAGTCGGGCGTCCTGTTCGCCGTTCGTCGCTGCCGTGCGGGAATATCGATCCGCTTGGCATCACCGGGACGCCCGCAATCGACCCTACAACCCAAGCCATCTATTTCGATGGTGCCGTGGAGCGGAGAAACGGCCCGCGCCACGAAGTGTTCGCACTCTCGACAAAGGATGGCAGCGTTCTCCCCGGCTGGCCGATCGATGTGGCTGCCCTTCTGCAAAAGGCAGGACGACATTTCGATCCGAGCGTCCACAACCAGCGTGCGGCACTCACCCTTCTCGACGGCACTGTCTATGTCGCCTTCAGTGGCCATTTCGGTGATTGCGGAAACTATCACGGCTGGGTGGTTGGACTCTCCCTGCGCGAACCCGGCAAGCATGTCAGTTTCGAAACGCGTGGGCGAGGAGGCGGCATCTGGGCGCCGGGTGGTCTCAGCGTCTCCGAGCACGACATCTACTTTGCGACCGGGAATACGCTCGGCGCACCGACCTGGAGCGACGGTGAAGCCGTGTTTCACGTTGGACCCGACCTGCGCCGCAGTGACGACAAGAAGGACTATTTTGCGCCGTCGGACTGGAAAACACTCGATGCCGGCGATGCGGATCTCGGGGGCAGCAATCCGCTTGCTTTCAACATATCCGGAGCCGGCGGGAGCCGCGCTCTGATCCTGGCGCTGGGAAAGGATGGCAAGGCTTATCTTCTCGACCGAAATAGACTCGGCGGCGTTGGCGGCCAGTTGGCGGTCGAAACAGTATCCCAGTCGTCGATCGTCACGTCGCCAGCCGCCTATCGTGTCGGCGAAGATGTCTTTGTTGCCTTCCAAGCCTCAGGAGCGCACTGCCCGCAGCCTGGCCGAGGCCACGATTTGACGGTCTTGAAGATCGCGGCAGGCCCGTCGCCGGCGGTCGCCACCGCCTGGTGCGGCGCGCTCCGCGGCCGCGGCTCCCCCATTGCGACCACCACGGACGGCCATTCCAACCCGATCGTCTGGATGCTTGGCGCCGAAGGCGACAATCGGCTGCACGCGTTCCGCGGCGATACCGGCGAACCGATTTTTGTCAGCGAGCCCTTGAGCGGTCTCCGACGCTTCCAGACGCTGATAGCGACGCAGGATCGCCTCTATGTCGGCGCCGACGGGCGCATTTACGCCTTCAAGTTCTGAACGGCACGGTGATCACCTGAACGGTCATGACCCTGCTCCCCCCAATGCGCTCGTCAACTCTTTGATCCATCAGGCGATGTGCTAGTGTCCACGATCACCCAACCGGACCGACGGTGAACGCACTGTGATCATGGTCGAGCGAGTCAGCGATGGCGATCCACTCGGATTCGAGGTGATCGTTCGTGTGGGAGACGGTGAGACCCGTCACCACGTCACTTTGGCACGAGATACTTGCGAGAGGCTGACGATGGGCACGTACCCGCCGGAGCATTGCATCAGGGCTGCGTTCCAATTTCTGCTTGACCGCGAACCCAAAGAGTCAATCCTGCGGCAATTCGACGTCACCGTGATCTCCCGCTACTTTCCCGAGTTCGAGCGCGAGCTGCCGAGCTATCTCTCCCGATCCTGATTTGGCCGGCAATCGCCAGCATGTTGGCGGCCGCAGCCGGCATCCTAGGCATCGGAAAGAGGAACCCTCCCCCGGTGAGCAGCGGATGAACACGAACCGGCATGAACCTGTGACCGAGACTCGCGTTGACTTCGCGTCGAAATGTCCGCCCCTCAGTTTCGCAGCAAAGGGCATGAACAATGGTCGACTGTCCGTTCTGCAAAATCGTCAGCGGCGAGATTCCGTCAACGAAGGTGTATGAGGACGACGAGCATCTCGCGTTTCTCGACATTCGCCCGCAATCTCCGGGGCACACTCTTGTCATCCCAAGAAAGCACCGGCGCTGGGTCTGGGATGTGCCGAATGTTGGCGCGTATTTCGAAGTCGTACGAATGATTGCGCGCGCAATGCAACAGGCATTCTCCGAGGAAATACATTCCCGCATTATGGGCGAAGAAGTGCCACACGCACACATTTGGCTGTATCCCGCTCCAGGCCGGGCGAAAGGCGACCCGAGCGATTTCGAGCAGAATGCGAAAGCAATCCGCGACGCACTTGGGACGAAATGATCCAGAGTTCTGGGCATCAAGTTCGCCGACATTCTTCGTGCAGCGCCTGATGCGCCTTGTTCAGCCTTAGGAACAAGCGCCTTCGACGCGATGTTTTCCCATGAACGCCACTGCTCGCGAGGCAGCGATGTTCCTGCACAGGATCAAGATCCTCACGCTCGCCGGGTTTACGGTATGGATCGACATCTCGTGGCTCATCCTGGCGGCTCTGTTCATTTGGACACTGGCGCTCGGCGAGTTCCCCCGCACAGTTCCGAATTTATCGGCCAGCGCCTATTGGTGGATGGGGTTCGCCGGCACGATCGGTTTGTTCATCTCGATCGTCCTGCATGAGCTGAGCCACGCTCTGATTGCGCGGCGTTACGACATGCCAATCGCCGGCATTACTCTGTTCATCTTCGGCGGGGTCGCTGAACTGCACAAGGAGCCGAGCAGCGCCAAGGCAGAATTCCTTATGGCGATCGGCGGGCCGATCGCAAGCATGGTGCTTGGCACCATCTTGCTCCTGGTCGCTGCTGCAGGTGAGCAGACCCTGTCTCGCGCCGCATTCGGCGTGCTCGACTATCTTGGTACCCTCAATTGGATCTTGGCGCTGTTCAATCTCATTCCCGCGTTCCCGCTGGACGGCGGACGGGTGCTCCGCGCCGGCCTTTGGGGCTGGATGAGCGACTTTGGACGGGCCACACGCATTGCCGCCGGCAGTGGCGAGTTCTTTGGCATTGCCATGATCCTGTACGGCATCCTGGAATTCATCGCCGGTAGTACAATCAGTGGTGTCTGGCTGTTCTTTATTGGGTATTTCCTGCACGGCGCCGCCGGTGCGGCGCGGCACGAGTTGGCACTTCGCCGAACTTTCGGTGGGCTTCCCGTTTCCACGCTCATGCAACGTAATCCGATCGGGGTCGCACCGGATCTTTCCATTGCGAAATTGATCGAGGACTACTTTTATAGATACTACTTTAAGGCTTTCCCAGTGCTGCGCGACGGCGAACTCCTCGGCTGCATCATGGCGAAAGACGTCCGCGATCTGGGTCCCTCCGACACCACCCGGCGCCACGTCGCTGATGTCATGCGCCCCTGCTCGCCGGAGATCATTGTCCCTCCGCATCTGGATGCGCTGGAGGCGCTTGCCAGGATGCAGGGCGGTCGGCACAGCCGGCTGCTTGTGGTCGAACAGGGACGGCTTCTCGGCGTCCTGGCCTTGTCCGATATGCTTCAATACCTCTCGCTGAAGCAGGAGCTTGACCCAAACATGCAGGATCTTCCGTGGAACGATGCCAGGACCCGGGTTGGGATCTGAAGCGCCTCTGTGCGCGAGTGCTGAAGCAGCTTGGTATCAATCGGCTGACCAAATCATAAGGTCAGGACGCAGAAGGTCGGCTCAGCCAGGTTGAAGGCGATGCCCGAAGCCCGAAAGCCAAGCGCCGCGGCCCACGGCACCAACATGTCGATGGCAGAATCCCTGCCCCTGAGTCGGCTCCTGCCAAATCTCGACCGATCCATCGACCCATTGGCCAAAGCCCCTATTGCTCGTCAATGAAGGTGGCCGTCACTGCGAGGCGCGTGGACCGCGCGCCCCCTTCATTCGCCGCCTGACGCAGAGAGGGCGCTGACCCGGGCGCGTTAACTTGCGTGACATCACTTCATGACCGCTCACTTACCACCAAGAGGCTTCGCGGGTGCGCCATTCTTGTTTCCGGGCAGGCCGGCAATTTCCGCGGAATCCTGTTGCTTGACCGTCGGATTCACCTGCTCAGCGACTGTTGCGGAACGAGGCGGAGGGCCGCTCTGGATTCCGGCGTCGCCTGGAATTCCGGCGCCTGAATTCTGGGCGCTCGGAACGTGGGTGTCGAGGTTCATCGTTTGCGCGGCGGCCGGCGGAGCCGATACCGCCGCCGCAACGATCACTGTGCCAACAATGTTCTTCATCGTCTCCATCCTTTTTCGTTGGAAGGTGTCGGAACAAGAGCCGTTCGGCCTTCTCCCGATTTGCCAACACCGGTCGCGAACGCCTGTTTCCGCCCGCGCCGAATTTAACGTGTGAGGAATCGCGGCCCCACGGGGTGACCAAAGCGCGGCGCAACGACGCGACCGGCACGGATTTGCGTGGATCAAGTGCCGCTCAGTTCCGCAGGCAGAACCGCCTATTCGCATCGATCCACGTTTTGGAGCCCAAGGTGGCCTCCGCACGGTTCATGCCTTCAAGTCGTCCGGGCAAAAAGCGCTGTGGACATTCTCGTGTACCGAAGGCCCGTGCCTCGGTTACCGAATTCGACCCGCGAAGCAACTACAGTGGCTCAACCAAGACCGACTTGATATTGCAGAATTCGCGGATTCCAAATTCGGATAGTTCACGCCCGTAGCCACTGTCCTTGACGCCGCCGAATGCCAACCTTGGGTCTGAACGGACGTTCTCGTTCACAAACGCGGCGCCCGCGTCGAGCTCTTCCGCCGCTATCCGTTCTCCTCGAGCGGCGTCACCGGTAATCACCGCCGCTCCGAGACCAAAGTGACTGGCGTTGACGGTACGGATCGCGTCCACCTCGTCCTTGGCGGAAATGACGGCGGCGACCGGTCCGAACACCTCTTCATCATGCGCAGGCTGCCCGGGCCGCACGTTTGACAGCACCGTGGCGGGATACCATGCACCCGGTTGCTTCGGCACTTCGCCACCGAGCAGAATTTTGGCGCCCTTCTTCACGCTATGGCTAACCTGGCTCGCAATCTGATCGCGCGAATGTACGCTTTCCATCGGTCCCAGTCTGGTCTTCGGATTGCTCGGGTCTCCCACTACATAGTGGCGCATCTCTTCGATCAGCGCGCGCTCGAACACTTCCCGTATGCTCTCGACCACGACAAACCGCTTGGCCGCAATGCAGCTCTGGCCGCCATTGACCATCCGTCCGCGCGCGCAGATCTTGGCGGCCGCAATGGGATCGGCATCTTCCAGAACGATGTAGCCGTCCGATCCTCCAAGCTCGAACACGCCCTTCTTCATGACGGCGCCCGCAGTTGCAGCGACAGACTTTCCGGCCGCGACGCTGCCCGTCAGCGTCACGGCGGCAATATGCGGATCCTCGATCAGCGGCTTGAGGTCCTTGGATGACAGAAGCACTGTTCGGAAGATGTTGGTCGGAAATCCGGCCTCCCGAAAGACCTCCTCAATCGCAAGCGCGCAGCCGGGCACATTGGAAGCATGTTTGAGAACGCCGCCATTTCCGGCCATCAGATGCGGCGCCGCAAATCGCATCACCTGCCAGAAGGGAAAATTCCAGGGCATCACCGCAAGGATGACGCCGAGCGGATTGAATGTCACGAAAGCACGAGGGGGAGGCTTTGGCCCGGCATGGTTGACGCTCATATCCTGAGGGATTGGCCTCAAAAATTCTTCGGCATGTTCCGCAAAAAATTCGCAACACCAAGCGCACTTCTCGAGCTCGGCCAAACCATCCGTAACGGTCTTGCCCATCTCGTCGGTCATCAATCTGGCATAGCGTTCGCGGTTCCTGCGAATGGCTTGCGCCGCGTTCTTCATCAGATCCGAACGAACGCTGAATGGAGTCCGCCGCCAGTCAATTTGCGCCCGATGCACATCAGCCGCAATCGACATGGCTTGATCCACTGCATGTCCTTGATAAACGCGGCCGTTTTCGCCAGTCGCCGGATTGATGGTCTGGAATGAACGAGCTGCCGCCGCTGCCAGAGTCTTTGTCTTGGCCATGTCACGCTCCTATTCTTTGGCATTGATGCGCGCGGCAGCCATGCGTCGAGCGCTCTCTAGAACGAGCTTATGGGTCGAAAACTCGCGCCGGCAACACCGGGTTCCAATGCGGAATTCCGAGGGTCTAGCGCTCTTGGAAATCGGCGGCGCGACGATGGTTGATAGAACCAGAACGTCGCCGTTCTCAGGCCTGGCAGAGGAACCGATGGGCAAGGCAAGCGCCCCCAACACACGTCTCGATCATCGTCGTGTCGCGCCCGAGGGCCGGTTCCGACGACCGCGGCTATACGTGGTTGGCGAGGCACCCGGCGCCGAGGAGTCTACGCAGGGCAGGCCTTTTGTCGGTCCGGCCGGCAGAGCGTTGCGCGAGATGCTGGAGGAGGCCGGAATCGAACCCCGCCAGGTGCGTTTGGCAAACGTCATTCCTTTCCGGCCAATCGCATATTCCAAGGATCGGAAACCACGCAATCGCAGCCCAACGATCGAGGAAGTCGACCACTATGGCGCAGCCGTGTTAGCCGACATCCGGCGTTCAAGGCCTGGCATAATCGTTGCGCTCGGCAGCACAGCATCCCGCCTGTTTGGCCAGTCACAATCAATCCGGATGACGCGCAAGGCAAAACTGCAATTTGAAGGCCATCCGCTCCGCATCACTTTCCACCCAGCCTACGCCCGCCGCTTCGGCGGGCGTAACGGCGATGCATGGCGTCAGGCGGTCGCTGATCTCCGCCTGGCTTGGCAAGAATCGGCGGTTCATTTGAATCCAAATCGCGCTTGAAGACTGGATGACGCGTACCATTGACGATTTCGGCCTCGATCGACCGCGAGGTCACCGGCGGCGGAAACGAAACGCACAATGTGCGATCCGTCGCTCAGGTCCGCACCGTCAACCGGGCAGGTTCTGAATTCGACCCCAGGTGCTCTTGGTGCCCCAGATCCCTGAGCGCAGCGCCTCGAGTTGCACGATCTGGCTGTGGTCGACGAACAGATTGACCTCGTTTCCGTAGTTCTTGACATACCATTCAAAGACCTGCGGGTCGGCGCCTTCGAACATGACCTTTTCGAGCCCGAGCTGATTGATGATGCGGGCGACCACATCGGTGCGCCAACTGCTGACGTTTTCGGTGATCCCTTCGCTTTCGATCATGATGATGTCGGCTCCGGCATCGAGCACCCGCTCGGCTTGCGCGACGAGCCAGCCGACATCCTTGGTACCCTCGGCTGCGAGCTCCTCGGTCGACGTGCTGCCGCCAGCGCCGAACTGAATGCCGAGTTCGGGCTTCGCCTTCAGCCCCGCTCTTTTCACCTTCTGCACGAGACGCAGCAGGCTATCGGTCGGCAAGCTGATGAAGCCTGTCGAAATCTCGATCACATCAAAGCCAAGCACCTTGGCCTCCTCGATGTAGCGATCGACCGCGTCCACGCCGAAGCGCACAACGTTCTCGATCCAGCCGCCGGTTGAGACGTAGACGTCATGATCGTGCGCCAGCTTGTTGATCGACCTGACCGCATCGGCTGGCATCAGCGCAAAAGAACCACCGGCATATTTGAGACCGTCAACCCAGGTGCCGACCGTTTCCAGGATATCGGCCAGATGGCGGGGACCATAGGCGCTGTAATAGGGACCTCTGATCTCGGTGATGCCGACCCGGCGCGGCTTGGCCGAGCGTGCCGCCCGGGGAATGAAGGGAAATGTGGTGTCTGCCATGGCTTCATCCTCCTCAGAACTTCGTTCGAACCTCCGCCGGCGGGATTGAGATGTCGCCGAGCAGCGACGTGAGAGCGGCAACTGGGCACTCCTCCAGCGACGCAATCGCCTCGGCGAGTGCGTCGCACTCGGAACGGCTCGCGACGGCAGCCGTGACGCTATCGAACTTGCGGCGCGCCGCGGCCCAATCGAACGGCCTGGTATGAAAGCCGTGATAATCGTCGCAACGGATCCGAAACACAGTCCCGTCCTTCTGTTCGACTTCGAGATCAGCAGGGATCCGCTGCGGGAACTGCGCCGACAGGCCGGGATCGGGCGTGACCGTCACCTTCCGCAGCAGCATCTGGACATCTTCGGCCGAAATCCGTTCGGGTGCGTATTGCTCCGGCTGCACCTCGCCGTCGATCAACGCGACCGCCAGCATGTAGGGCAGACTGTGATCGGCCTCCTCCTTGGTTCGCACGATTCGCTTGTCGCCCTCCTCCCCTCCGCCAATGATCTGATGGGCTACCGCAAACGTCTTGAGCCGTATTGCCGAGACTGCGGCCGCCTCGAAGCCCGGGCGAGCACGAATATCGAGCGCTGCGTCGAGCGCAGATTGGGCGTGGATCTCGGCATTATGCTGCTTCACGATCGTTCGGCGCACGCCTTCCAGATCCTCTTGTCGCCAGTCAATCTCGAAGGGGCCGCCGATCACCTCCTTGAATCCCTTGATGCCCTCGAACACAGCTTGGGGGCCGGTAATGCCGCGACTGGCGAGCAGCGCTGCGTGCGTGGCCGACATCGCCGTATTCGGATAGGCGAGTCCCTTCCAGTGAGACAGCGCGCCTGTGCGGGTGATACGCAGCGCATTGTTGGCAGTGCCGCTGATGGCGATCGCATGCGCGATCTGTGCAGACGGCAAGGCCAGCGCCTTGGCAGCGCCTGCAGCGGCCGCGTACGCCCCCTGTGTGGTATGATCGAAGCCCTTGTCGCGGACCGGAGCGGCATCGCTCAATCGGATGTGGACCTGGTAGGCGACAGCGAGCGCGGTGAGCAGATCGGCCCCACTCGCCTCCCGCATCTCCGCTGTTGCCAGGACTGCGCCGAGATTGTCGGATGGATGGCACGTCTCACCGGGCGCTATATAGCTGTCCATGAAATCAAGGTACCGGCTGAGAGCGCCATTGTAGAACGCGGCGCGGTCCGGCGCGGTGCGACCGCCTCCGATGAGCGTGGACAACGGACGACCGCCAAGTTCGGCGACGAGACCGCGAATCGCCGCGACAGGCGGCGCATCCAGCGCTGCGATGGCTACACCAACCGTATCCAGCACGCGAATTTTGAGCTGCTCCAGCGCCCGCTCGCTCAGATCCTCCAGTCGGGCACGTTCCACAAACGTTGCGAGCTCCTGTACCTCTTTCATGACCGCAGGCTCCTTGTCTTGCTCCGCTGCCGAGCTCCGCCCATGCGGGCAAGCATTCCAGCACGGTCAGCCTCAGGCCCGCATCGTCGCCGTCCTTTCAGCCGCTTGCCTGCGATGCAGGGTCAACGTAACAGCATGAAGACGGTTGCAACGCGAGAACAAGAACCGGGATGGGTAACTGGGCTCGATTACGACGGCCCGCCGCGTCTGGCTTGAACCGAGCGATGTCATCAATGCCCCCCTTGCCAAGTTGAGAAAGCTGTTGAGACGGTAGCGCCGGACCCCGCTAGCTGTGACCGGCGCGGCGGGGGTCCGCATGCCGGCGATATCTTCCGTCAGCTCACTTGCTTGGCTGATGCGATCGTCGTGTTGCTCTGTCTAGGCAGCTTGCGTGTGCTGGCCGCCGGGCCGCGAGATTTGCTGCAACGAGGCTGCAGTTGCATCGCGTTCGTGGCTTCGCGCTATGTCACCCAAGGAAAGTATGCCTACCAGACGCTTTTGCCGATTGAGCACCGGCAGCCGCCTGACTTGAATATCGCCCATGTTCCAGCAAACCGAGTCCAAGTCCTGGTCCTCGAAGCAATATTTGACGTCGGGGGTCATGACTGCCTTGATCTTCGTGTCCGGTCCGCGCCCTTTTCCAAGCACGCGGATAGCGAGGTCCCGGTCGGTGACCATGCCTACGAGGTAGTCACCTTCCGCAACCGGCAATAGCCCAACGTCAAGCAGGGCCATCGCTTCGGCTGCCTCTCCTACCGTGTCTTCGGGGCTGCAAAGCTGAACGTCCGAGGTCATTACATCAGACACTCTCATGGAATTTCTCCGCTCTGATTGGCCTCCAACAGCCAGCGATACCTGACGTTCCTGAGCGGCGGACAAGCCGTCCTGCAGGCGATTCCGGTGCACTTCGGGCGAGGCTTCCCGCTTGCTGTGTGAGGCCTCGCGATCGGCGGAACCTTCCTAGAAGTCCGCTTGAGGGCCATGTTCCGGCGATCCGACCAGCGCTCGCCTTCCAGGTGCGTCGATTTCCCAGATCCGCCCATTTCGTGCGTATCAAATTCTTGCTGCCCAAAAAAGCGGCCCCGCCATTTGCATTTGCGCAAAGTGACGGGGCCTTCGGAACATTCGCCTCTTTCGAGGTCCCTGCTCCTTGTCGGGCAACGTCCAACCAGCCGCCGCGTTCCGTTGGCTAGGGCTTTTTTCAATCCATGCCGTTCCGGGTTGAGATCTCGACGCTGGCGGTGCTTGCGTTACCGCATTGAATCTAGATGCCCGGCTCAGACCTCAATCAAGGCATAGGGTCGGCCGGTGGGCTTCTCGATTGATCGGGCCACGTTGTAGACTCGCGCCCCCCCGGGCGTGCGGCCCTCATAGCGGCCCTGATGGGCATGGCCATGCACCACTGCACTCACCTTAAATCGATCGATCGTTTCGCCGAGACGTGACGAGCCGAGGAACGGAAGAATCTCCGGTGGCTCGCCCTCTACCGTATCGAGAACCGGCGCGTAGTGAAGAACAACGACAGCCTGCTTGCTGGCGACGGCGCGCATTGCATTTTCGAGGCGCGTCGCTTCGTTGACGGCTTCGGCGACCAGGCTTTTGACGACGGCCTCGCCGAACGAAGCAAGCATGCGGCGGCCAAACCCACCGATGAAGCCCTTCACCCCGACGAAGGCGACGCCATCGATTTCGTACGACTGCCCATTGAGCAGGTGCATCCCGGCACCCTTCAAGATGCGCTTTACGTCTTCAGTCTGCCCTGACTCGTAGTCGTGATTTCCGAGCACGCCGACAACGGGAATGGAGCAGGCGCGCAAATCCTCCGCCAGAAGTTCCGCTTCGGACGGTTTGCCGAGGTCAGTGAGGTCGCCGCAAAGGACAAGCGCCTGGGCCTTGGTCGAAAGCTCAGCAAAGAGCTCCCGGAAGGACAACGTGCGATCCTCCTTCACGTGGAGATCGCCAATGGCAGCGAAAGTGAGGTTGTCGGGCTTTTCAGACATCGCTACTCACTATCCTCGTCTGCGTCGACAAAACCCCATTCCTCAATGGCCTGCTCGTAATCGACCTGCGAAAACAGACGCCCACGACATATCTTCACGCGCGGAGGAGGAAGCTCAAACTGAGTCTTCAGGCGGGCGACCAGTTCGTCCATCAGCCAACGCGGCACGCATTCGCGTTCGCTCGGATAGGCCCAGCGGAAGTTGAGTAGATGTGCCAGAAGCACCTCCCAATGCAACTCCATGTGGGCAAGCAGACGCCGCCAATCGATCTGGTCGTGCTGTTTGAGAATGAGATGCGCGATGTCCGCACCGTCGTAACGGTGCCGTAGCTGGACGAAAGCCTTGGACCAGATCAACTCCGTCGGGGCAATGATGCGCATCAACGTGCCGAACACCTCGATGCGCGGTGCGGATTCGAACCATTGGTCGGTCACCGGAGCCATGCCATGCCAGAACGCGAAGATCACATCGAAGAAGTCCTCGCCCTGGAAGACTTTGCCGAGCCAGCGTTCGTCCTCGATTTGGACGGTGTATCCGAGGCGCCGGAAGTGATTGAGAACCCGGGGATAATCAGTCGGCTTGCACACGATATCGAGATCTTTGGTCGCGCGCGCCACGCCGGTATAGGCGCTGAGCGCATAAGTGCCGGCCAACAGAAACGGAAGATCGAGCTTCGCGAGCTCGCGCAAGGCTTGAGTATAAAACACCTCGGCGCGGACCGACGGCACGGTCGGCTCAGCGGCTGCATCGACCGTCTTTATGGATCCAGCGACCGGTCTGATTTCCTTTGCCATGAAGGTTCACTCGAAGCTTATCGGCTTCGGCCATAAGCCACCTATTTGACAATCGAATAGGCCATGCAAGGTTCCGCTCGCCCTAGATGTGGAGCCTCAAGAGGTTATCCTCGGTCAAACCCAGTCTGCTGATCGGCGTTCTATAGTCGGTGCCAGTTGTATCAGTGCAGCCAGATCGGCAGCCCTTGGGCGCGCCGATCTGATGTCGGATAGGCTTTGGCATAAGCTCAATCCCGAAGTGCGGTCTGCGATTTCAATGGCTTACACTTATGCACCGATGCAACACATGAACGTCCAAACTCGCGCTTCAGAAGCTCCCATGAAGCGCATCACCAGCCATAAGAGCAACGATTACATGTCCACGGTCATCGACAGCAGATACGTGCGCGGTGCTCCCAGGAAGAACGTTCCGAATGAAGCTACGCTGGACCAGTAATTCGTACCGGTCACATTCTGAACGTTGGCGCGGAAAACCGTCTTCCTGCCGTTGATCGCCGTCGTGTAGCGCGCACCGAGATCGAGTCGCGTCCAATCCGGGATCGGCTGCTTGTTCGCCGCATCGACGAACTGCCTGCCCGTGTAGATGACTGCCCCATTCAAGGTGAGCCCTCTCACCCACGGGAGATCCCACTCGGCTCCAATATTGGCCTGTAGGTTCGGAACGCCGATTGGGGTGTTGCCCACGTTTGCCGCGATCGCGGTCTTCGTCAGGGTGCCATCCAGCAGCGAAATGCCTCCGAGAACACGAACATCGGGCATGAGTTCGCCGTAGACGTTGAACTCGAGCCCGCGTACTTGCGTTTCGGCGGTCGCCGCGAAGCGCCCGGCCAACAGCTCGCCGCTCGCCTTCGATATCTCGAAGGCGCTGAAGGTGGTTGCGAGCCGGCCGAAGTCCACCTTGATGCCGGCCTCGTATTGCTTGGCGATATAGGGCGCGAGCACTTCGCCGGAATTGGAAGCACTTTGAGGCGCGATGTCGCCCCGGCTTAGCCCTTCGACGTAGTTCGCGTACAGGGAAACGTTGTCCATGGGCCGGACGACGAGGCCGACCACGGGAGTGGTCGCGCTCTTGTCGTAGGACGTCGTTAGCGTTCCGACATTGGAGAGATAGTTGTTCGCCTCGACGCCCTGGCGCCGGACACCCAAAGTCAACAGGATACGTTCATCGAGCACGGACAAGGTGTCGGCGATCGCGAGCCCCGTGAGTTCACTGTCCGAGAGCCGAGGGCGCCCGCTGATCTCGTTGGCGAACTGAGTTGGCGCCACGGTCGGAATATAGATGTTCGACGTAACCAGACTGCCATTGGTGAGCCGCCGGTACAGCGCGTCATGATAGACCGAGGCCTGGAAGGTGACGGCATGGTGAACGAATCCGGTATCGAAGCGGGCCCGTACACCGCCATCATATGTGTGCCGATCAATGCTCAGCCCGAAGAATTGCGGCGTCGAGGTCGTGTCGCCGCTGGTGTTGATGATCGTTGGAAGACCGAAGAAGCGCTCGACATTGGTTCGCGATCCGCCGACGTCGGCAAACAGCGTAACCTGATCGGTTATGTCGTATTCGGTGCGCCACAAGGCAGATTGATCGTTGATGCGCGACCACTCCCAGGATTGCGTCACGTTCAGCCGGCCGTCCGGCGCCTTCGGCACTTGCAGCCCGGTCGCCATGAGGAACGGACGTGACGGAGCATCGAACCGATCGGTCTGCGCGATAAGGTAAAGCCAGGACCTGAACCGTTCGCCCTGATAGTCGAGTGCCAGTGATCCGACACCCGTCGTTTCAGACTGGCGGTCAATCGGCGTGTCGCCGCTGCGCAGACTGCCGCTGGTGCGCAGGCCCCATTCCTTGCTGTCGCCGTAGCGCCTCGCAACATCCCAGTAACCGCCGAACCGTGTGGTCGAACCGTAACCGGCGGTGAAGCGGGTCAAGTCCTCTCCCGCACGCTTAGGCACAACATTGATGACGCCGCCGACACCGCCATTGGGTGCGATCCCCGAGAGCGCGGCTAAGGGCCCCTTGAGCACTTCGATGCGCTCGACGTAATCCGTGAAGATGCGATAGCTCGGTGCGATGCCGTAGAGACCTTCGAAGGCGAACTCACCATTGTTGCCTTCGTTGATCGGGAAGCCGCGAATATTGAAGGAATCGACCACACCGCCCGTGGGGTGGGAACTGCGCACGGAAGGATCCAGGATCAATGCATCCGCACCCGTCGCCGCCTGCTGATCCCGGATGAATCTGTCCGTGTAGCTCGTCACGTTGAACGGTGACTTCATCGTGTCGATGTTTCCGAGCAGTCCGAGCCGCGCACCTTGAGCGACTTGGCCGCCTGCAAAGGCCGGCATGACACCCGACTGCGACGGCTGCGATTGCACCGCGACGGTTACGGTCTGTGGGGCGCCAGGCGCCGTGGTGCGGCGCGAAGCTGATCGAGCCCCGGCGGCATTTCGTTTGATCGATGCGCGGCGGACCGACTGTTGCGTCGGAGCATCGATGGTCACGGGTGGAAGTGAGGTGGTGCCTTGCGGTGTTTGGGATCGAGCGGGCGATTCGCACCACGCCAACAACGCCGCTCCACCCAGCAGCACCGCACCAAAGCGAGCTACCGTCCCAACCCCACCTGCACGTCGCATTTCCAGAAAGTCCCTCATCAACAACACGGCGCCCAACGTGAAATGGCTCCACGATCGGCCTGCAACAACCACGGATCGACGATCCGCTCTCCGCGTTCGAACTCGGCCGACACGTATGGCGCCGTGAATCAACTCCCCCGCAGACTCGAACTCCGCGTTGGTTGCCTGCGCCTCATCGGCAAGTCCGATCGCTAGCGATCTGCACCGTCTCCTTAGAGAGACGCTATGGTGACCACAACGCAAATGCGTGGGCTGCGACTTAGAATGTCTCGATCGTCGATCGACTCGAGCCAGCGGCACCGTGTTTGGAGAAATTCCAAAGTTGCTTTGGAAGATTCTAGATCAGTGCTGTTGAAATTTGGCAGGAAGGATGGACGGGAACGCTCTCCGCAGAGGAGATGCTTTTCCTGGAAGCGGCAACGATTTGGCTCGCCTTTGCCGATGGTGTGACATAACGACTCGCGGCTGAAGATCACGGCGCCTTTGCCGGATCACCGTGATCAGTAGCGGTGCCGCGTGCCGCCACCGACAGGACAAGAAGACGCGCAACCGCGAACATCGCCTGCAGCACGGGCGTGGCTCCCTGTTCAAATTCTGGCGACAACACGTCCTGGCAGCGTCGGCTCTCACCCGACCAAACGCGCAGAACGCTCAACATCTTGGTGATTTGGGAGGTGCCGGATGAAACCTGCCGTGAAGGGCCTGGTTATGCGATCATCAAACGCGACTATTCGGCATGGCCACTTCAACGCGGATCAGCTTAGCCGTTGCCGGCGTGCTGCTGATCATCTTCGGTGGGACGGCCATTGAGAGTGTTGGACGGGTTCTGGTTCTCGAAGTTCTGCACCAGCCAGGCACCATCGAATCTGCCGGCGCCAAGATCGCTGGTCAGCGCCGTGAGCCAGCTTCCGCCCAGAAGCCCACCCGAGTAGCGCATCGGATATTTGCCGTGCATGCCGACCCAGTAGGCAAGCGGTGCGCCGGCGATAATCAGGGGGCCGAACAGCTTGGGCCGCAGCGAGGCCCTGGGACGCGCAAACACATAGGACACGCCGGCCGTGCGCAGTTCCAAAAGGTGAGCGTCGGAGACGTGCTCTCCGAGAACCGCCATGGCATGATCGCCGCCCACATTGTCTTTACCGAAATGTACGCGCCCCGATGGGTCTATCCCGATCGCGAGCTTGGGGCCGTTGCGATTTCCGAGATGCGCCTCGCGTGTCAACTTTGGCGCACTGGGGCGTCCCTTTGCCATTTCGCTCATCGTCTTGCGGCCGACGATCCACCCATCGGCCTCAAAGCTTTCGTGAATCCTTCATAGTGGCCGCGCAGGACATCGGACAAGATACCCGCGGCAATGACGACTTCTTGAGGCAAGTGACAGGCTCCGGAGTCATTCTGCGGCGTGAGTTCGTCGCCTTCGGCACTGATCGTCAACATTATCGAAAGGCACCGGAAGCATCACAGGTGTTGGGCTTTCTCTTTCGACGCACCTGAGCGGTGGATAGTACTGCTGAGGTCCTGTGCCAGGCGCACGCGACGCTTCGCGGGATCGATCCTAACGAACTAATCCTTTGTGGCGCTCAGCAAAGTTGACGAGAAGGTTTGGCGGCAAGTATCGTTGGCTCGCGGTGCGGTTCACTTTGGGTTGGCATTCATGATCCCTGTGATGCGCTTCCAGGCTGATCACCTCGTGATCGGTGACGAACGCTCCCGGAAGCAATCGTCCGGAAAGCGTGTGACCAGCGATGCCAGCTTTCTCGGCTCCGCCCTGGGGCGCGGCTCGTCGCCCGCGAGATTCTGTGGCGATTGTCGGACCATCACACATTGTAGACCCCGCTTTTAGAGGTGGCGGCATGAAGGGGATCATCCTCGCTGGGGGCACCGGAAGTCGACTGTGGCCGATTACGCGGGGCGTGAGCAAGCAGCTCCTGGCCGTGTACGACAAGCCGATGATCTACTATCCGCTGACCACGCTGATGCTGGCCGGCATCCGTGAGATCTTGCTCATCACGCATTCCCGCGAAACGCCGCAGTTTCAAGCCCTACTGGGGGACGGTGCAGGATGGGGCATTGAACTGCGCTATGCCGTTCAGCCGCGGCCCGACGGCCTCGCCCAAGCACTTATAATTGGCCGCGACTTCATTGCGAACGGGCGGTCCGCATTGGCCCTTGGCGATAACATCTTCTATGGCGAAGGCTTCATCGCCCAATTGCGGCGCGCGGCTACAAGCAACGTCGGTGCCGTCACATTTGCGTACTGGGTGCGCGAGCCGAGCCAGTACGGCGTGGTCGATTTCGATCCAGATGGCGGCGTGCGCGCCATCATTGAGAAGCCGAAGAATCCGCCCTCAAATTTTGCAGTGACCGGACTCTACTTCTACGACGAGCAGGTTGCCGACATCGCTGCTACGCTCAAGCCCTCGCCACGAGGCGAGCTCGAGATCACGGATGTCAACAATCATTATTTGCGCCAAGGCCGGCTCATGGTCGAAAAGTTGGGCCGCGGCTTCGCCTGGCTTGATACGGGCAGCCCGGAAAGTCTGCTGCAAGCTTCAGAGTTCATGGCGACAGTCGAAGCGCGCCAGGGCCTGAAGATCGCCTCGCCCGAGGAGATCGCCTGGCGACAGGGTTGGATCGATGACAGTCAGCTCGAAGGACTCGCCGCTGACTTCAAGGGCAACACCTACGGCCAATACCTATTCAGTCTGTTGGCGGGCCGATAGCAGAACTCTGGATGCCGGTACGACGCTCTCGAGATCATTTGGTGCTATATGGCTGTTTTGTTGGACAGACCTGAAAGCTCAAAGTATCGCACTATTATTCTCGCTGGTTGTGATCGCAACTACTTCGATCTATTGTCGGAGATGCTCGTTTCGGTCGACCCGCACCGACGCATGCGCGGTATTGACATTGGCATCATCGATTATGGGCTTACGGCCGACCAGGTTCGCTCGCTGCACGCCTATACTTCGCGCATTATCAAACCAACGTGGCGTCTCGAGATTGCGCGCGATCAGGACCCGACATCCGGAATTTGGGCCAGCCATTTGTTCCTTCCGATCGAGTTTCCCGGCTACGACGTGTACTTCTGGATCGATCCCGACGCATGGCTCCAGGTCCCCGGCACACTTGATGCATTCATCGAGGGGGCCGGCGCTCATGGCGCCGCTGTCGTCGCGGAGCACCACCTGAGCTACCGCTTCCAGCCTCGTCTCCAGTTTCGGAACATCAAGAGTTTCATTCGCGGATACGGACTGACAGACGGACTGTGGCTGCAGATGCAGCCGCACATCAACATGGGTGTCTTCGCGATCCGAGGTGATGCGCCGCATTGGGAGAGGTGGCGTGAACGCCTCGTCGCCGCAGCTCGGCGGACCGGGCGGATCTATCCGAATGACCAATTCGCCTTCAATCAAATTGTCCATCAGGACAAAACACCGACCTTGATCCTCCCGCCGGAACTTAATTGGATTCCTGATCGCGCCCCCCCTGCATGGGACCCAGCCGTCCGCCTGTTCGTAACGCCCGACGAAAATCGGCGGCCACTCGGCATCATTCATCTTGCAGGCCAAGGGGCCAAGCGACGAAGGTACGAAATTCCAGTCCTTGGCGGGGGGACAATGAATACCGAACTGCGCTATTCGACCGTCCGTTCGTTTTACGACCACGTGCTGGAGCCGACATAGCGGGTTCGTTGAGATAGCAGTTGCGCACTCGCTCTGGCAATCAGCTTCCGCTCAGCTGATCCTTGTCGCCGCGAGGCGCGCGTGCCGTGGATCTGATCGCGAAGTTCGCCAGGCCCCAAGATTTCGAGTGTGACTCCGACCTGGCCGTCAGGAACCGGCTGTGACGTTTTGCATGAAAGCAGCAGCATCCACAGTGTCCGGATCTATCAATGTGCGATCCGCCTTATAATTCCCCAGAGCGCTACGCGCTTGCCTTGCATACGCGATCGCTTTGTAGACATACGGATTCAATATCCTTCGAGCAAACTTGCGCGATTTGAGTATCTGTTCTTGATTCCAAGGTTCGAAGTGGGAGTAATCGGCAGTAGTCCACCTTACATTCTCATAATCCGATTGAATTACCTCCAATCCCCTCACGTCACCGCATTTCCGCGAGAAAACCGCTATCAAGAATTGCTTACCGAAAGGAATTTGGTTCCGGCGCTTGAGTCCGGCGGGCCTCTTGATCAAATGCCACAACTTCGGACGAGAGGTATCCACGAGAAATACACTGGTGTCGCCGAAGCCGTTGCGTTCGCTGAAGACACTATAGAAAAATTCAGGAGAGTATTGATAGAAACCGTGACCCGCAAATCCATTCGCAATTGTCACGATCAGAATCGAACCGTGGACCCTTACCATCGAACGAATGTTGTCTATCGCTTGCGCCACGTCAAAGATGTGTTCGATAGACCCGAAATCTACAAAAGTATCAAATGATCTATGCAAATTCTCGGGGAGCGGCAGATTGAAATCGTGGATTATTGAGGCCCCTTCATAACTAGCCGCATCAACAGATTTAACCTTCTGCGCTCCCATTTTTCGAAACAGCGGCTCGGCAAACTGACCGAGCTCGATGGCCTCATCATATTCAAAATCCAACTTGGCGCTCTCGCGAACGGCCATATATTCTTCTTTCCAGAAATGGATCTCTTGCCTGCCAAGCATTACGGTCTCGCGAAAATCAAAACCATATACGCGGTTTGCGAAAGCGAGAGCTCGGAGTCCGGTGAAATCGATGCCCATGATTCTGGCCCGACAAAATCGCTCAGTCTTGAAGTCCCGGAGCCCGTGAGCGGCTCAGGGAGCTTCCTTTCTAAGACCAACGCAGGTCGTAAGCAATCGCAGCTCGAACAACTCGATGAACCTCCGAAATGCCGATTGGGCGCCGGGGATCGAGTCACAGTTCCGAAAGCCCTAACGTATAATTGTCGCAGATATTGAGGGCCCTTGACTTTGGCCGACCGGCGGGTGTGAATTTGGAATAATACCGACTTGCGTGGCGAGAGTGCACCGAATGTTTCTGCGCGAGCTGATTGGCGCCTGGATGGAATAGTTTTTTCTGTTAGTTGCGGTCGAGAAGATCACGGGAGAACGCGAGGATCGCGGAACGGTTGCGGCAACTGGCCGAACGAAGTCGGGAAACGTCGAAACCGTTCCAAGGACTTATCCGAAGTTAGCGGAGGCCTAGATCGAATTTGAAATATACGATCTAGTGGTGTTGGAAGTGTAGGATTGCCCCTTCGATCGCTTTGCGATCCATACGCTGCCGCCTTGAGCAGGGTTTGGAGATGACGTGTACGCCGCCAGAAGTACAAGCCGGGGAGTAGATTCTGCTTCTCTGTCCCGGACTCGGACCTCTTCCCCGAAGTCCGCCTAATCGCCGTCCGGCTTGGGTGAATCCGATCAACCTCTCGCGCTTATTCGGTCATGGTGCTTCGGGAACTATTAGGACGTTCAGGCTGGCTCTCGCTCATCCAGATCGCGGACCATGCCTTACCGATCGTCACGTTTCCAGTCGTGACCAGAGCCTTGGGTATAGAGTACTATGGTGACTACGCTGTTGTCGTTGGTATCTGTTCGTACTTTTCTTTATTCACGATTGCCTCGGTGTACGTGACAGGCCCAAAGATTGTCGCGGAAGTCAAGAACGACAAGCGAAAGCTGGATCACAGCGTCTCCCAGATTATTCTTTTTCAGCTTGTCACGTTTGTGGTTGTGTCGCTCCTATTTATTCCAGCTTTTACGCTGGTGCCGATGCTCCTAAAGCACCCCGCGGTTAGCATACTAGTCTTCTTACAGCAGAATGCTGTCGGACTTGCCCCAATGTGGTTCTTCCTGGGCATGGAGCGCACCAAGCTGCTTGGCATATCTCAGCTGCTTATCCGATCGGCCGGTGTCGGCGCAATTCTCGTTTTAGTCCGGACGCCATCCGATCTGGTCACATACGCAATCATAAACTTGGGCGTTGCGTTGACAGGTTCTGCGCTTCTGTTCGCTGTGCTTTGGTCTAGCATACGGTTTTCTTACCCGGGGCCCCGAGCGCTCCGTACCTCTGCGTCCTCGAATGCAGGGATCATGCTGTCCGAGTTCGGTGTGGTCCTGTATTCAGGTGCAGGCGCAGTTATTGTTGGCGCACTGCTGGGATCTGCCGCCGCCGGCGCGTTCGCTTTTGTGGACCGGATCTTAGTAGCGGCGCGCAGTCTTTTCGTCCCCGTCTATAACTCAGCCTTTCCTGTACTTTGTCGATATTCAGCCAATGAGCCCGAGAAAGTACCTAAATTGCGGCGGACCTTGTTGCTCCTCTTGCTAGTGACGGGGTGTGCCCTCTCGTGCACGTTCCTCGCATTGGCCGGCTATTTGGTCCTCTTCTTCGGAGGCAGAGAATTCGCAAACAGTGAAATATACTTGAGGTTGTTGTGGCTCATCCCGCTCCTTTCAGTCTGCTCCTTTTTTTTGGGCATGTTGTCGCTCGTCGTCTTCGGCTTCGTCACGCAATTCAGTCGGGTTCGGATCCTTGGATCCGTACTTGGGGTGGCGTGCCTGTATGTTGGAACGGTTCTCGCGGGGATAAAGGGAGCCTTCATGGCCGTCCTGATTGTAGAGACGTTAACCGCTTTAGGCTTCGTTGCCGTCCTGGTCATTGAGAAGTCGTTCCTGAGGGCTATCGGGGCACGACCATGAGGGGTACGCTTTCATGGCCGTGAACGGAGTATCAGGCGACAGCGCCGGCAACTCCTCGCTTCCTAAAAAAGGGTTGGGTCCCGCGCGATTCAACCCGCGCGAGAGGTATTGCGCATGATCTCAAGCGGTCGCTGCCAGGGATCTCCGTCCCGGGATGAGCGCGCGAGAGGCCGACCCTCATTGCGTCGGATTCGCGGACCTGCCGGGCGGCATGTTGTACTGGTGCGCGCGAGCGGCTTGGCGCCGGACTCAACGGCCGTAGTTCGCAAAAATTGCCCGTTGCGGCTTTCCGGTGTATCAATTTCGTTGTGTTCTAGGCTGGGCGCGAGAGGGACCTAACTAATCGCTTCAGGTAGGGAACGCCGTGCGATACGCATTTGAAGAACGCTGGCATTTAGGCGGACTGCTGGTCGATAGACTGCTCTACTGGGCAGTGACCAAAATCCGCGCCAGGGCGCTCAAAAAGGGTCGTTTCCAGCACCTATTTGTCCCGATGGACGACACTGTGGGGATGAGGGTCTTTGCCACCGGAGAATACGAGTCGACCCATGTCGCCGCTATACAAACGTTGATTGAGTCTTCTCACCAACTCCTGGGCTTCAAGATTAATACCGATGCGGTTTGCGTGGACGTTGGCGCTAATATTGGCCTGTACTCGATTGTCTTCAGCGGACTTTTTAGGCACGTTCTCGCATTAGAAGCCAACCCGGTCACCGCGAAAGTCTTGGAGGCGAATATAGCCGTTGCCGGATTGGATAACGTATCGTGCATCTGCCGAGGCGTATCTGCTTCGTCGGGCGAAGTTCTCTTGCACGTCCCTAACGATGGGAACTTTGGATGGTCGACGATCGAGCCAAACCAATCTGCATCCAACTCCAATCAACTAGCCATCCAAACTGCTACCTTGGACGACATTCTCGCTTCGTGCGAATTTGCTGGTGAGCCAATCGCTCTGATTAAAATCGACGTCGAAGGTCATGAATTGTCGGTCCTCCGCGGCTCGACACGCACGCTTCAGCGGTGGAATCCAATTGTCGTTTTTGAGATGATTGACAGCTCTTTGGGGTGCGAGTGCATGGCATTCCTCCGAGGCCTTGGCTACGCAAGTTTCTACAGGTTTCGTCGCAACCTAAGAGGTGCGGCAGCAAGCTGGAGAGAGACCGCTGAGAATCTGGTGCGCGGGCTACCTGTCCGGCTAGAGCCGCTCGACAATCCAGGATCCGGACACGAGACACTTGTCTTGGCCACGAAGGATCCGGCTCGTGCGACCCGTTCCTCCGGGGAGAGACGTAGCTCTGGCCGCGGCGACGTCCCCCTGCGGGCACTAAACGATCGGCTCTGCTAACGCAGGCGGATGTCTGAGCGGTGCGTCATGTATGTTGGAAAGCCCCGAGCCGCGGTCACTGGGCGATGAGGATGGAAGCTTCCGTGAGTATCCGGAGTATCTTACGGCTCGCCACCGTGGCTTCGGCGGCCTTGATAGCGCCAACTCAGTAATGAGGTGATCAACATGAAGCGGCGCGACATCCTCAAGCTCATCTGCGGCAGCACCATCGCGTGGCCGCAAATCAGCAATGCCCAGCAGAATCGTTCGTCCGACTCGGCGGCGCGCGTCGAAGCACCCGCGGCCGTCCCGCTACTCGCTCCCTTTCTGCCCGGGGTCAATCTAGCAGTCGGCGAGTTCAACGAAGAGGCGAAGTACGGAGGCAAGCTGTGGACCAACTACGGCTACCCGGATCCAGCTGAGATCGACTATTACGCCAGCAAAGGGTTCAGGCTGGTCCGCATCCCGTTTCTTGCGAAGCGAGTTCTGTCGGCAAGCTACAAGCCGACTGCCGATATGGATGTCTTACTGCGACTTATCGACCACGCCGATCACAGGCGCGTTGCTGTCGTACTGGACATGCACGATTATGGGATGTCACGATCGGGAAGATTGATCGGCCGAGATGCCGGGGCAACGCGCGAGTTTGCCGCCTGCTGGGCAGCGATCGCGGAGCGGATCAAGGGCGAGCACAACGTGGCGTTGGGCCTGATGAACGAGCCGCATGACCAAACCGCGCGCGAATGGCTCAGCGGCGCGAACGCGGCCATCAAGGCGATCCGGTCGGCCGGCGCAGGCCAACTGCTGCTGGTGCCGGGCTCGTACTGGGATGGCGCCTGGAAATGGACAGAGGAGGACAACCATACGGTCATGCTCGGTGTGATCGATCCGCTCGACAACTACGCGTATGAGGCGCATCAGTATTTCGATGCTGATGGATCGGGCAACCCGGGGGATCCGGTGATAGCTGGCTCGGGAGCGTCGCGTCCCAAGCCTTTCACGGAGTGGTTGCGCGCCAACGGCAAGAAGGGCTTCATCGGCGAGTTCAGCTTCACCTCCTCGCCAGCGTACCTCGCCGAAGCCGATGCCTTCCTCAAGCACATTTCCGAGAATCGAGACGTCTATATTGGGTTCGCCGTGTGGGCCGGCGGTCCGTGGTGGGGCGACTACCCGTTCTCAGTCGAGCCGGACTTGGCGGCCACGCCGGTCATCGACAAGCCGCAGATGCGAGTATTGGCCAACTATCTCCGCTAAGGAGCCTCGATCGCATTAGCGAGTGTTCAAATCCGCCCCAATGCTCATAGGACGACCTGAACCGGCACGTGCTATCCGGATGCAAACATCTCACACCCGCGCGCCCGACCACCACTGCCCAAGCACGCGCATCAAAAAGACCGGATTTCCCACCAGATAACGGTGCCACAGCCGTCCCGGCTCGAGCAACAGGCGGTACACCCATTCCAGCCGCGCCTCGCGCACCCACAGCGGCGCGCGCGCAACATCGCCGGACAGAAAATCAAACAGCGCGCCTACGCCGATGCCCAGCCGGCAACCGGTGGCCTGAAGATGTTCGGCCAGCCACAATTCCTGGAGCGGATTACCCATGGCTACCAGCAGCACGTCGGCCTTGGATGCCACGATCTTGGCCACGATCGTCATCGCATCGCCCTCGCGCAAATAGCCGTTCTGGTAGCCCGCAATCCGGTGGCGGCCGCCGCACATCGTGATCAGCCTGGAAGCTGCGCGTTCGGCGACGCCCGAGGAGGCACCGAGAAAGAAGATGCGGTGGCTGTTCTTCGTTTGCTTAAGGTAGTCGGGGGTGAAATCGGTGCCATTGAGGTTCTGCGGAAAGTGCGATCCGAACAGGATGCGGCTTGCAGTATCAATGCCGATGCCGTCGTTCATGACCAGGCAGTGCTTGAGCACGCTGCGATACCTCTCGTCGCGGCTTGCGACGTTCAGCGTGTTGGCGTTGGCGAAGACGACGATCGTCGGCTTGCCGCTGGCGTAGGCCGCATCGATTTGTTGGACGGCCTCGTCCCGGGTTCCCGCAAAGACCGGGACGTCGAGAATGGTGCGATACCTCGCTCCCAGCACGTCGTCGTAGAGCGATCGGTAAAGGTTGACGACATTTTCCCAACCATAGCGGGCGGCCGCGGCAATCGACCGCTGGCGGATCGAAGAGTAATTCGCTGCGACGTTCTGCCAGCGCTCCGCGAAGGATGCTGCCGCAGCCTCAGGATCGGCAAAATTCACATTCAATCCGACACCGCTCGCTGCAACCAGTCGCTCGAACGGCGGGATGTCACTCAACAACGGAAATAGTCCCGCCGACATGCCCTCGATCGCCGCGATCCCGAATCCCTCGTAGTCGGAGGAGCTAACGATGACCGAACAGCTCCCGATCAGCCGCCTGATCCTGGCATCATCCGGAGCTTCTTCGATCGTCACCGAGTTCCGCACGCCCGAGACATCGACCAATTCCTGCACCTGCTTTAGGTCGAGATCCCACGGCCGCCCTGCGATCGTCAGTCTCCAGTCGGGGACAAGCCGCGAGAGCGACGCAAAGAAGTGGATCAGCCGGTCGAGCCGCTTGTTCTGCGAGAAGCGGCCGATCCAGATCATCGACTTGACGGCCCGATGCGACGAGGCGTCGTCAAACTTCTGAATGTCGACGCCGTTCTCGATGCAGACTAGGCCGCGCGCCCTGATTCGGCTGAACCGGTCCCGATCGGTCTGGCTCACCGCAACGACGCCGTCGTACTCGCGCATCGAGCCGCGCGTCACGGTGGAGAAATAAATCTCCTTCAGCCGCGCCGCGAAGGACGTATGGAAAAAGCCGCCATGGGTCGAGACGACGAGCTTCTTCTGATGCAGAAGCCTGGTCCATGCGAGATAATCAAAGAAGAAATCGATTGCATGCACATGGACAATATCGGCGTCGCCAACATGGCTCAAAATCGAAGGAGCGATCGGGTAACGCGAAGAGCCGAAGAACGGAATTCTAACGATCTCTATTCCGCTGACCAGCTCATGCGCAGGACGCTTGCCCAGCTTGTCAGTTTTGAACAAGCGATCAAGCGTGACAACACGCACCATGTGAGCATCGCGCGCCTGCCTCGTGGCCAGCTCCCAGACGACGCTCTCGACCCCTCCGACCGCCGGATAAAACTGGCGAACAACGTGCACGATACGCATCCACCACTCCGATTGTCTTGTACTGCATCAATCAGCTGCCGACGGTCACCGGTGCGCCTCAATACGCGTTTCTCCGGCGCAGCACTTCCCCAGGGGTTCGAAGCAGGATCAACAGATCGAGCCCGATGCTCCAGTGGTTGATGTACCAGAGGTCGCAATCGACCCGCTTCTTCATCAGCTCGATTTGCGCGGTCTCACCTCTGCAACCGTGAATCTGCGCCCAACCGGTCATTCCGGGTTTGACGTGATGGCGGAACGCATATTCCGACAACATGCTACCGTAGTGGCCATCATGAGCGATCGCGTGCGGGCGCGGGCCGATCAAGGACATGTCGCCAAGAAGAACATTGAAGAGTTGCGGCAACTCATCGAGGCTAGTGGCACGCAAGATGGCGCCCACTCTGGTGACGCGCGGATCATGCCGGATTGCCTGAGCGACATTGTCGCCCTCCTCCATGACCGTCATGGTACGGAACTTGAAGATCCTGAACCGTCTTGCATTAAAGCCGCTCCGCACTTGCCGGAAAAAGATCGGTCCCGGGGAGTCAAGCTTGATCGCCACTGCCGTCAGCGCCATGAACGGCGAAAGCAGAACCAGTGCAACGCTGGCGCCCACAACGTCGAACAGCCGTTTGGCGAGCCGCTCAGTCGCGGAAAGCGGGGGACGCTGGATTCCGATCGCAAAAGAACGATTGATCGAAAAGCTGGGATTCTCGATCAGATTGCGTACATTGCGATCAGGCAAGAGCTCAACCGGCAGCGGCGAGCTCCTAAGCTTCTCGCGAATGAGTTCTATAAGCCTGGTTTCGTTCCAACGAAATGCCAGAACGATCTCCTCGGCCCCGCGATCGCGAGCCAGAGCCAGCGCTCGGTCCAACGATGCCAAGATGCTCTTGGTTGCCGGCGACGGCCAACTTGCCGCGACAGGACATGCAACGCGCGCAACTTCGTTTAGCCCGAACCGCCGAAGCAAATCTGCGTGACTGATTATCGCCAATTCGTCGCGCAGTCCCACCACAACGGCGCGGCGGCCCTGCACCCGACCCTGCTTCATCGCTGACGCAAGCGCCGCTTTCATGAGATTGCGCGAGATCAACAACATCGGAAGCGCCAGACCGGCGAAGCAAATGATTGAGCCTCGTGAGAATTCCACGCCAATCCGAAACAGAAATGCCAGCATCGCAAGGATCAGACTGATCAAGAACCATTGCCAGACAATGCTTGACACTTTTTGGACAGAGAACAGGCTGGACATCTGATAGAAACCTGATGATCGCCCGACTAGTACGTAGAGCAGCGCAGCGGTGACACCTGCCCCGACATGGAAGTTTAGATTCCATGGCGCATGTGAAATTAAGTCCTGATAGCCGCGCGCTCCCAGAAGGCTTGCCAAAACAATGAAGCTGGCATCGGCGGCAGCAAACAGCACTCCGATCGCCGCGCAGGGAATCTGCAGTTTCAGCCGCGCTTGGTCCTGCAAGTCGTCGGTTTCATCATTGGCAACATACAGGTTTGATGCATTGCCAAGAATGTTTGTGCCGGCGAGAAGCGGCCCGTTCGCTTCGGCGGGTCCACTCGATACCAAACCCGTCCAGCCGCTAGCCTGGGGATGATTTCGGCTTGAGATTGCTTCGGAGTCAAATTGACTCATTTGCGCCGACCTTTTACCCGCGACCATTCCCGATCGCGCAACAGGTCTGAATCACGGATGCAAACTATCCTAAAACCTGCTCTATCAAAGTGAGCTTCATGAGCTAGTCCATAGGAGGGGTGAGGCGATCAGGTGCAACAGGGCTTTTTTGCCGCCCAGTCGCGGGGAGGACGCGGCGGTGCCTTGTGATCTTGCCTCAAGACCATTGACCGCTCGGTTTGATCTGCGCCCCTTCGAGACTTGCTACTCGGTTCGCTATCGCGAACGGCCAAAGGCCATCACAGCAGCGACGCTACACGTCGTCCTGGTCTCCCCGACACAAGCGTTGACGATTGGTGCGGCAAGCCGCACGTTCTCGATCATGCTTTGGCACGTCACAGACCACTTTGCCTTGCCACGCGCGTGTGGCTCATGGTTGGTGGAACGAAGGAAGCGTGTGGCAGCGGCCCCTGTTCAGAAGGCCCTTGCGTTTCGCCTTCACCCTGACCGCCGCTCATGTGTCATCTTCTTCTGGGAGCGCGTATGATGGAGGCGGCCCGGCACTGGCTCCATTCGATGCGTCGGAAGACTCTGCGATCGATCCCGCAGCAACAAAGGTCGGCAGGAGCTGAGCCTGCGCTTAACCTCCTTGCATCGCCCGACGCGATCCCTTCAGGCCTTGCTGGTAGCCATGCATGTGGGAGATAGCAAGGACCGCCGAGTTATCGATCCGCTTTCGCCGGACTTGACCCGGACAGATTGGCAACGTCGCTCGGAGCGTACGGCTCGGGATGGATCACGGGAACCTTGACAATATCGTCGGGCAACACCGATGTCATCTCGTCCGCCGCGATCTCGCGCGTGGTTTGACCGTCCCTCCGAATTATTGTGAAGGTGGACTGCTGGCCGCGCGCTGCAAGGCGCGCGCGAGCCTCAGCGGGTGCGCTAATTTCCGCCTCGGTCAGAAGGTCTACTTCCGTCCGGATTCGAGTCCGCAATTCCGAGAGCTGATCTTTGGTCTCCCGCAGTTCCTGCGTGTCCTTCCGCTTCCTCTCGAGCGAGCGCTCGTGAAGCCCCTGCTCGGCCAATGCGACGCTCTCGTGAGCCTTTGTGATTGCCGTTTCGATAGCCATCTGTTCATTCACGATCTGCGCGAGCGCCCGCTCGAGGGTGAAGAGCGTCGGCGCAAGCGCGAGGCCCTTTGTCGAGAGCGCACGAAGCTGTTTCAGCTGTACCTCAGTCGTCTCGCGCTCCCCTGCCAGCGCCTGCACTTGCCCGTTGAGTGAATCGATCTCACGCTGGTAAAGCGTCTTGATGTTTTCGAGCGCCGCCTTTTCCGACCGAGACGTATCGTTCTCCAGGGCCAGGACAGCGCGCTCGCTATCCAGGATGACGGAGATGCTAGGGTCATCCCTCTGCTCCGCAAGACTCGGCGGCACCGTAAAATCATTGTTGCCGGCGAGCGCCGCCGTCAGGCGCGCCTGGCGCGCCAAGAGCCGGTTCTGCTTCAGCGACAATTCGCGGATCTGGCCTTTCGCGAGCGCAATATCGCGGTCCAGCCGCAGCAGGCCGAACTCTGGCCGGTAGTATCCGCTCGCGATACTGATCGCCTTGAGCACCGTAAGACCCGGTCGATATGGATAATCACCGGGCCGTTGCACATCCCCCACGATGGAGAACGGCCGATACTGAACCATTTCGACCGCTGCAATTGGCGGCTCGCCTCCGCTTGCGCGCCGCTGCAGTTGCTTCGATATTTCTCGTGACAGATCACTGAGGCGCTCGCCAACGACATGGATGTTTCCGATCTGGGGGAGGGAAATGTCACCATCCGCGGTTATCGTGTATTCGCCGGCTAAATCCGGCCATTCCTGCACCTTGATCTTCACGCGGTCCGATACCCCGAGCCGGTATTCGTCTGCGACTGCGGCTGTCGAGGCAAGCATCAGCACGACGTTCAGAGCCATTGCACTCTCGCGAAGCTTTTTCCGATTCATAGCAGTTCTCTGCCGTCTGGATTCTGCAGATGGCGCCTGCCGAAGCCGGCGCCTTGTTTGCATCTAGATCAGGGCCTCGGAGCGAAGCGAGCGTCGTGGCGTCTTGTTAATGACCGTTCCGACAATCCTGTCTCGTACGGTTCCGAGCGCACGCAGCACCTGCTCGAGCTGGGCCTCCGACGCGCGCCCCCATTCCACCACGACCAGCAAGTCGTCAATGATTTGACCAGCAGCGCGCACGTCCACGGCACTCGTAAGCGCAGGAAGATCGAGAATGACCCACTGGTAGAACAACTCCGACCTTCCATTGATGAGCTCGGCGAGATTGCCCCATAGCGCGTCGAGGTTGTCGGTGGGATTTCCGGTCGGCAGGAAGTCGAGATTGGGGCAAATGTCCGCCTGGATGACCTTGCCCGGCGCAACTTCGCCGCGCAGCATCTCGTAGAGGCCTTGCATCTCTCCCTGCCCCGGCTTGCTCGAGAAGATCGCGGTGTCGCGACATCCATCGATAAGGAGCACACGGGAACCGTCGCGCGCAATGGATTTAGCTAGCCTGGCGGCAAGCATCGTTTTTCCTTCTCCGCGCGAACAGGACGTTACGGCAACCATATGCGGAGCCCTCTCGGAGCGCTCCAGCACCGCTGAGCGCGCACGACGCAGCACCGAGCTTATCAAGCTGGCTGCCGGGCCGGGCAGGACAGTCCGCTTGCCCTTAACTTGCGGTACGTATCCGAAGCACTCAACGGAGGTCAGCGCGGCCAGTTGCTCAGCGCTGCGCACGCGTCGATCCGCTAGCGTCAGCCCGAGCCCGCCGCCGATGCCTAGCACAGCGCCGAACAGTGTCCCCAGTAGCATGGCGACGCTCGTACCGGGGCCGTCCTTGGCGTCCGGTGGAACGGCATCGCTGATGACCTTCGCGGTCGGTCCAAGCACCTTGATCCGCTCCCGCAATGCCGCGTTCGTCGTGACGACGGCGCTGGTGTCGTTCTGCTCCTCAACGAATGCCTGTGCGATCTCATTGGTCGCCCTGGCGGCGTCCGTGGCGGTCAAGGCGGTTCCGCGAACCGAAACGACCTGACTTGTGCCCACCCGACGAACCGTCGTGTTGGATCTCAGCAAAGCCAGCGCGATTTGCCTGCGGCTCGCCCCCGTGCGCTCCGGCTTCGCGCCAAGTGCTGCGAAGCGTGATCTCGGCAGGATTTGTTCGATGTTGTCCAATCCGAGCCTGTCGATGACGCGGTCGAGAACGCTGCCCGATTTCAGCATTTCGATTGCACTCTGAATGAGCGAGTCCTCCAGAAGAATCTGGAGGACGACCGCGTCCGGCCCCGACGATTGCAGGGTCGTATTGGACATTAGAAGTACGGCAGACGCGGAAAATACGGGAGTTCTGATCAAGCCGTAAGCGCCGCCTGCAATCCCACCCAGCGTGGCGCCGACAAGCGCCAATCTCACGATCATCGACCTTCGTTGCCGAGCCTTGGCCAGAAAGATCCTGAAGCCGTTTCCTTCGCGCCAGCATCCCGGTGCAACGGATCGCCCCTCCGGGTCGACAAGGGCGGAACGCTGCCTGTTTGTTGCGTCAAGCATGGATAAGTCTCCGGCATTGTTGCGCGCATCGCTTTTTTCGGCTCGCGCACGAGGCGCACGTATGTCCTTCTGAGTGTCTCCTCACTTCTCCGGCTTCGCCCGGAGAGCTACCACCTTGTCCCAAGGAAAGCAGCGATGCCGGTTGTTGGCGTCGAGATAGCGTGCCGATTCCGCGTCATCCTAGGCAACGAAAGATGCCGCACGCCGACGTTAGGATGGAGGCTGCCGGCAGACGACCCACCGTTTCGCTCCTCGACACAACGACGCGATCTTCCTGTCGGCCTCATTGCGCTTCAATTCATCCGTTCCGGCAGCGCCAACACAATCTAGTGCAAAAGCTTTGGTCGTCATATGCGCTCCGTCCACAAGACTCATGGCGACAGCTGGTGCAATGCTGCAATCGGTCCGAAGTAACTAATCCTTTTGAATAGCGGCGGATCTGCGTGCCTCCTGCGCGTAACCGAGCCGCCTGATGACAACAGGCGCGTCTTGCTGCTGACGTCAACAGACTGGCGAGGGATCACGGGGATCAAGTGCACTGCCGCACCGACTTCCCCATAACCACAATCCAAGGCAGATCGCACGGCCTGCTCGCAAAGGCGGATCGATCAGCCGGCTTCGCGGCTTTGCGGTCGAACGTTGTGAAGGTGGGAATTGCCTCCTTGCCGTTCACCTCATGCAGAGGGTCGCTGGTCGTGCGACCAGAGATCACCCATCGAAGAGCGCCATCCATGTCCGCTCCGCCGCCGCAATCCCACGCTTACGCGTGGCGGAGACGGCATTCGCCCGCTCGCGGCGGCGCAATTGCGGGCCGCCTTTTTCACCAACTCGGTGTGTTCACCAACTCGGTGTGCCGACCGTCGATCCGTCGTCAGCAACTATGATCTCATACGAAGCATCAATCTGGCTCGCCGCGGAAGAAGGCATTTTCAGAATGAGATGGTCTACTCAAGAAGTAGTCCTTCTGGACCACTGAACGATTTTGTAGTGCACGTTTGCTCCCCCAGGCTTCGCGAACACTCCGGCCTGCGAACGGCCATTCCCAAGAATCACTCCCAAGTTCCACGAGCGAAGCCCGCCGGCACGATCCGGTTCACGGAGACGGAATACGCGGTGCAGGCCTACATATCCTGCCCGAGTACCTCGACATCAAAGCGGCAGTCCTCATTGATTCACGAGCATCGTGGCCGCGCAGGAGTGATACCGCCACTCGGCAGGTCAACTGGTCACGAAAAACACAGTTGCTTTCTCGGTCGGTGCGGATTTTGCGGCATGCGCGGCTCTGGCCGAAACCCGCGAAATGACCTATAGTTCGGTGTGCCATCCGAGCCGCCTCGTGAGGGCGACCGTACGTCGCAAAGCGCTCAACATGAGTTCAGCCCTCGCAGCATCTGTCCTGGTCTGTGCGGTCTGCTTTAATGCGATCCTTTCAATCGTCAACGGTCATGTCGTAGCGCTTGCGCGCGTCCATGTTGTCCTGGCCGAAGTCACCATCTACGCTGGCGCCATCGCGATCATTGTATCTTACGCCGACCGGAAGATGTGGCCATGGCTGTTGTTGGCTCTATTCATCGTTTCGACGGGTCTGCTCATTTCTGCCGGAAACGGCGCGTTCAACGCGAAATACGTAAGAGACGTCCTGGTTATACCGATATTCATCATGCTGGGAATGACCTATCAGGGGAATAGCTTTGCGCTGCCGTTTCTGACCCTTCATACCATCATTGTCACCGTTGCCGTTTTTGAAGTGGTAAGTCCGTACGCCTACGCAGAGCTTTTCAAAATTCTGAGCTACTACATCAATACGCGGGATTTTAGCGCCCAATCGTTCTGGAACACCGGATCGACCTTATTCGTGAGCGCGACGCGCCCCGGCACACGATTCTTCAGTTTTGTCGAGTGGCATCGTGTCTCTTCGGTTTTCCTGGAGCCGGTTTCTCTCGGCAATTATTGCGCCATCGCGGCGGCCCTCATCGTTGCCAGCTGGTATGAGATGAACATCCTGGTCAAGCTCTACCTCATCGGCTCGACATTCTTCCTTCTCGTCGCTTGCGACGGCAGGCTCGCGGCAATCTCGATCCTGGTCATCGTTCTCGTGGGGGTTCTCCGCAACGTCACGGGCCGCTGGTCGGTCAGCTACCTGCCGGTCATTCTGTTTCTCGCGGCAGGATATGTTTGGACGTTCAGTAACGGCCAAGTGTCCGATAATTTTAGCGGCCGCATTACCAGCACGATCGACGCACTTTCCCAGCTCGATGTCCTCGGACTGATGGGCCTCAATGCTGCAACAGCCGAGAGCGTTGCGGATAACGGCATCGTCTATTTCATCCTTTCGCAGTCGCTGATCGGCGTAGTTGTCATCTGGCTCGCGATCTGCCTGTTCGCGCCTAACTGGACCGCGGCGTCGCGCAGCTATGTCCATGGGATCATGATCTTCATTCCTCTGAACCTGCTCGTCAGTTATTCGTTCTTCTCGATCAAGATCGCGTCCCTGATGTGGTTCGTCTACGGATATCGGTACATGAAGGATCTGGTGGACGAGACGAGATACGCGAGGGACCGGGTGGTCGACCCGGCGATGTATCCTGCCGCTCATGATAGGGTTGTAGGATTATGATTATTGATCACCTGCAGTGCTCGGCTCATGAAATCAGGCTTTTCGCGCGGCTAAGACCCGGAACGAAGGATATTTAGTATGGGAGCTGACCAGTTTGTTGTCGTGATGATGCTGCCCTCGGCAGTTGGGCAGAACGGACTATTCGTTCCTCTTGGACCAACTTCCTTCGTTCGAATTGGTCACCAAGCATGCACAATGAGGCGATCGAGCGGCCGCACGAGGAGTTCAACCACGACACAGACCGTATTGCTATCAGCGACGCCCCAGTCCTTGGGCGCTACTCGCCTCCGGCCAATCACATGCGCAAGCTTGATCGCTGAAAAACACTCGCCAACAAAGCTGATCGATAAGACGAATGACCTCGCCGCGCAATCAATTGGCTTCACGGTATCGGAGATTATCGCCACTCCGGATTCCAAATCCACGTCCCGGATGGCGCCGAATTGCAAGACGCAATCTCGCTGGATTGAGATACAATGATAACGCAAGCGTCGCCCACTCCCGATCTCAAGTCCGCCTTCGGCGGCGCGCGCGTGATGATAACGGGTGGTCTTGGCTTCATTGGCTCGACCCTGGCCGCGCGTCTTGTCAAGTTGGGCAGCGAAGTGACGCTTGTAGACAGTCTTGCTCCGACTTCTGGCGCCAATCTTCACAACATCGCACCAATTCAGGACCGACTGCGTGTGGAGATGATCGATGTTCGTGACGTACCAAAACTCGGTGGCTTGCTGCCCGGATGCGATTATTTATTCAATTTGGCAGGCCAGACAGGCCATCTTGAGTCGATGGCCGATCCCATCACTGACCTCGACGTCAACTGCCGCGCCCAACTCGCGCTCTTGGAAAGCTGTCGAATGGTCAATCCAGGGGTGATTGTGGTCTTTGCGAGCACACGTCAAGTCTATGGGAAGCCCGACTATCTTCCAGTGGACGAAAAGCATCCCACGAGGCCGCCTGACGTGAACGGTGTGAACAAGCTGGCCGGTGACCTCTACCATATCCTCTATCACAACGTTTACGGTATACGCACGACTGTATTGCGCCTCACAAATACCTACGGACCGCGCATGCGCATCAAAGATGCGCGGCAGACGTTTATTGGCATCTGGCTACGTCGGGTGCTGGAGGGTCAACCCTTTGAGGTTTGGGGAGGTGAGCAGCGCCGCGACTTCACATATGTGGACGATGCGGTGGACGCCCTCCTCTTGGCCGCCGCGCGCCCTAATGCCAAGGGTCGTATCTTCAATCTTGGCGGTGACGAAGCTCTCACACTAAGCGAACTTGGCGATCTCCTCGTCTCCGCAAACGGCGGCGGCCGCTTCGTGGTGCGCAGCTTCCCGCCCGAGCGCCAGCGTATCGACATTGGCGACTATGTGGCCGACGATAACCTTTTTCGTGGCACGACCGGTTGGAGACCGGCCGTAGGGATTCGTGAGGGGCTTACCCGCTCCCTAACCTATTTTCGAGAACATCTGGCGCACTATGTCTGACCTGGCAATCCCACAGAGCGACCCGAGAGCGTCCTACCTTGTGAGGCAATCGGCAATTGATGCCGCGATCTCACGTGTGCTGACCAGCGGCTGGTACATTTTGGGCAATGAGGTCGCGGCCTTTGAAGAAGCATTCGCAACCTATATCGGCTGCCAGTTTTCGGTTGGGGTCGCGAGCGGCACCGACGCGCTGGTCCTGGCACTCCGGGCAATTGGCGTCGGCGCCGGCGACTACGTCGCGGTGCCGTCGCACACAGCCGTTGCCACGGTGGCGGCAATCGAATTGACAGGTGCCCGACCGCTGCTGATTGATATCGACCCTGCAACTTATACGCTCGATGTTCAAGCGTTCGCGGATGCCCTGGCCCAACCGGTGGGACGCATCTCGGCCGTCATTCCGGTTCACCTCTATGGGCAATGCGGCCATCTCGAAGCAATTGTCGATTTGGCGCGCCGATGCGGCGTGCGTGTGATTGAAGACTGCGCTCAATGCCACGGCGCCACGCTCGGGACACGGCGCCTTGGAACCTTTGGTGATATGGCGGCTTTCAGTTTTTATCCCACAAAGAACTTGGGCGCGTTCGGCGACGGGGGCGCTGTAGTTACGGCAGACAAGAAGCTGGCGGAGAACGTTCGAATGCTGCGGGAGTATGGCTGGCGCACGCGTTACGTCAGCGACATCGCAGGCGTGAACTCTCGATTGGACGAGTTGCAAGCAGCCGTACTGAACGTGAAGCTAGGGACATTGGAGGCCGACAATGCACGTCGCCAAGCGATCGCTGCGGCCTACGATTTCGGCTTGAAGCAAAGTGGGCTCGGCCTCCCGGCACGGCACAGCGGCTCGACTCATGTCTTCCACCAATACGTCGTCCGTTCAACGCATCGTCAGATCCTGCGTTCATCGTTGCGGCGCTTGGGGATTGCGACGAACATCCACTATCCGATTCCAGTCCACCTCCAGCCGGCTTATGAAGGTCGTGTCGCCATCGGTCCAGCGGGTCTCAGAGAGAGCGAGCGTGCGGCTTCCGAAGTCTTGAGCCTTCCGATTTATCCGGAGCTAGCTGATGTTGCAGTTTCACAGGTCATCTCGGGTGTACTGGCGCAGGTGCAAGAGATTGACTGATCTTGCACCTTTGGATCTTACTCGTTTTGTAGAGAATCGGCGACCGCGACCAGTCGGCATTGCCGCCATTCTCGCAAGCGGTCGCCTCGTGCAATAGGCCAAAGCCGCGCCCGCGTACCGCCAGCCAAGATTATCTCTACCGCCCGTCATCCCACGCCCCGGCCAAGCCCCAGCCGCTCCTGTTGATAGCTTGTGGACGCGCGATGACACCAATCTTGGTTCTCCAAGTACCAATCGACGGTTGCGGCTAGGCCACGCTGGAGATCATACATGGGCCGCCAGCCCAACTCCATTTCGAGCTTGCGCGGATCAATCGCGTAACGTGCGTCGTGGCCCGGACGGTCCGCGACAAACGTGATCAGCCGATCGTGCGGTTTACCCGCAGGCCGCCGCACATCCAGCAAGTGACAAATGGCACGCACAATGTCGATGTTGCGAGCCTGCGCGCGACCACCGATCAAATAGGTCTCGCCAACCCGTCCCGCGCGAACGATCAGACGCAGCGCTACAGAATGGTCTTCGACGTGCAGCCAATCCCGCACGTTGAGACCCTTTCCATAGACGGGCATCTCGTTGCCCCCGAGCGCCTTCAGAATCATAAGCGGGATCATTTTCTCGGGAAATTGATATGGCCCATAGTTGTTGGAACAATTTGAAAGAAGAATAGGCAAGCCATATGTACGGCACCAAGCTCGGGCGAGATGGTCCGCGCTCGCCTTGCTCGCCGCATACGGCGAGTTTGGCCGATAGGGACTCGTCTCGCTGAACTCGCCGCTAACGCCGAGCTCGCCGTAGACCTCGTCGGTCGAAACCTGAAGGAATCGAAAGGAAGCGCGGCTCCTCGCATCAAGGCTGCGCCAATAGTCGAGTGCGGCCTCAAGCAATGTCAGAGTGCCGACGACATTGGTCTCGATGAACGCGGCAGGCGTATCGATCGAGCGGTCAACATGGCTCTCCGCGGCAAAATGGTAAACTGCACGCGGCCGATACTCTGCAAATATGGCCCGCACGGCCGCTCGATCGCAAATGTCGGCTCGAACGAAAGTGTGCAACTGGCTCCCAGCAATCGGCGCTAAGTTTGACAGATTGCCGGCGTAAGTTAACTTGTCGACCGTGATAACGCGGTCCCCCTCGCTGATGAGCGAGCGCACTAGGGTGGAACCTATGAAGCCGGCACCGCCAGTCACGACAATAGCCATGAGAGATACAGACTCAGTCGACGGGATCGTCGTGAAGCTATCTCGAGTTGCCTCCAGCAAGAGACTGCTCATCAGGCCACCCGGAGAGGCGTTTGGGCTAGTCTCGAATTCCCAAGGCATGCGTTTCAATCTTTCGCGGGGCGGTGCTGGACCACCACTTCATCGGCGCACCGAGCTTAGGACATTGTCCCGCCGCAGACTTGTGGCAGCATGTGTTGTGAGATCGTCTGCGCTCTCAGTTGTGAGATCGTTTGCGCTCTCAAGCGATGCCCCTGTCGTCCGACATCCCGGGAGCAAGCGACCGTGAAGCCGACCGACGCGCCAGCCACCGTGTTTCCGGCTCTAAGATCGCGGGCGAGAGTTCTCGTCCATGCCTATAAGCGCGCGATCTGGTCTCGAGCTGTCGGCGCGCGCGGGATAGCGCGCCTCCTGTTGCCGCCGATCGTTGCCAGGATGGCATCCCAGGTGGGCGGCGCAGAGTGGGAATACGTTGCCGATCATTGGCCGCAGGACGACCGCAGGAGCTTCGGCTGGGATGATTCTACTGTCCTTCGAAGCATGCTAGACAATTGGGAGCCCTACAAGCGAGCCGTCGACGGCACAGAGCCCCTTGCTTTCTCGCCCTGGTTTACTGACCTGCCGGACTTCAAGGCCCATAATGTCCTGATGACTTACGGCTACGTCCTGGCACGGGCGGCCCATCGTAAGACACGGCTTTCCGTTCTCGATTGGGGCGGTGCGTTGGGTCACTATGCGGCCGTCGGCAACGCATTTCTGCCGGAGGTCGCCCTCGATTTCACGGTGAAAGAGCGGGCCGATCTCTGTACGGGCGGCCGCGCACTGCTGCCGGAGGTATCCTTTACCTCGTCCGATGATTGTTTCCGCCGCCGCTACGACCTGGTGATGGCAAACAACTCTTTGCAGTATGCTCCCAATTGGCAAGCTGTCGTCCGCCAGCTCGCCGATGCCGCAGAAAGTTGGCTATTCGTCATGAGTGTGCCTGTGGTGCACAAGGCGCGGAGCTTCGTGGTCGTTCAGCGACCGCAGCGCCACGGCCTGGAAGCCGATTACATTTCATGGGTCTTCAATTATGACGAATTCTTGAGGCAGGTGACAGGCTCCGGATTCATTCTGCAGCGTGAGTTCCTCGCCTTCGGCACTGATCGTCAACATTATCGAAAGGCACCGGAAGCATCACAGGTGTTGGGCTTTCTCTTTCGACGCACCTGAGCGGTGGATAGTACTGCCGAGGTCCTGCGCCGGGCGCACGCGATGCTTCGCGGGATCGATCCTAACGAACTAATCCTTTGTGGCGCTCAGCAAAGTTGACGAGAAGGTTTGGCGGCAAGGATCGTTGGCTCGCGGTGCGGTTCACTTTGGGTTGGCATTCATGATCCCCGTGATGCGCTTCCAGGCTGATCATCTCGTGATCGGTGACGAACGCTCCCGGAAGCAGTCGTCCGGAAAGCGTGTGACCAGCGATGCCAGCTTTCTCGGCTCCGCCCTGGGGCGAGGCTCGTCGCCCGCGAGATTCTGTGGCGATTGTCGGACCATCACACATTGTAGACCCCGCTTTTAGAGGTGGCGGCATGAAGGGGATCATCCTCGCTGGGGGCACCGGAAGTCGACTGTGGCCGATTACGCGGGGCGTGAGCAAGCAGCTCCTGGCCGTGTACGACAAGCCGATGATCTACTATCCGCTGACCACGCTGATGCTGGCGGCATCCGTGAGATCCTGCTCATCACGCATTCCCACGAAACGCTGCAGTTTCAAGCCCTACTGGGAGACGGTGCAGGATGGAGCATTTTCATCGTCCCAGTTGCGGCGCGCGGCTACAAGCAACGTCGGTGCCGTCACATTTGCGTACTGGGTGCGCGAGCCGAGCCAGTACGGCGTGGTCGATTTCGATCCAGATGGCGGCGTGCGCGCCATCATTGAGAAGCCGAAGAATCCGCCCTCAAATTTTGCAGTGACCGGACTCTACTTCTACGACGAGCAGGTTGCCGACATCGCTGCTACGCTCAAGCCCTCGCCACGAGGCGAGCTCGAGATCACGGATGTCAACAATCATTATTTGCGCCAAGGCCGGCTCATGGTCGAAAAGTTGGGCCGCGGCTTCGCCTGGCTTGATACGGGCAGCCCGGAAAGTCTGCTGCAAGCTTCAGAGTTCATGGCGACAGTCGAAGCGCGCCAGGGCCTGAAGATCGCCTCGCCCGAGGAGATCGCCTGGCGACAGGGTTGGATCGACGACAGTCAGCTCGAAGGACTCGCCGCTGACTTCAAGGGCAACACCTACGGCCAATATCTATTCAGTCTATTGGCGGGCCGATAGCCCGCGAGCGTGAAATGGTAGCCGTTCGGGAATAGCGGATTGAAGGTCCCGGGCACGTTGTCGCGCGGCTGGTGATCGCCCGCGGCGGCCGCATCGTAGGATTATGGGGAACAACTCGAGCTCCGACGCCATTTCTTGTTCTCACGGCAACAAGCAGAGCCTCTCCTGATCAATCGAGCGAAGCGCTGCCGGGACGAGCACCATTAGCTCTTAAGTCGCGCGCGAAAGCCCTCCCCTTGCGACGTTATTCTGAAGTTCGCCCCCTACTTCTGACGAAAACGATCAACATCGCAGCTTCAACCCACGGGGCTAGGTGGCACTGACACTTCCAAACGGTCCGAAGTCGCCAACGAAAGTCTCTCCTGCCTTCGGCCGCAGAATGCCCGTCAGCGTGCCCGTGCTGATCATCTGCCCAGCCTTCATCCCGATGCCCGTGCACGAAAGCTCGTTGGCAAGCCAGGTCAGCGGCACGCCGTTAGCCTCCTGCCGGCGCGGCACCGAACGCCCGCGCGATACGCGCGCGTCCGATTCGCCTCGCTCTACCGACGCCCCCGACTGGTCGTGGCGGTGATCTCAGATGGAACGCGCGAAAGCGTCCCGTTGCGGCGCCGTCAGATGCAAACCATGCTTCGTGCGCCGGTCCAGGAAGTCCTCAGGACCCCTAGCCCACTCCTTCTCGCGCAGGAACGCGGCTTCGCACTCATAGAAATTTCCGCCGAAATGGCGTCCGAGATCGGTGGAGACGCGCGCCGTTCCGACCAATTCGCGTGCACGCGTGCCATAGAGACGCGCATAGTGATGGACCAGCCTGCGCGGAAGATCGGGATATTCGCGCGCCAGCTCGACGATGAAGGCATCGAAACTGCCCCCGATATCGCCGCCCGGCAGCGGCTGACCCGCAGTCCAGGCCGTCGACATCTTCGGAAACCATGGCTCCAGACGTTGCAACGCGTGTTCTGCGAGCCGGCGGTAGGTCGTGATCTTGCCGCCGAAGATCGACAGCAACGGCGGCACGCCCTGCCCGCCGTGAACCTCGAACACATAGTCGCGCGTCACCGCCGACGGATTCTCGGCATTGTCGTCGTAAAGCGGCCGGACGCCGGAAAATGCATGGACGATTTCCCGCTCGTCCGGCGGCGCACGAAAGTACCGGCGCAGCACCCCGAGCAGATACGCAATCTCGCTCTCGTCGATCGCGACGTCTTCCGCGCGGCCGTCATAGGAAATGTCTGTCGTGCCGATCAGCGCCAGATCGCTCTCGTAAGGGTTGACGAAGATGACGCGCCGGTCCTCGTTCTGCAGCAGATAGGCCTGCGACCCGCTCCAGAATTTTGGCACCACAACGTGACTTCCCTTGACGAGCCGCACATTATACGACGAGTTCAGTCCGGCGACGCCCTGGACCACGTCCTGAACCCACGGCCCCGCCGCATTAACCAGCGCCCGCGCACGGACGCTCTGCGCACTGCCATCTTCGCCCTGCATCTCCAGACACCATGCGTCCGTTTCTCGCCGCGCGCATATTGCCCGGGTGCGCGGCAGGATGATCGCGCGGTTGCGTGCGGCGTCGACCAGATTGAGGATCACGAGCCGCGCATCGTCGACCCAGCAATCCGAGTATTCGAAGCCGCGACGGAATTCTGCGCGCAGCGGCGCGCCCTCAGGCGCATGCGCGAGATCGAGGCCGCGGCTCGGCGGCAGGCGCTTGCGACCGCCGAGATGATCATACAGAAACAGGCCGGTGCGAACCAGCCAGGCCGGCCGTTGTTCCGGCGAATGCGGCAGCACGAAACGCATCGGCCAGATGATGTGCGGCGCGGACGCGAGCAGCACCTCGCGCTCGATCAAGGCCTCGCGCACCAGACGAAACTCGTAATATTCGAGGTAGCGCAGCCCACCATGCACGAGCTTGCCAGAGCGCGATGACGTTCCTTCGGCAAAGTCGCCCTTCTCGCACAAGAGCACCTTCAGGCCGCGCCCGGCCGCATCACGGGCAATGCCGGCGCCATTGATGCCACCGCCGATAACGGCGATATCGACCAACCCGTGATCCCTGCCCGTGCCCGGCGCAGTTCCCGTCATCGCGTCCTGCTGCGTTTCTTCTCAACGCGCCGGCCGGCTGCGGCCTTCGCCGTGGTGCGCGCCCTCACGGGCTTCGCCTTTGGCGGCTGCAATCCGTAGGTCGAGAACCCTCTTGCCGTCTCGGCAATCTCTGTTTCGGTGAGGATGTGCGGCGAGCCCAGCGCGAGCGAGAGATAATACTGCCGCGCGATGGTCTCGAGCTCGACGGCGAGCCACATCGCCTTGTCGAGATTGGCACCGACGGCAATCATGCCGTGATTGGCGAGGAGGCAGCCGTTGCGACCTTCGAGCGCTGCGAGTGCGAGCTCCGACAATTCTGCCGTGCCGTAACGCGCGTAGCCGGCGCAGCGGATGTCATGGCCGCCGAACGCCGCCATCATGTAGTGACAGGCTGGAATCGGCTTGCGCGCGATCGCGAGCACGGTGGCGTAGGTCGAATGGGTGTGAACGACGCTGCCGACATCCGGTCGGCCCCGCATGATGTCGAGGTGGAAGCGCCATTCGGTCGACGGCTGCAACGGCCCCTCCCACGAACCATATTCGCCTTCGAGCGGCATCGCGGCGATCATCTCGGGTTTCATCGCGTCGTAAGGCGTGGCCGACGGCGTGATCAGCATCCTGTTCTTGTAGCGCGCGGAGATGTTCCCCGATGTCCCCTGGTTCAGACCAGACGCATTCATCCATCGACACTTGGCAATGATCGCCTCGCGCAATTGCCGTTCTTCGCGGGTCATCTCAAATCACCTTTCGTCTTCAGCACGGATTGAGCGGCGGCTCGCCGGCGAGATACCGCCGAACCTCCTCCGCCGCCTGGTCGGCGGCAATGGTGACGGTGCGCAACGATGCGCCGGCGATGTGCGGCGTCAGCGTTACGTTCGGCAACTGCAACAGCGGCCAGTCCGGCGGCGCCGGCTCGATCGCGAAAGTATCCAGCATGGCGCCCGCAAGCCGGCCTGAGGACAACGCGTCATAGAGCGCCTGGTAGTCGACCAGGGGACCACGGGCAGTATTGATCAGGAACGCATCAGGCTTGACCCGCGCGAGCGCATCGCGATCGATGAAGCCAGTGGTCTCGCCGGTCACCCGCGCATGCAGGCTGATCACGTCGGCGCGCGCGAGGAGGTCCGCGAGCCCGACATGTTCGACGCCGTCATTGCGGTCCTGCGCGCTGAGCTGGACGTAGGGGTCCGCCACCAGGATCTTGCAGCCGAAAGCCTTGAGCAGCTTCACCACGCGGCTGCCGATGGCACCATAGCCGACGATACCGACCGTCATCTCGCCGAGCTCGCGACCGGTGCGGTCTGCGCGGTAGAGATCGCCGCGCCATTCGCCGCCGCGCAAGGATTCATGTCCGCTGCGGATCAGCCGCGTCTCGACCAGAATGGCACCGATCGTGAATTCGGCGACCGCACTGGCGTTGCGGCCGGGGGTGTTGACGACGATGACCCCGTGATCGCGCGCGGCCTGCATGTCGATATTGACCGGGCCGCCGCGCGACACTGCGATGAACTTCAGGTTCGGCAACCGTTCAAGCATCGATCGTGAAATGGGCGCGAGGTGCGTCACCAACAACGACGCATCGCCGATGAAATCCGCGACTTCGTCCGGATCCCCCATGAACTCCTTCAGGCCATCGACCTTCGTGTCGGCATAGCCGTGCTCCATCGGCTCATCCGGCCAGGGCTGTTCCAGAATACGGATCTCAATGCCCTCGCCACAGGCCGCGGTGATCCGTTCGGCGAACACCGACGGTAGCATGAAGCGGTCACCGACGATGGCGATGGCCTTAGACATGGCCGGCCTCCGTGCGCAGCGCCGCAAGCCGCTTCCACACCGGCCGGGCGGCGAGCCTTGCGTCGAGATAGGCGGGAAACATCCGTCCATAGTGCGCGGCCAAGGCCGCATCGGGCCGTTGTGGCGCGTTCAAATGTGGTCTCACCCAGTCCTCCGCACAGGCCATCATGTCCGGATAGAGTCCGGTTGCGACAGCGGCGATCATGGCTGCACCTGCGGCGCCGGCTTCGCCACGGCTACAGACCTGAACATTGCTTTCAAGCGCAGCTCCCAGGATGGCGCAGAGTGCCCGGCTTCGCGCGGCGCCGCCGGTAATCCGCACGTTGCCCGGCAGCGCGCCCATCGCCGCATAGCAATCGCGAGCGGCAAACGCGAGCCCCTCCATCACGGCGCGCATCAGGTCCCAATAGCCGTGGCGGGTGCGCAGGCCAAGGAACTGCGCACAGGCCTCATGCGCAATGAAAGGCCCGCGCTCGCCGGCATCGGAGATGAAGGGATGAAACAGCAAGTCGCCCGGGCGCGCCTCGAGGACTCGCTCGTCGAGCCGGCCGATCAGATCGGCGCGCGAGCGGACGATGCCTTCCGCGGCCAGCAGGTCGCGGGCAAGATCGAGCAGCCAGTCGATGTTCAGCGTCGCCGCCATGTTGGACTGCATCTGGGCATAGTGACCGGGAACAGGGAACGGCATGGTGTAGCCCGTCGCTTCGGCATTCAGCGTCACCGCATCGGGGCTCTCGGCCAGCCGCATATGCATGCCCGTCGACCCGATGATGGTGCAGCCGACATCGGGCGCCGGATCGTAGAGGCCCGCCCCCAGCGCGTTGCAGATCACGTCGACATAGCCAAGCGAGACCGGCACGCCTTGCGGCAGTCCGGTCTCCATCGCGGCGGCGGGGCTGAGCGGATGGGTTGTTCCGATCCCGTCGACGACGTCGGGAAACAGGGCGATGCAATCGGCGATGCCGATCAGGCGCGCGGTCTCCGCATCGAAACCGCGCTTGCGAAAGTCGCCACAGGAGAACGTTGCCTCCGATGGATCAGTCGCGCGCTGGCCGGTGAGCAGGAAGTAGAGCCAGTCCTTGCAATGAAACGCAGTCCGCGCGCGAGATAAAGCCTCTGACGCATGCGCCTGGAGCCAGGCCAGTTGCGGTCCCTGCTGGCAGGCGTTGAGCCCAGAGCCGGTCCGCCGATAGAGCGCCGCGTTACACTCGCTGGCGCGGATTTCCTCGACGATGCCGGCGGCACGCGAATCCAGCCACAGCAGCGCGGGTGCGACCGGACGGCCGTCATCGTCGATCAGCCATGTGCCGTCGCCCTGCCCGGTGACTGCGATCGCGGCGAGGCGCGTCGCGAGATCAGGCACGGCCGCAACGAGACCGCGCACCGCCGTCACAGTGTCGTTCCAGGTCCGCGACATGTCCTGTTCAACGCGTCCGCCGGCAGCCGTGCTGTAGCTGTTAGGCAGCGCGACGTCGCCGAGTTGCTGCCCATCGCGCGTGAACGCCACGGTCTTGATCAGAGAGGTGCCGGCATCGATGCCGATGATCACGTCGCGGCGAGACGTGGTGCGCATGGTCAGGCGCCCTCCGCATGGCGAATGCAGGTACCCTCAGTGCCGAAGATATGCAGGTAGCGGGGTTCCAGCGCAAACGGCACGACGTTGCCGGGCCGCGCCCCAATCCGGTTCGCGGTCACGGCAATCAAGAGATGGCCCGCGCATTCGCCGGCAATATGGGATTGGTCGCCGAGCCATTGATTGGACACGACGCGCACACGCAGATCGCCGGCTCCGACGGCTATCCTTTGCGGACGAATACCAACCCGGACGCGCTTGCTCTGCTCGAGCGTCGACCTCGCGACCTGGTCGAGTGTATCGCCCGGAATCTGGAATGCCATATCCGAACCTATCGAGAGGCGGAAACCGCCGTCGACCCGCGCCACGTCCGTGTCCAGCAGGTTCATCGGCGGCTCGCCGATAAAGCTCGCGACGAACAGGTTGGCGGGGCGGTTCTTCAGCTCTTTCTCGTTTGCAAATTGCTGGAGAACGCCGTCCTCCATGACGGCAATACGATCGGCCAGCGCGCTCGCTTCGGTCTGGTCATGGGTGACGAAGATCGCCGTCATGCCGCGCTCGGCCAGGAGGCCCTTGATCCGCCCGCGTAGTACGGCGCGAAGCTGCGGCTCGAGCTGGCCCATCGGCTCATCGAGCAGATAGAGATCGGCATCGCGCACCAGCGCCCGGGCCAGCGACACGCGCTGCTGCTGGCCGCCCGAGATGGAACGCGGGAAGCTGTCGAGAATATCCTCGATCTCGACCAGCCGCGCGATCGCATCGACACGGCGCTTCACCTCGCGATGCGGGAGCTGCTGCGCCTTGAGCGCAAAGGCAATGTTCTCGCGAATGCTCAGGGGCGGATAGAGCGAATAGCCTTCAAAGGCCATTGCCACCTTTCGCTTGGCGGGCGCCAGCTCGTCGATCCGCCGCTGCGACAGCGCGATTGATCCCGAGGTGACACTCTCGAAGCCCGCGATCATGCGCAACGTCGAGGTCTTGCCACAGCCGGAGGAGCCCAGCAGCGCGACGATCTCGCCCTTCTTCACCTCCATGTCGAGCGCGCGCACGGCATGTACCGGTGGCTTGCCGCGGCTGCGATACACCTTGTCGACATTCCGGATTTCGAGCATGCCCATGGTCGTGTGCCCCTTCACGCCGCCTGCCGCCGATGCGACAGACCGACCCGAAGTCCGGTCGCGCGATCGAACAGGAGCGCCGCTTCCGGCGCAAAGCGGACGAACACGCCATCATCGGCACTGGCAATCGGCGCATCCTGCGGCTGCGCCGCAAGCCATTCAGTGCCGTCGGCGAAACGCAACAGCAGCACGGCCCGCTCATGCATCGGCGTGACCGCGACAACACGCGCCGGAATGGCGTCTTCACTTGCCGACCGGAGGACCGCTAGATCGTCGGGCCGAACGCCCAGCCAGCACGGAGCGTGATCCGCCGGCTGGTTATCAAGCGACCCGAGCCGAATCCGGGCCCCGCCAATTTCGCCCATCAGATACCCCTGATCGACCACGGGCACGACTTCGGCGAGATTGATGCTGGGATCGCCGAACAGGCGAGCAACTGCAACCGATGCCGGCCGGGCATAGATCTCTTCGGGTCTTGCGACCTGCGCCAGATTCCCACCGATGATGACCGCTATCCGGTCCGCGATCGCCATCGCCTCGCGATAGTCCTGAGTGACATAGAGCACCGCGGCGGAGCTGCGGCGCAGCAGGTTTGGTAGTTCGAGCCGCATCTCGTAGCGGAGCTTGGCGTCGACGTTGCGGAGCGGATCGTCCAGCAACAAGACATCCGGGTTTCCGACCAGCGCACGCGCGAGCGCCGTGCGCTGCTTCTGCCCGTTCGACAATTCGCGGGGCATGTGGCCCAATACATGCTCGATCTTCAGGAGCCGGCTGATCGACTTGACCCGGCTGGCCACCTCTCCGGCGCCCGCCCTGGCACGCAAGCCGCTTGCGATGTTATCCTGCGCACTCATGTGCGGAAACAGGGCAAAGTTCTGGAAAGCCATGCCGATCCCGCGCCGCTCGGGCGCGGCGCCCACGATCGAATGACCACCGACCAAAATATCCCCGTCATCAGGCTCGAACATGCCCGCGATCATGCGCAGCAGCACGGTCTTGCCGCTCCCCGAGGGTCCGAAGACCGCGACGATTTCGCCGGGCTCGACTGCCAGTGAGATGCTATCGGCGCAGCGAACCGGACCGAATGCCTTGCTGACGGCGCTGAGTTCGAGACGAGCCATGCTGTCAGCCCTTCACCGCGCCGAGCGATAGACCCTCGACCAGATAACGCTGCGCATAGAGCGCGAGCAGCAACGTCGGCGTCACCGAGAGCACGATCGCAGCCGCGATCTGACCATACTGGATGCCGGACGCCGTGACGAAGGCGAGCGCGCCAACGGTCACCGGCTGCTTGTCGGCCGATGCCAGGATCAGCGCGAACACGAAATTATTCCAGCAGAAGATGAAGGACAGAAGGGCCGCTGCCGCGATGCCTGGCCCGGCGAGCGGCACCGCAATCCGCGTAAAGGCCTCGCGCCAGGAATGTCCGGCAAGCCGGTAGGCGTGCTCGATGTCCGGGCTGATGTCCTCGAAGTAGCCCCGCACGATCCACAGGATCAACGGCAGCGCGATGAGCTGATAGACCCAGACGATGCCGAAATAGGTGTCGTTGAGCCCAAGCTGCTGGTAGTAGAGCGACAGCGGCAAGAGCACGAGCAAGGGCGGCGCAAAGCGAAACGACAGCAGCGTGAAGGCGATGGTCTCGCCGAGGCGAAACTTGAACCGGGCAAAGGCATAGGCCGCCGGCACGCCGAGGAGCAAGGCCAACAGCACCGCCGCGCTCGACAGCACGAAGCTGTTCATGAGATTGCGCATGAACGAGATTTCGAGATTTCCCGCCGCGGTGCGGAGTTGGCCCGAGATCAGCGCCTCATAGTTGGCAAGCGTCGGCTCGAACAGGATGCGCGGCGGGATCCGCAAGATCTGCTCGTTGGTCTGGAACGACATCAGGAAGATCCAGACGATCGGGAACATGAAGAAGACGAGCACCAGCGCAAGCGCAACGCTCCGGAAGATGCGACCTGCGAGACTGGAGTGATCCATCGTCGCCTCCTGCCTTACGCGTGGCCATGGGCGCGGGCCCGCAGCCGCAGCCAGTTCTTGATGAAGATGTTCGACAGAATGTTGGTGATCAACCAGAGGATCATCAACAGCGCCGCCGAGCGGCCGACATTTGTGTACTGGAAGAACTCCAGATAGGCCTGAACCTGAAACACCATCAGCCGATCGCCCGGCCCGCCTTGCGTCATCGCGTAGATGATGTCGAACTGCTGAATGGAGTCGAGCAGGCGGAACAGCGAGGCCGTGATGATATAGGGCGCGAGCATCGGCAGCGTGATGCGGAAGAACACGAAGCTCGCCGGCACACCATCGAGCGCTGCCGCCTCGAACGGCTGACGCGGCAGCGAGCGCAGCCCGGCGAGCAGCAGGATCATGATGAACGGCGTGTAGACCCAGACATCGACCAGAACCACCGTGAACAGCGCAGTCGACGGGTCGGACGCCCATTTGAAATCATGCAGGCCGAATAGGCCGACCAGATAAGAGAGGATGCCGAAGCTCGGATTGGTCATCAGCTTCCACATCAGCGAGGCGATGGCCGGTGCCGTCATCAACGGCAGCAACAGCACGATCGACACCGCATTGTGAAAGCGCGTCGGGCGCCGCAGCAACAGCGCGATGCCGAGGCCGAACAGAAGCTCCAGAATCACCGTCGCCGCGGTATAGACCAGCGAGATGCGCAACGTATTCCAGAAGGCGGGGTCCGAAAGGAAATCGATGTAATTGTCGACCCCGATGAAGCCGCGCAAGTAAGGTAGATTCAGCCGGTAGCGCTGAAGCGAATACACCGCCGCCGTCACGAAGGGCACGAGAATCGCGATGCAGACCAGCAGAGCCGGCAGGCTCAGCACATAAGGCAGGACCCGGCCGCGCAGCCTCGTGGTGCGCCGCGGAAGCGCATTTGTCTGAAGGAGTTGGACCATGCTCATGATGATACGAGCTCACATCTTCGCTGCAACACCGCCGGCTCGGAACGGGTAGGCGCCCGAACCGGCGGGTTGTCGTGGCGCTGGAGGAATTGAGACACCACGAAAGCCGCTAACCCACGCGAGATTCAGCCAAGACCTGCCTGCTTGAGCTGGCGGTTGATGCTGTCGGCAAGCTTGTCGAGACCTTCGTCGACGCTGACCTCCTTGGCGACCATCTTCTGAAGCGATGCCGCCCATTCCGTCGTCAAATCGAAGAACAGAGGCTGCGCCGTGAAGTAGATCTTGGCGCCCGGCGCGGAGACATCGTGCTGCTCGAGATAGCCCGGATAGGACTTTGCAATGCGGTCGCGGAACTCCGAGTCCTTCCAGACCGAGGTACGCACCGGATTGACGAAGTCCATCTTGCGGGCGCCGAACAAATCGTGCTCAGTCGAGGCCGCCCACTGCATGAATGTCCAGGCTGCGTCCTTCTGTTTGGAGAAGCTCGACAGCGCAAGCGACCAGATCCAGACATTCGGCGTCGGCGCCTTGGCGGCCGGGTTTGCGGCGAACGGCGCATAGCCGAGGTGGCCGCGCTCCTTGTTCTCACCGCCGTTCATGAAATAGCCGAGAATATCGGCGTCGAAAATCATGCCCGAGGCGCCGGCGCCGAGATCGGTGCCGACCTGATACCAGGTGTAGGTCGACCAGTTCTTCGGGCCGGAAGTCTGGATCATCTTGACCCATTTCTCGTGAAACTCCTTCGAGGCCTTGGTGTTCATCGCGGCCTTCAGCTTGCCGCCTTCCATCACAAAGTCCTTCTGGCCAAAGTTCGAATAGGCCGAGAGGAAGCCCGGATGAATGGTAGCCCAGGAGCGTGAGCCGCGAACGCCGACGCCGTAAGGCCCGCCTGCGTCCTTGGTGATCTTCGCGGCGACCTCCAGCATCTCGTCGAGGTTCTTTGGCGGCTTGACGCCGACCTTGTCGAAGATATTGCGGTTGTAGGTAATATTGTTGAGCTCGTAGCCCCAAGGAATGCACCACTGCTTGGCCTTGCCCGAACCGAGCTCGGAGCCCGCGACGCCATCCCACGCCGTCGAAGCGCGCAGACCGGGCAGCACGTCGTCCCAGGCAAAGGCCGGGTTGGTCTTAGCGGGGTCTTTGATGTAGGGGTTGAGATCCTCGATCCATCCGGCCGGGCCGTACGTCCAGGTCATATAGGCACCGGTCATGAAGGCGTCGTACTGATCCGATTTCGAGGACAGCGCCGCCGTCACCTTGTCGAAATAGACGTCCTCCGGGAAGATGTCGTAAGTGACGTTCATCCCGGTGAGTGTCTTGAACGCTTCGAGATCGCCGATCATGGCATCGACGTATGGATGCTTGTTCAGGAGCAGCTTGACCGTCTTGCCGCTATAGGCCTTCCAGTTGAAGTCTGCCGCCATCGCCCGCGACATGGCAGACGTGAAGGCGGCATTGGCGGCGACGCCGGCGATGCCGAGCTTGGTCGCGCCGTCGAGCAGATCACGCCGGCTGATGCGTTTGGCGGCGTAGGAATCGAACAGATTCTTCTCGCGATCGAACATTGTAACCTCCCATTGTGCGCGTTTACTTTCCCTTGCGACCCTTGCTTTTGGCCTTGTTGTTCTTGCCCTTACCGGATGTTGCCTCCGGCTTGTCGGTAGTGAGTGCCTGAGCGGTCAGCTCATCGATGATGAGCCCGTGCAGGAGGCCGCTGCGCAGCACAGCACGCAACGCCGTCACCTTGGCCAGTCCGCCGCCAATGGCGACGATGCGATGTTTCCTGAGATCCGCCGCCTCCATCGAGGTGGCGCGCGCCGAGAGATCAATGTCGAGCATCTCGCCATCGGCATTGAAGAAATGTCCGAGCAGGTCGGCGCAGGCGCCGGCGCGCTTCAGTTCGACGACTTCGTCGGGCCTGATCATGCCGCTCGAAACCAGGAAGCCGTCGGCGTGGATCTGGCCGATACCGACGAACAGCAGCGATGCCTTGCGAGCGAGCGCGAAGACGTCGGCAATGCCAAACTGCTGCATCAGGACGGCGCGGTCGGCGACCGAATTTGCGAACACCGGAACGGGAAGAAGATAGGCCTCCGCGCCGGTGCGCTCCGCCAGGCGATGGATCACGTCAAACGGATTGGCCGCGAATTTCCGCGTCAAGCCGCCGAGCAACGACACAAACTGCACGCCGCGAGCCTGCGTCTGCGGTAGTTGTTCGACCATGGCTGCGAGCGTGCGGCCGTGACCGACGCCGATTATCTTGTGTTCGCCGCGCTCGAGAATCTGCCGCAGGAAACTCGCGCCTTCGAGCGCCAGCGCCTTCAGGGGCAGGTCGCCCTCTCCGAGATCGGGCGCGACACGGCAGAAGCTGAGTCCATAGCGTTCAGCGAGCATGTTCTCCAGCGCCACGCATTCGGCCACCGGCCCTTCCACGAACACGCGGATCATGCCTTCGCGGCTCGCGCGCGCGATCAGCCGATGCGCCTTGGTGCTCTGGATGTTGAGCCGGTCCGCGACCTCGGACTGGGTCAGCCCGGCGGCGAAGTAGAGCCACGCGGCCCGTGTCGCGAGCGACGCTTCGCCATCAACCGTCGGCAGCCTGTCGGAAGGTGTCGCCACGCCCAAAAAGCCCGCTTGCAAATTTCTTCACATCTTGCAAAAAATTGCAGAGACCGGTTGGAACGTCAATCCCCCAGACGTGCTGCAGTGCAGTCGAGCGAAGATTGCGTTGTCAGTCGAAAGAACATCACCACAGTGTTGTGAGGTCGAATGACGGGAGTATTCCTTGGTCTAGACGTCGGAACCGGAGGCGTCCGCGCCTGCGCCATCAATGCGCATGGCGATATTCTGGGCATGGAGTCGGCCGCTCTGCCCTCGCCCCGCCAGGATGGTGATGCGATCGATCAGGATCCGGAACTCTGGTGGACGGCGACGGTGGCTGCGGTCGGCAGGCTCGGCCACAAAATCGATCTTGGCCAGGTCAAGCGTGTCTCTGTTGATGGCACGTCCGGGACACTGCTCTTGATCGACGCAGCCGGCCGCCCTTGCACGCCGGGGCTGATGTATAACGATGCGCGGGCGAAGGCCGAGGCGGCCCGCATTGCCGCCGTGGCACCCGCGGAAAGCGGCGCACACGGTGCGAGCAGCGCGCTGGCAAAACTGCTTCACCTGTTGGGCCGCACCAGTGCCGGCGACGCGCGTTTCGCCGTGCACCAGGCCGACTGGATCGCCGGCCGGCTTGCCGGGCGGCACGGCGTCAGTGACGAGAACAATGCTTTGAAGCTCGGCTACGATCCCGTCACGCGCGCCTGGCCAGTCTGGCTCGATCAACTCGACGTCCCCCGCAAAATCCTGCCCGAGGTACTGGTGCCTGGAACCCCGTTTGCGGCAATTGCTCCCGAGATTGCAGGCACGCTCGGCCTGTCACCGTCAGCCCAGGTTACGGCGGGCACCACCGACGGCGTCGCCGCCTTCATCGCGACACGGGCGGATGCGCCTGGCGATGCCGTCACCTCGCTCGGCACGACGCTGGTGGTCAAGCTGCTGGCGACGCAACCGATCTTTGCCGCAGACCAGGGCGTCTATTCGCACCGGCTTGGCGAACGCTGGCTTGCTGGCGGCGCATCCAATTCGGGCGGCGGCGCGTTGCTGACGCATTTCACCGCCTCGGATATGGAGCGACTGACGCCGCTCCTGAGGCCGGAAGAGCCGACAGGCCTCGACTACTATCCTCTCGCCAAGCCGGGCGAACGGTTCCCGATTGCCGACCCGACGCTGGCCGCGCGGATTGCGCCGCGCCCTCCGGAAGACCACCGTTTCTTCCAGGCCCTGCTCGAGGGCATCGCATCGGTCGAGGCGCTCGCATACCAGCAACTGGCCCGGCTCGGTGCGCCGCCGCCCCGCCGTGTCATCAGCATCGGAGGTGGCGCGAAGAACGATGCGTGGACACAGATCCGGCATCGCCGTCTCGGCGTTCCCGTGGTCACCGCCGAGCAAACCGAGGCCAGCTATGGCGCAGCGCTGCTTGCCTTGCAGGGCAGTCCGTCATGAGGAACGGCACCATCGAAATCGAAGCACTGAGCGCGATCGCCGACCGGTTCGACCACGTGCTGCTCGATCAATGGGGCACGCTGCACGAGGGCGGCCCCGTCTTTCCGCCGGCGCGCGACTGCGTGGCAAGACTCAGAAGCGCTGGCAAGCGCGTGCTGGTGCTCTCCAACTCCGGCAAGCGTGCACGCAGCAATGAAGAGCGGCTGGAGCAACTCGGGCTGCCGCCAGCCGCCTATGATGGCATTCTGACGTCGGGCGAAGTGACCTGGAGCGGTCTGTACGCGCGAGACCGCGAGCCGTTCGCCGGTCTCGGCCGCTCTTGTTTGGTCATTACGCGCGGCGGCGATCATTCCATCATTGATGGACTCGATCTCGCGGTCGCGACCGACGTACGGAAGGCCGAGTTCATTCTGCTGGGCGGCCTTGACGATGCCGTCGCCGAACCAAAGCACTGGCGCAACGTCCTGATCTCGGCTGCGACACGCCGGCTGCCGATGCTCTGCGCCAATCCTGACCTGACCATGTTCAGCGCAGACCGATTGATTCCGGCACCAGGAGCCTTGGCGAAATTCTATGAGACACTTGGCGGCCACGTGAGATATGTCGGCAAGCCGCACGCGCCGATCTTTGATGCGGCGCTGGAACGATTGGGCCGGCCCGATCCAAAGCGCGTTCTGATGGTCGGCGATTCCCTTGATCACGATATCGCTGGCGCGAGGGCCGCCGGGATGCTGACGCTGCTCCTCACCTCAGGCGTGCACAGGGAGGCGCTGGCATGGGCGCCCGATACGCCGACAGCGATCTACGCGCTGGCCGGCTCGCAGAGCCGCACGCCGAATTGGATCATGAGCCGTCTAGCCTGGTGAGACAACCGCGATGCAAGCCCCTGCCCAACTCGGAGATCTTCGTCGCATGTCGGCACGCGTCGGCAACAACATGCTGCTGGTGCAGGCTGCCGGTGGCAATTCGTCGATCAAGCACGACGACGTGCTCTGGGTAAAGGCGTCGGGCACCTGGCTTGCGGATGCAGAAGCCAAGGACATTTTCGTGCCGGTCTCGCTTTCAGCCGCACGCGTCGCGCTGGCGCAGGGGGACGAGCGGGTGCCGCTTGCGCCGCATGCCACGACGACATTGCGCGCCTCGATCGAGACGTCGCTCCACGCACTGATGCCGCATCCGGTTGTCCTGCATGTCCACTCGGTCAACACGATCGCATGGGCGGTGCGAACCGACGCGCCCGATGAGCTTGCTCAACGACTAGATGGGTTGGCTTGGCATCGCCTCGACTATTTTCACCCGGGATTACCATTGGCGCGTGCCGTGAACGCCGTCATCGCACAGAATGCGATCGATGTCCTGATCCTCGGCAATCACGGCCTGGTGGTCGGCGCGGCAGACTGCGACGCGGCGGAAGCCCTGGTCTACGAGGTGGAAAAGCGACTCGCGCTAGCGCCGCGCCGCGCGCCACCGGTGAACGCGCAAGCGCTTCGCAAGATATGCACGGGGACAGACTACCGCTTGCCAGCAGATCCGCTATGCCACAGCATTGGCACCGACCGCTTTAGCCGTGCGATTGCGACAGGCGGCTCGCTGTACCCAGACCACGTGGTCTTCCTCGGTCCGGGTCTGCCAAGATTGGATGAAGGCAAAGACCTGGCTGCCATGACGGCGCACGCCAGCGCCAATCGACTGCCCCTGCCCGTTGCCGCTCTCACTGCAGGCATTGGCGCCGTCATTCGGAAGGACGCCAGCTCTGGGGCTGAGGCCTTGTTGACCTGTCTAGCGCTTGTGACCAGTCGCTTACCTCTGAGTGCCGAGATCGGCTACCTCTCGGTCGAGAATGAGCAAGCGCTTTTGAATTGGGACGCCGAACACTACCGGCGACAATTGACCGCTCATCGCTGACGAAGCTCCGCTGGAGCGCTCGCCTCTCTGTGTGCCTCGCGCCCGAGAGCGGTCCGGCCCGTTGCAGGTCAAGCAGGGGCTTCGGGTCAAGGTCCTTTTGAACAAAGGACCTTGTAGCCTTATCCGACACCAGCGGCGGTCAACGGCTCCGCCGGGGCCTCACACGACTAGTCGCGTGAGGCTCCTTACGTCGGTCGATCGATGCAATCGCTAGGATCTCCGAAGCGCGGGCTTTGTCAGCCAGGCACCGCCTGAGCGCCTCGGACCGCTAGAGCCGATGTGGAGTGGCTATTGCGACCGGTCCGAGGTCCAGCCCTTGTAATCCTTGACGTTGTCGCGGGTCACGAGCTTCGACGGCAAGAGCTCGACGGTCGAGGCCGGCTTCTGGCCATTGAGGATGCCGACACCGACCTGCACGGCGCGCCGCGCCATGAAGAACGGGTCCTGCGAAGCGGAAGCCTGGATCTGCGGCGCCGCGGGGTCCTTGAGTGCGGCCTCGATGTCGGGCGCGCCGTCCACCGCGGTGATGACAATGCCGCTCCGGCTTTGCTGGCGCGCCGCAAGGTCGGTGCCGATCGCCTGCGGATCGTTGATGGCGAAGATGGCGTCGATCTTGGGGAAGCGGGTCAGATAGCCCTGCGCGACGGTGAGGCCACCTTCGCGCGAGCCCTTGCCGTCCTGGTCGCTGGACAACACCTTGATGCCGGGATTCTTCGAGAAAACGCTCTTACAGCCGACGACGCGGTCGATCACGGCAGAGACCTGCGGCCCGTTCTCGATGATGACTTCGCCCTTGCCGCCCAACTTGTCGACGATGTACTGGCAGGAGATTTCGCCGGCCTGGACGTTGTTCGTGGTCACGGTAGCATCGGCTCCTTCTGCCGCGGTGTCGACCGCGACGACGACGATACCTGCTGCCTGCGCCTTCTTGATTGCCGGCCCGATCGCCTTGGGATCGCCTGGGTTCAACAGGATCAGGTCGACGCCGGCAGCAATGAAATTGTCGATCTGGGTGACCTGCTTGCCGAGGTCGTATTCGAAGCCGACCGTGGTGATCTTCACATTGGGATTGGTCTTCTTGGCCTCGAACTCGGCGCCCTTCGACAGCGCGACGAAGAATGGGTTACCCATCGAGCCGAGCGAGACGCCGATCGACTTGAGCTCCTTGGCGAAGGATGGCGCGGTACTTAGGGCAAGCGCCATCGCGGCGCCGGCGAGCGTGATCGTCTTAAACATTGGCTTCCTCCCTGGTCTGTCTTCATCCCCGGCACGGCAGACCAGTTGCCGCAACGGAAACTTCGTATCGGGCCTTGCGCACTCAGGTGCGCGCCGAGCCTTGCAGCCGGTAACGATCAAGCGCCACGGCGCCGATGATCACCAGACCCTTGATCACGTATTGCCAGATGTCGGAGACACCGATGAGGATGAGGCCGTTCGAGAGAACGGCGATGATCAGCGCGCCAACCAGCGTGCCCCAGATCGAGCCAATACCGCCGACGAATGAAGTGCCGCCGAGGATCACGGCGGTGATCGCGTCGAGCTCATAGGACTGGCCAAGCTGCAAGCCATTGGCCGCATAAAGCCGCGCGGCCTGCATGGCGCCGCCGAGCCCCGCGAAAAGTCCCGACACGCCGTAGACGAAGGTCAGCACGGCCCAGACCTTGATGCCGGCAAGCCGCGCCGCACTCTCATTGCCGCCTACCGCATAAATATGCACGCCGAGCACGGTTCGGCGCAGCACCAGCCATGAGACGAGAATGACGAGCAAGGCGATTACTGAAAGCCATGGGATCGACACGACGCCGGGAACGAGCGTCAGCGAGCCGTTGCCGATGAAGGCATAAGGAATTGAAGGATTGAACACAGTGGTATCGGCGCCGAGCAACCGCGCGAGCCCCCGTACGGCGGTGAGGGAACCGAGCGTGACAATGAATGGCGGCAGGCGGAGGAGTGCAATCAGCGCACCGTTGATGACGCCGAAGCCGAGGCCAGTGAGAACCGCGGCCGGCAGCCAGAGCGCGCCGAGGTCGGGCAGCTTGGAGACCGTCAGCCCGGCCATCGCAGAGGCCGCCAGGATCGAGCCGACCGAGAGGTCGATGCCGCCGGTAAGAATGACGAAAGTCATGCCCGCGGCGAGCACGGTGTTGACGGCGGCCTGTTGCAACACGATGCCGAGGTTTTGTCCGGTGAAGAAGCGGCCATCGGAGAGGAAATGAAACCCGATACAGAGGATCAGCAGAACCGGTAGCATGCCAGCCGCGCGGATCAGAAGCCTGATGCGCTGACGCTTGGTTTCCTGCGCGGCGACAAGCCCTGCAGCGGTGGCGGCTTCTGCCTTCGGAGGGCTGTCATGCATCGAGCTGCTCCATACCCGTGGCGAGAGCCATGATGTCTTCTTGGTTCAAGGGCGCCGTCGCCTCGCGCCTGATCTCCCCGGCGATGTGCCCGCTTCGCATGACGATTACGCGGTCGCAGATGCCGATGATCTCCGGCAGGTCGGACGAGATGACGAGAATCGCGGCGCCAGCCTTGGCGAGATTGTCGATGATCGCATAAATCTCGGACTTGGCACCGACGTCGACGCCGCGCGTCGGCTCGTCGAGAATCAGGACCTTTGGCCGGATCGCGAGCAAGCGCGACAGCAGCACCTTCTGCTGGTTGCCGCCGGACAGCGTGCCGACGGTGACGCCGACATTGGCGGCACGAATGCCGAGCGCCGCAAATGCCCTGTTGGCACGGTCGCGGGCCTTGTCGCGGTCGAGGACATAGCCGAGCCTGGCATCCCGGCCGAGCATCGCGAGATTGATGTTGTCCAGGCACGACATGTCCAGGAATAGGCCGAGCGCCTTCCTGTCTTCGGTCAGATAGGCGATCCCGGCGTCGAGCGCCTCACCAGGCGTGCGGATCTCGACCGGGTGTCCTTCCAACTCGAGACGACCGGAGGTCTTGGGCGACGCGCCGATGATGAGATGCGCAAGCTCGGTGCGACCCGCGCCGATGAGGCCTGCGAGCCCCACCACCTCACCTGCGTGCACGGTGAGCGAGCAACCTTTGACGCGCTGTCCATCGGCCATATCGACTGCCACAAGCACGGGGTGCCCGCGCCCCGCTTCGGGATCATGATCCTTCTTGTAGAACGAGGAGACGTCACGCCCGACCATCATGCGGACGATGGTGTCGGCGCGGATGTCCTGCTTGTCGAGCGAGCCGACCAGCCGGCCGTCGCGCAGCACGGTGACGCGGTCGCCGAGCGCGTAGACCTCGTCCATGCGGTGCGAGATGTAGATAATGGCAAGCCCCTCCGCCCGGAGCTGCCGGATTAGCGCGAACAGCCGCTCGCTCTCGCCGGCCGACAAAGCGGTGGTCGGCTCGTCCATGATCAGGATTTTTGATCGCGCGTGCAGCGCACGCGCGATCTCGACGAGTTGCCGCTGGCCCATGGACAGATGCGCCACCAGCGTCGATGGCAAGAAGTCTGCGCCCAGCCGTTCCAGGATCGGACCGACGCCCTGGCGCATGGCGCCGCGCGCCAACAAACCTGAACGCGATATCTCGCGGCCGAGATAAATATTCTCGGCGACACTGAGATTGGGGGCTAAAGATAGCTCCTGATAGATGATGGAGATGCCCGCAGCGCGGCCGCCGAGCGGGCCTTCGATCCGCACCGGCCTACCCTCGATGCGGATCTCCCCGCCGGGATCGGGCCTGTAGGCACCGGACAATATCTTCATCAGCGTCGATTTGCCGGCGCCGTTCTCGCCCATCAGCGCATGGATCTCGCCAGCATAGACGGTGAGATCGACCGCACGCAGCGCCTTGATGCCGAAAAAGGATTTTGAGACCCCGCGCATCTCGAGGATCGGATCGTCCATCGTGCCTCCCGACGCACAATGCGTTTCCCACCCGCGTCTCGATTTTTGCCAGCGCGGTTCGCGCATTAAACAAAACGCCGCGGCACAGAGCAATACCGAAGACGGCATGCCGAAGTATGTGCAACGCCAGATCGATGCTAGTGGCGCGGCCGGTACAGTTCGCGCCACGCAGGAATCCGCTCGGCATAGGCATCGACGAGCGCCCGTTCAGGTTCGAATGTCTCGATGCGTCGCGGCGGCGTGCAGACGGCCTCGATCGCTTCGCCCGTGACAGCAAGCCGCCCCAATCTCGCCGCACCAAATGCCGCTCCTGTTTCACCACCGGCAAAGCGATGGATCGGAACATCCAGAACGTTTGCCAGCACCGACAGCCAGAACCGGGACCGCGAACCGCCGCCGATGGCGTCGGCTTCCGCGACCGCAAGGCCGGCATCCACGAGCGCATCGCGGCAATCGGCCAGCGCAAAGGCAACGCCCTCGAGGACGGCCTGCACGATCGTTCCACGATCGGTGCCATGGCTCAAACCACCGAGCATGCCGCGCACGACGGGATCGTCGTGCGGCGTCCGCTCGCCCGCGAGATAAGGCAAGAAGCTCACGGGGGACGGCTCCTGCGGGCGCGACCCGAGCGGCGCCAGCAGTTCGGCCTCGGCGACGCCGAACAACTGCGCGATCCAGGCGAGGCAGGACGCCGCCGAGAGGATCGCACCGGCCTGAATCCACATTGCGGGAATGGCGTGGCAGAAGGTGTGCACGACGCGATCGGGGTTGGCGGCAATTCTGTTGGTCGGCACCAGCAAGGCACCCGAGGTTCCCAGCGACACGAACGCGGTTCCCGGCCGGATCGCGCCGATGCCGACGGCACCCGCCGGGTTGTCGCCGGCGCCGCCCGCGATCATCGGCCGTCTGGTCATGCCCCAGCGCCGCGCCAGCTCGCTGCGCAGTGTTGCTGCGGGCGCGCAACCCTCGACCAGACGCGGCATGTGCTTGCGCGACAGGCCGGTCGCCGCCAATGCTGCATCCGACCAATCCCGGCGCGCGACGTCGAGCCACAACGATCCCGACGCGTCCGAGACGTCCTCGATCGCTTCGCCGGTCAGGACCAGGCGCAGGTAGGCCTTGGGAAGCAGGACGAGTTTCGTGGCCGCAAAAATCTCAGGTTCGTGCGTCGCGATCCAGAGCAGCTTCGGCGCCGTGAATCCGGGCATCGCTTTGTTGCCCGACGTCGTACGCAAGGCGGGCCAGCGTTGCTCCAGAATACGACACTCAGTGGCGGAGCGTCCGTCATTCCAGAGGATGCAAGGCCGCAACGGCCTTGAGCGCGCATCGAGCAGCGTGGCGCCATGCATCTGGCCGGACAGCCCGATGCCTTCGACCGCCGCCAATTCGCCGGCATGCGTCTCCTTCAAGGCATCCAGCGTGGCAAAGGTCGCATCGATCCACTGCGCGGGATCCTGCTCAAAATAGCCGGGCTGCGGCGAGGCGGTCGTCAACGGCCGGCTCTCGCTTGCAATCACGCGCTGGGTGCCGTCAACGAGAACGGTCTTGACCGCCGAGGTGCCGAGATCGATGCCGAGATACATTGATGCTTTTGCCTGAAGCGCGATGTCGGTCGATACGGCCCTATTCCTCGAAGAAGCCGGGATGTTTCGCGACAAAGGCCTGCAGCTCCCGCGACACACGATCGAGATGATTGGCCATTTCGCTCCTTGCCTGCTCCGGTGCGTGCGCGGCAATCGCCCGATAGATGGCTTCGTGCTCGCGGAAAGTTCCCTCGGGCCGCCCGGGCTCGGGAAGCAGCGTCCGGCGCACGCGTTCGAGATGGGTGCGGATCGAATCAAGCACCTCGCCAACGCGCGCAAGGGCAAGGCTCTCGGTCATCTGACGATGAAACCTGGTGTCGAGCTCGTGGAAGCCCTCGAGATCTCCGCTGCTGATCGCAGCCCTTTGGTAGGCGATATTTTGGCCGAGGGCTTCGGTCGCATCAGCCGACATGTCGGCCGCACAGACCGCAACAACCTCCATCTCCAGCGCGCGGCGCATCAACATCCATTGCCGCACATCCTCAAGGCGGATCTTTGCGACGTAGGAGCCGCGCTGCGGCTCGACGATGACAAGCCCCTCGAAGGCGAGCCGATTGATCGCCGTCGTGATGGAAAGTCTCGACACATCGAAAGTGGCGCACCACTCATTCTTGTTGATCGGAGTTTCCGGCGCGAGCACGCCCGAGACGATGGCCCGCTTCAGCGCCACGTAAGCCCGGTCGACCTTCGAGCCGCCCGCATTGCGTGCTCGTGCGGCAACGGTGCCTCGGCTGAACCCGCCGACTGAATGCATGCTGTGATTCCCCGAGGCTAATTTTCACTTTTTCAGATTGCGAAGCTCAATTCCGCGGACAAACGCTTGACGGGTGACGGCTGATATAACTAGCATATCAGCAAAAGAGCAATGGGCAGCCTACCCCTGGGACGACTGGACGCGGGGGCAAAGCGGACCCGGGAGGAAATCCAGATGGAGACACGCTTCGGCGCCGTCAAAGCGCGTGAAGGGCGACGCGCGTCCCCGCCCTCTCCGCTTGTCGAGATCGGCAAGAAGTCAGCGGCCGGCGCGCACTCCGGTGAGGTCGTGCTGCTTGCCGATCGAGTCTCCAAATCCTTCGCTGGGGTGAAGGCGCTCCAAGATGTCGACTTCGATCTGCGTCGCGGCGAGGTGCACGCGCTGATGGGCGAAAACGGTGCCGGCAAGAGCACGTTGATGAAGATCCTCGCTGGCGTGCACACTGACTATCAGGGCGCCATTCTGGTCGAGGGCTGCACGGCATCGTTCACCGGCGTGCGCGACGCCGAGAATGCCGGCATTGCGATCATTCATCAGGAGCTCAATCTCGTTCCCGAGTTGAGCGTAGCCGACAATATCTTTCTTGGTCGCGAGCCGCTGATCGGAGGCATGCTCATCGATGGCCGCCGCATGGTGAGAGCGGCAGAACGCCTGCTGCAGCGCCTCGGCGTCACGATCGCCGCCGAAAGCCGCGTTGCCGAATTGCGCGTCGGTGAGCAGCAATTGGTCGAGATCGCCAAGGCGCTATCGCTCAATGCCCGCATCCTGATCATGGACGAGCCGACCTCGGCACTTTCGTCGTCGGAATGCGGGACGCTGTTCAAGATCGTGCGGCAGCTCGCGTCCGAAGGCGTCGCCATCATCTACACATCGCATCGCATCGAGGAGGTGCTCGATCTCGCCGATCGGGTGACGGTCTTGCGCGACGGCAGGCGGGTCGTCACGGCCCCGATCGGCGAATTGTCACGCGGCGCTATCATCTCGGCGATGGTGGGCCGCGACATGATCGCAAGCGACCGCGGCACCGTGGCGCAAAACGGCGCGATCGTCCTCTCCGTGTCCGATCTGACACTTGACACACTCGGCCCTCATGGATGGAAAAGAACGCTGCACGGCATAAGTTTTGAACTCAGACGCGGCGAGGTGCTGGGCATCGGCGGCCTGCTCGGCGCCGGACGGACGGAGATCCTGGAGTCGATCTTCGGCGTTGCACGCGGCTGGCGGGGCGGCGAGATCGCCATTGATGGCGTAGCCGTCGAGATTGGTTCGCCGGCCGACGCCTATCGCCTCGGCGTGGCGCTCGTCAGCGAGGACCGCAAGGAACGTGGCCTGCACCTTACCGCCTCGATCTGTGACAATATCGCGCTGCCCTCGATCAGCGCGATGTCGCGCTTTGGCCTACGTGCTTTTGCTGCGGAACGCGCCTTGGCGGCCGAAATGGTCCGCCGGCTCTCGGTCCGTTGCACCGGCATCAGCCAGCAAGCCGCGGCGCTCTCGGGCGGCAACCAGCAGAAGGTCGTGATCGGCAAATGGCTGGCCACCGAGCCTCGTATTCTTTTGCTCGATGAGCCGACCCGCGGTATCGACATCGGCGCCAAGCAGGAAATCTACCGGCTGATCTTCGATCTCGCCGCGCAAGGCCTCGGCATCGTCGTAGTGACCTCGGAGCTGCCGGAACTGTTGCTGCTCTCCGACCGGATCCTTGTGATGTGCGAGGGACGGCAGACCGGAATCCTTTCGCGCGAGAGCGCGACGCAGGAGGCGGTGATGCGCCTTGCCGCGCCGGGCATGGCGGCTTGGGCGCAGGAGACGGCCTCATGAAAGCAACGCTTCGCCTTTTGTCCCGGACCAAGCTCTATTGGGGCTTGCTGACTATCTGTCTGATCGGCGCACTTACCTCGCCGCATACCTCTTCCGGCAACAACATTTTTCTATCCTACGCCAACCTGACCGACGTTCTGCGCCAGGTCTCGATCACAGGCCTGGTAGCAACCGGTATGACCATGGTCATTCTCCTCGGTGGAATCGATTTGTCGGTCGGCTCAGTCATGGGATTCGCGACCGTGATCTGCGCGATGTTGCTCACCAAGCCGGGCTGGACTGCGGCCTCGATGATGGGCATTCCGGCAGCAACCCTGGTCGGTGGAGCCGTGGTAGCGCTTTTCGTGCGCTTCGTCTTCCGGGGTCTTGCGCGCGGCCACGATGTTAGCGCGGGGCGACGCCCACCGATTGCGCTCTCTCACTGGCGCAGCGTATGGATTCCCACGCTGATCGGCGTTGCCGTCGCGATTGCGATTGCTTGGTGGCTGACAACCCAGGTGCAGACCAAGTTCGGCGTGCTTGGTGTTCTGCTGATCGCACCTTGCTTGGCTCTGCTGCTCGGCGCCATCAACGGATTCCTGATCGTCTCCGGGCGGCTACAGCCCTTCATCGTCACGCTGGCGATGATGGTCAGCGCGCTTGGCGTCGCCCGACTCACCGCGGGGCAAGACAATGCCGTCGTGCCGGTTTATACCGGCACCAACGCCACCGAGGCCTTCGAGATGCTGCGCTCGATGCTCTGGGGCGTGTTGCCGGTGCCGAGCGTGTTCTTCCTGGCGGCAATCGTCCTGTTCGGCGCGATCCTGCGGTTCACGAGCTTCGGCCGCTATGCCTACGCGATCGGCGGCAATGTCGAGGCCGCCAAACTGTCCGGCATCAAGGTCGCGCAGGTCCAGCTTACCGCCTATCTAATTTCGGGGCTGCTCGCGGGAATTGCCGGTGTACTGTTCGTCGCGCAATACCGGCAGGGCAAGCCCGATGCCGGCGCCGGCCTCGAACTCGATGCGATCGCCGCCGTGGTGATCGGCGGCACCAGCCTGATGGGCGGTCGCGGCGGCCTCGCCGGCACCTTCGTTGGCGTTCTGATTTTCGGCCTGCTGTCGGATATCCTTCAGCTCCAAAACATCGACTCTAATGTGCAACTTCTGATGAAGGGGTTGATCATCGTCTGTACCGTGCTGGTGCAGGAGCAGAATCTCGGCCAGCTCATGGCCCGATGGCGGTTCAGCCGATCGGGCAAACTGCGCGCCGACCCGAAAACAGCCGAATCCTATCGGCTGCCAGGCGCTGCCAAGGCGCAATTTGCGAGGGAGGATCTGGATGAAGCGTCGTGAATTCTTGAAACTGTCGGCTACTGTGGCCGGCGCAACAATGACGTTCTACATGCCCACCGGATGGCGTCCTGCCAAGGCCGCCACCAAGTGGAAGGTTGGCTTCAGCCAGTGCACCACGCTGGAGCCGTGGCGCGTGCAATTCAACAAGGACATCCAGGCTGAGGCGAAGAACCATCCGGATGTCGACCTCATCATTACCGATGGTCAAGACAAGACCGAGAAACAGGTTGCCGATTGCGAAAACCTGATCGTGCAACAGGTCAACGTCCTCTTGATTTCGCCGAAGGAGTCGGCGGGACTGACCGGCGTTGTCGAGAAGGCGATCGACGCCAAGATCCCGGTCATTGTGCTCGATCGCAACGTCGAGACCAAGCGGATCGCCCAATTTATCGGCGGTGACAACGTCGCGATCGGCAAGGCAGCCGGCGAACATGCGGTGAAGCTCCTCGGCGGACCAGGCAAGGCGGCCGGCAATGTCGTCGAGATCTGGGGCGGCATGGGCACCCAACCCGCGCATGATCGCCACGACGGCTTCCATGCCTTCACCGACAAGGAGCCGGGCATCAAGTACCTGCTGAACAACCAGTCGGGGGACTGGAAGCAGGACAAGGCCTACAACATCATGACCACCGCGCTGCGCAATAACGAGAAGATCGATCTGGTCTATGGTCATAACGATCCGATGGCCTACGGTGCCTATCTCGCCGCCAAGGACGCGGGGCGAGACAAGGACATCAAGTTCATCATCGGCATCGATGGGCTGCCGGATGAAGGCGTCACCTGGGTCTCGAAGGGACAGCTTTCGGCGACATTCCTCTACGCAACGCCGGGCGCGGAAGGCCTGCGCCAGGCGGTCAAGCTCCTGAAGGGCGAGAAGCTGGAACCGGTGATCACCCTGCCCACGATGCTGATCACGAAGGAAAATGCGCCTGATATCCTGAAGAAGAACGGACTGCTCTGATCTGGCAGCTTACAGACGCGACTTAGCCGCCCAAGGAATCTGGTTCAATCTCGGTTGAACCAGACTCCAGCATTTGCACGCCGATATGGACACCGGCGCCCCCGACGTCGGATAGTCGTCAATCCAAAGAGCTGATCAAAAGGAGGCGCTGCATGCTGAAGTCGATCGACCCCATCCTGAATGCCGATATCCTTTATGCACTGCGGTCGATGGGGCATGGCGACGATCTCGTGCTCTGCGACACCAATTTTCCCGCCGACTCGGTCGCCCGCCAAACCGTGCTAGGGCGGCTGCTACGCATCGACAACGTCACCGCAGCTCGCGCCGCGCGCGCGATCCTGTCGGTACTGCCCCTCGATTCCTTCGTCGATAGACCCGCCTTGCGTATGGAAATCGTCGGCCATCCCGACGAAGTTCCGCCTGTGCAGGCGGAGGTGCAAAAGGAGATCAACGCCGCCGAAGCCCGCCCTCTCCCCTTGGGTTCGATCGAGCGCTTCGCCTTCTATGACCTCGCCAAGAAATCCTATTGCGTCATCCAGACCGGCGAGCGGCGCTTCTATGGCTGCTTCATCTTCAAGAAAGGCGTCATCCCACCTGACGCAGACTAGCTGATGCAGCCCTGCCGAGCTTCTGCTCGTGCGTGGATTCGTTGACATTGATTTGCGTCGTTGCATACTCGACGCGGCCTCCGTCAGCACCTTGACGACAAGAGATCTGCGAGCGTCATGTCCTCAGACCATGCTGTTCAGGCGGCCCAATAACCCAATAACTTGACACGATAACGTCAACGAAGGGAGGTTACGCAATGAAACAGCAAGAGCATGATCAGCATCCCGCACTCCGGCCGAACCGGCGCACGGTGCTGAAAGGCGCGGCCAGCGCCGCCGCGTTGGGCACGACGGGCGCGCTCGGCACGTTCTCCGAGCTTGCCTTGGCGCAAGCCAATCTGCGCGCCCAGATCACGCAAATTCCCGGTGTCGGCAAAGGTGCGCCAACCGACGCCGACTGGCAGAAAGTCGGCGAGCTCTGCCTCGGCCCGACCAAGGCGAGCATCAAGGAAGGCGAATTCAAGGGCGTCGAGCTCTCCTTCATGGGGCTGAACAATCAAAACCTCCACAATCTCCTGTTTCGCGGCTTCCTGAAGCCATGGGAAGCGTATACCGGTGCGAAAATTTCCTGGATCGATCTCGCCCAGGCCGACTACAATCCGCGCTTACAGCAAGCGATCGCGACCGGCACGGTCGACTTCGACATCCTCGAGATGGGCGCGCCGTTCGAGGGCGACGTCTGCGGCAAAGGGCTGGCGTCGGAGATGCCGGACTGGGTCAAGAAGCAGATCGATATCGACGATTATGTCGACTACCTGAAGCCGCCCGTCGGCACCTGGAACGGCAAGACCTATCGCGTCACCATCGACGGCGACTGCCACAACTTCAACTACCGCACTGACGTCTTCTCCGACCCAACCCTCGCCAAGGCGTGGAAAGACGCGGGCAATTCGAGCGAATGGGGCGTGCCGAAAACCTGGCAGCAGGTACAGGCGGTGACAAAATTCCTCAAGGGCAAGAAGATCAAGAACCAGAATGCGTTCGGCTACCTCGATGCGCCAAAGCCCTGGGGCGGGTTCGGCTTCTATTTCCTGGCCAGTCGTGCCTCGGCCTATGCCAAGCACCCCGACGACAAGGCCTGGCTGTTCGACATCGACACGATGAAGCCGCGCATCAACAATCCCGCCTGGGTGCGCGCCATCCAGGACGTGATCGACGCGCTGCCATTCGAACCCGCCGATCAGCTCAATGCCGATCCGAACACCACCGGCTTCCAGCAATTCCTGGCCGGCATCGGCTCAATGATTCCCTGGTGGGGCGACATCGGCCAGGTGGCGAAGGCGAGCGACACCTCCGTGATCGGCGACGTCGTCGGCTTCGACATCCTGCCGGGCTCGGACGATGTCTATAACGCCAAGACCGGAAAATGGGACAAGCTCGCAAGCGGCCCGAATCATGCACCGAATTGCGCCTATCTCGGCTGGGGCGTTTACGTCATGGCACGGGTCAACGGTGACGAGAAGAAGCACAAGGCTGCCTGGAGCGCGGCCGCGCATCTCGGCGGCAAGGACCTGTCGCTCTGGATGGTGATGTATCCGTCGGGCTTCCAGGCCCACCGCACCAGCCACTTCCAATTCGACGAGTGGGTCGCCGCGGGCTACGACCGCAAATACATCACGTCCTATCTGAACTCGCAGCTCGGCTCCTATAATCATCCCAACCGCGCAGTGGAGCCGCGCATCCCCGGCATCTTCCAGTATTACAGCATCGCCGAAGATGAGCTGACGAAGATTTTCGCCGGCAAGGTCGATGCCCAGACCGGCGCGAACAACATCGCCGCCGCCTGGGAGAAGCTGACCGACCAGATCGGCCGCGAGCGACAGATCGGGCTCTACAAGGCCTCGCTCGGCGCGTAGCTTCTTCGACTGCGAGAACCATCCAGACCCGGCTGGCGCCGCTTCAGACGCCAGCCGCACTTTAGCAAGAATCGGCAGAGTCGGATTGCGATGCAGAGTTCGGTCGATTTGGGCAATGAGCGCCTCGCGCCCGCCCCCCGGCGCGCGAGCGTCAGCCGGAAGAACGCTGGCCGGGCGCTGGTCGCGCTCGCTTCGCTCGGCCTCCTGCTCGTGATCCTCCTTCAGGGGCTGCACGCAACCGGTACAATCGCGACCGGATTCTCGGATTGGCGCCCGATCATGATCGCCTATGTGCTGTGGGCTATCGCGTTTGGAATCGGGCAAATCATCATCCGCGGCGAACGTGGTCAGCGCGCGCTGTTTCTGCTGCCGGCCGTGTTCTTCACGGTTGCAGTCGTGATATTTCCCACGATTTTCGGGATCTACATCGCGTCACTGGACTGGAATCTCTCATCGATCGACGGACCGCGCTTCAGCGGCTTCGACAATCTTAGAGGAATGCTGAGCGACACCTACTACTGGAACGCGCTCGGCAACATGGTCTTCTACACGGTTGCGGTGCTCGGCGAGTACGCGATCGCATTCGGGCTGGCGCTGCTGCTCAGCGCCGATATCCGGGCGCGAAAATTCTTTCGTGTGGTCTTCCTTCTGCCGATGATGCTTAGCCCGGTCGCAGTGAGCTGGATGGTCGGCAAATCCCTCCTGGAATATCGATTTGGCCCTGCAGCGACGCTTGCGCGCTATCTCGGATGGGATAATCCGGCCTTCTTTGCATCGCCCTGGATGGCGCGCTTGAGTATCCAGGCGATGGACGCCTGGGTGTCGATCCCGTTCATCATGATCATTCTGCTCGCAGGCCTGCAAGCGATGCCAAAGGAGGTGCAGGAAGCGGCCAAGGTCGATGGCGCGAATGGCTGGCAATCATTCTGGCACGTCACGTTCCCGATCATGCTGCCAGTCAGCATCACCGTCCTGATCATCCGCATCATCTTCAAGCTGAAGCTCGCCGACATCGTGATCAACGTCACCGCCGGAGGTCCGGGCGGCGCCACCGACACTGTGTCGAGCTTCATCTATCGCGTCTACCGCGACCGCTCGAATGTCGGATACGGCACGGCGCTCGCCATGGTCTATCTGCTGTTGATCATCGTGCTGCTCACCGTGATGTTACGACTGTCGAAGCGCTGGACACAGAAGGTTATCTAGGACCCAACCAAGGGAGTTTGAGCGATTGGCTATGTCGAGTGTGGCATCAAACCCGGTCCGAAAGCATTCCGCAGCGCCGCGCGCCAAGCGGATGCTTGGCCGCTTGCTGATCTACGCTGCACTCCTGTTCTGGACGCTTATCTGTCTGTTCCCAATCTACTGGACCGTCACCACCTCGTTCAAATCGGCGGTCGACGTGACGCAAGCCCACCTGATTCCCTGGGTCGATTTTCAGCCGGACTGGAAAGGATGGCGCTCGCTTGGCCTGTCACCAGATACACTGTTCGGCACCTCGACTGCCCGCTCCGAATTCGTGAACCGCTTCGTCAACAGCGTCATCACGTCGGTCGGCGCATCCTTGCTAGCGCTGATCTTAGGATCGCTGGCAGCCTATGGCCTGAGCCGCTTCCGCTACAAATTCGCCTGGATGCGCAACGACGATATCCTGTTCTTCTTCATGTCCCAATTGATCCTGCCGCCGGTCGTGCTCGCGCTGCCGTTCCTCGTCCTCTACAAGGCATTGGCCCTGCTCGACACGCGCTTCGGTCTTGTCCTGCTCTACACCCTAACGGTGCTGCCGATCGTCATCTGGATCATGCGCGATCAGTTCAACGCGATTCCGATCGAGCTCGACGAAGCCGCCTTCGTCGACGGCCTGTCGACCTGGGGCGCCTTCCTGCGCATCATTCTGCCGCTCGCCGTTCCAGGAATGGTGGCCGCATTCATCCTCTCGCTGGTGCTGTGCTGGAACGAATACTTCTTCGCGGCGCTGTTGACGAGCACGGACGCGAAGACACTCCCCGTGATGGTGGCCAGCCAGACTGGCTCGCAGGGCATCAATTGGTGGTCGATGGCGGCGCTGTCGACGGCGGCGATCGCGCCGCTCGTCCTGGTCGGCATTTTCCTCGAGCGCTATATTGTCAGCGGCCTGACCACGGGAGCAGGAAAGTAACTCGCAAGGCTCACCCGGAGGCGCTGACACAAGCTTCGAGCGCGAGCGCTAGTTCGAAGGGACGAGGCGTCGCGCGTGCAACGTGCCGGCCTTCCGCGGTTACGCTTTCGTCCGCTGCGCCGACAGCGCGATCATTCGTCCAGGACATCGAAGAGGTTTTCGACTTTTCCGAGCGGCCCATCAGCTCCGTTGCTGGCATAGACGACCCGATCGCCGTCACGCTGCAGCGATCGCGCCTTGGACTTTCGCAATCGTCCCGGAAGGAATGTCGCGGCGACCGCTTCTGCTCCGACATCCAGCCTTATGATCCCTCTTCGCCTGCAATCGATCCTAAGCCTTGCTGCAGCGAAGAATTCGAGCGCCGCTGGCGGCAACTTTCCAAAACGACGGAGAGTCTCCTCTTCGAGGTCGTCCAGCTCATCCTCGCTTCGGCACCGAGAGGCGCGGGCGTAGATTTCGAGCCGAACGGCTTCCGATTGCACATAGTCTGCCGGCAACATGTCGGCGATCGGAAGATTCAGGTCGGGCACCCACAGGTCGGCCGTTCTGTCGTCGACCTTCTCCGAGGCCAGCTTCAAGAGATGGCTGTAGAGCACGGGCCCGAACACCTGAACGTGGCCGGACTGCCGCTCCGAGAGCAGATCTCCCGCTCCTCTGAGGTCCAGGTCCCGCGCACTGATTGCAAAACCGGCACCAGGCCTGCTGAACTCCTCCATAACCGCAAGCCGCTTCTCGGATCGCGCCGCATCCGACTCGGTCAACAGATACGCAAACGCGCGTATGCCGCCGCGCCCCACCCTGCCCCTGAGCTGATGGAGCTGAGCGAGACCGAACCTTTCGGGCCAGCAGACCACGATCGTATTTGCGCGCGGGATATCCAGGCCGCTCTCCACGATGTTGGTCGCGAGCAGAACATCCGCCTCGCCTTCGACGAAGGTCATCATCCGGTCGTCCATTTCGTCTGCGCTTAACCTGCCATGGAGACAGACAATGCGCAGATCCGGGGCCAGCGTTTGCACGCGCACCAGCATCGGATCGAGATCCTGAATACGCGGGCAGATCAGGAAGCTTTGCCCGTGGCGCCTCTGTTCGCGCAACAACGCCGCGGCAATGGCAGCATCGGAAAGCGGCGCAATTCTCGTGGCGACCGGAAGCCGGTGAGCGGGTGGAGAGGCAATGACGCTGAGATCCCTGAAGCCCGCGAGGCCTGCCGCGAGGGTCCGCGGTATCGGCGTAGCGCTCATCCAGAGGGCATGAACACCCTTGGCGAGCCCTGATAGCTTTGCCTTTTCGGCCGCGCCAAAATGCTGCTCCTCGTCGATAATGACCAAGCCGAGATCGCGGAACTTCACGTCCTTCGAGACAAGAGCGTGAGTTCCAACTACGACCTTCAATCTTCCGCTCTTCAGCCCCTCCTTCGTCTCCCTCAGCTCCGAGGTCGATGTGGCGCGCGACAAGCTTCCCACTTCGATATCGAAGGCAGCAAATCGCTTGCGGAACGTCGCGACATGCTGCCTCGCTAGGACGGTCGTCGGCACCGCGATCGCCACCTGCCGTCCTGACAGCACGACGGCTGCCGCCGCCCGCAAAGCCACCTCAGTCTTTCCGAACCCGACATCGCCGCAAATCACCCGATCCATGGGATGACCGGCCGCAAGATCATCCAGGACGTCGCGAATGGCCTTCGCCTGATCGACTGTCGTGAAGAACGGAAAGCGTGCGACAAACCTCTCATAGAGGGGCCCCGGAGGGACGAGTTTCGAAGCCCGCCGACGGCGACGCTGGCTGATATGTTTGGCGAGTTGCCTGCCCGCAATCTGAATCTCGTGCTCGGCCTCCGTGCGGCGCGCGAACCACGTACTTCCGTCCGCTTTATCCAATGACAGCCTGCCCAGTTCGGAAGCATAGGGCCAGATCAAGGCGAGGTCGGCGGGCGGAACGAGAACGGCATTGTCACCCGCAAAGACGAGCCTGATCATTTCTCGCGAGGCACCACCTCCCGTCGCCACAGTCTGCAGTCCGTCGAGCAGGGCTAATCCCCGCTGCAGATGAATGACCACAGCACCCTGCTCCGGCATATTCAGATGGCTGAAACCGGCACCCCAGGTTCTCGCCAAAGGCTGGGGATGATGAGCCTTGCTGCCGAGCACGTCGGAAGCCGTAACGACGACAAGAGGTTTACTGTCAGGCACGACAAAACCGGCGTCGAAGTCGGCGAGAAGTGCAGCTTCTCGATTGCGTGCCGCCGCCGCCTGACTCCAACCCACAAAGCGCTCCGCCTTGACTCCGCTCATTCGCTCCATCACACGCAGGTCATCTTCCTGCGCTGCGACAAAAGCCAGCCGAAAGCCGGCACTTCGCGTCTCGTCGACGAACGTGCGTAGCGCCTTCCTCGGTGATGCAGCCTTCGAAAAGTCTGGGACAGGACGGAACGGAGCCTGTCGCGGCAAGATGTCCATGCGCTTGATCGCATCCCTCCATTCGCGCCGTCCGAGGTAAGTGTGCTCCCTATCGGCGCGACCAGCCGCCTCCTCGATCGTGCTCAGCCAATTGTCGGCGTGAACCTGAACGCCGGCATCCGCAATCCACTTGGCCCGGCCGCAATACTCGAACAGGGTAGAACGTTTTCCGCGCCTGTTTCCCAGCATCATCCGCTCCGACATCGGATCGATGAGCAGCTCTTTGGTCTCAAAAACGATGTGATGCTCGATCGGATCGAATGCCACAATCCGACGTATCAACCGGCCGGAATGCTCTACCCTGAATGGCCCGAGGGCTCCGGCGGGAAATATCTCGAATGTCTGGCCGTGAAAAAGCGCATCACCGGGATAGCGGGCATCCTCATCGAGCTCGTATCCGAGAGCCTCGAACCGCGCCCGGAGATCTTGCTCGGAGAACTCCGTGCCCACTTTCAGACGGAGCGTCAGCCGAGACCAACTTGCCGGCGTTGGCAGGCGCTCCATCACGGCCTCGGCAGTGGACACGAGAAGGATGGGCTTCTCGGGTTTGGCAAGATGCCTCAGGACCGCGCTTCGTCGACCTGCGATTTCGTGCGACGGCTCCATTTGATCGAACGGCAGCGTGTCCAGCCGCGGGAAAACCAGTACTTCGCACGAGGCGTCGAGGGCATGAATGATGGCCCCCAGCCGCTCCGCCTTATTCTCGTTTTCGGCCAGAAACACGACGCCTTTGCGCCCCGACTTCCCCCACTGCGCGAGCAGATAGAGGCTCAACATGCCGAGGGGAGATGACGAGGAGATCGCAATCCGAGCTGATGATTTCTTTCGCTTCGCTGCCCTGCCGGCAACGCGCGCTCTACTGGAACCGCCCACGTGGACCCCATCGCTGAGTCGCGACCAGCGAGAGCTGGTGGCGCGTATTATCCTGCAAAAGCGCGCTCCGCTATGGGTGCGACGCTCCGGGCTGCGTACATATGCGAATTCGGGGCCGGACGCACGCTTCCGCCTCGGCCTTCCCTGTCATCTGCTCGGAACGGGAATGGCAATGCCGTGGCAGCTCGTCAGGCCTGATTTGTTCACGACGGGACACCTGGCCGAGGGACATGCTCGTTGGCCTCGAGCTGGCCCTCAAGCAACTACTACCACGACACATCGTGATGAGGCCAATCATGACACTGGCTCGTGGACAACGAATGCCATGGATCAGGGCCGAGCGGATCGGACGGCCTCGACTTCGGCACTAGGGTCGTGCTGAACTGTCGACCTTCTACCGAGCGGGCGGAGCCGAGAAAGCATTCGCCCGAGAGACGAGGTCCTCATCAAGCGCTTGAAAAAGCGTCGGGCATCGTAGCTTGCAACGCAATCATTAAGCAGGACTGCACGCGCTTCCGTATATCCTTCGTGAGTAACTGGCGCGCGCATACTCGAGCATCAGGAAATTTGCATATCGTTTGGCACTCTTGACCAATGCCGGCGGAACCCTGCCATCTCCTATTAACCCGGGAAGGCGCTGCGCAAAGATTGGAGCGGCGGCGCGGTTGCTCGATGAGCAGGCGCCGGTATAAGTTGCCGACAATCTCGCGTTGTAGAAGAACGGGCCTCGGCAGGCTAACCGGCACCACATGTCGATATCTTCGCCGGACGCGATTCCTTCCGCAAAGAGCCCTGCCGCGAACAGTTCGTCCTTGCGAACCATGATCGAGCTTGAACTCGCGGGATAGTCCCCGCTGGAAAGTGCGAATGTAAAATAGTCATCCACCCCTTGCGGCAGCACCGCTGGATCGATCAACGGGTGACCGGTGCGGCTTTCCAATCGCAGATTGCTGATGACGGCGATTGCCGCAGTCTTGTCCGTAGGCCGCTGCAGGCTCTCCAGATGGCCGGGTGACCACAGGTCGTCGCCATCCAGGAATGCGATCCATTTCCCCTGCGCTGCTGCGATTCCTGGCCGCCGATACGCCTGCATTCTCCTGCTGGATGAGACGCAAGTCGGGAACGCCTGCCGCCTTCACCAGCTCAGCGCTCCCCTCCGTTGATCCGTCGTCGACGACGATCAACTCAAAATCAGTTCGGCCCTGGCTTGCCACTGAAGAAAGCGTCTTCAGGATACAGTGGGCTTTGTTGTAGAGCGGTATTACAACGGAAACGAGAGGATTCGTCACGCCATCGGATCTCGCTAGAGTCACAATCTTGCAGCATACGAAATAACTGCCTGCATCGCAGGCGCTGCAGGGTTGGAAACGGCCCAAACGTGCCACCTCAAGCATGCGCCGCAATTCGCTCAGCGCCACCCATCAATTGGATATCGTCAGGAGATGGGGAAGTACTCCTGTCGGCCTGTAAGCACCGCCGACGGTTTGGAAATCTCGTCCTTACGCTGCAGCGGTCCGTTCGCCCGTCAGCGCGAACACTAGTTTGCCTCGATCTCTGCGAACGTCAGCGAATTTCCGCCGCTCAAAACACACGTTGAGCAGACTTCACGATGGCAAATGCATACGACCTTGGATTGGCTTGTCGAACAAAAAAGATGCGATTCGCAGGAACCGGCCACGACCCGCGGTGTTTCCTCCCTCGTCCATTTGGCGCCCATTGCTGCTGTCGCCAACTTAGCTCGAGTGACAGGGCCAACTTTGAAAACGTGAACCTCACTGGCTCATTTGAAAGCTGTTCCGGTTGGTGCAACCGTCGACGCCGATCTGGAAAGGACTAGCTCATTCGGTTTAACTAGACTCTCGGATTTGGATCACCGTCTAATCGACACAAGGTTCCGCTCCTACACTTTTCGAGAAACTTGTAACAACTTTTGTTTTCAGAACTCTGACTTTATTAACATTTGATATGTCCCGCCTTTTTCGGATCGGATGTGTTGCACAAAGAGATTAGGAAAACTTGGCAATGAAACTGCAAGGGAGCACGTTCTTCCGAAGGGGGAACTGATAAAGGTTCTACTTCCATTTGAGGCGAGTTGAGTATGTCAAATGAGCCGGTGGTGCCAACATTCATCCTTGAGGACGATGGACTATTTCGAGAGGGTCTCCGCCTCATCCTATCCAGAACTTGTTTCCGTCCACAGTGTTGCGGAATTGAACTCGACGATCTCGGCGCGCTGCCGTGTGATAAGCCTTTCCTGGTCATCGTCCGCGTAGGGCCGAGCCGAGATTTCATCTGTAAGCGAATTAGAACTCGTTGCCCGCTGTCGTTCATCGTTGCTGTTGGCGACGAGAGCAGTGCGCAACATCTGAAGAGCGCGTTGGATGAGGGAGCTAACGCGGCGATCTTCAGCTCGATCATGCCGAGAGTTCTCGTGAGCTCGCTGCACACCGTAACAAGCGGACAGATCACGGTTATCGACGCGCGTCTTTGGTCAACCGAGATCGAGCTGCATCTCGACCGTCGATTCTCGCTGCCAGCGCAAACTGTGTCGCAGTGGGACCCTGTTGTTGACACCGAATCACACGTTTTCAAACAACTCTCCGCGCGCGAAATCGCTATTCTCGATCGCATCGTCCGAGGCGATTCGAACAAGCACGTGGCGCGACATTTCAAAATCGCGGAGCCTACCGTCAAAGCGCACGTGAAAGCGATCTTTCGCAAGATCGGCGTGACCAACCGTACCCAAGCGGCGATTTGGGCGATGAATCATCGGTTGAATGTACCGTCGGATACGGCGGAGCTGGTCGAACATCTCGAACCGCTCGCGCAAGACCTAGATGGAGCGATCGAGGACAAAGGCGCTTCTGCGGCATGAGCCACCAGATTTCGACTGTATCTGCGACGGACATTGTGGGAGACCCAATTTCGATCAAGGGAGCTGCGCGCTGACGAGGTGACGCTTTCGATCTCCGATCGTCGCGACAGCTCAACGCTCATCTATTCCCTGCCCCAGCGACTCCTTGACGTGCATATTCGCCGGTCCGACGCGCGCCTCCCCACTTCACCAGCGGCGGCGGCCGTGGCCAAGCCCGAGCCCATTCCTGCTCCGCTCCAGGCAGTCCTGTCTTCGCCAAACCAGTTGCGCGGGAACCAGCGACGCCGCCTGACGTTTTTACCCCAGAGTGGAGTCCGTCATGAGCGTCGAGCGGAATAACCACCGTACCGCGATCGCATTTTCCGCCATTGCAGTGATAGTCGCGCTCGTCGCAGCGTTCGCCACGACGTTTGAGCGGGTTGGAACCAGAAAGGTCGACAACGAGACCCCGCCCGGTACGATGGGCCTCGCGAAACCTCACGCGCCACTGGACCGTGCGCCGGGCCAGCCGATATCAGGTCACTAAGCGCGACCGATCTCACCCGGGACACCCCATTATCCGGAACAAAACGCAGAGTCCCAAACCAGTTTCCCACCGAGGCCAATGACATGACTTACCCAATTCCCAACGAGTCTTTCAGATCGGTCGGCTTGAACTCCTCCGCGACCAGGGGCAACACGTCACCGCCCCGGGACCCTGATGACGACGAAGAAGACGAGAACGACGACGAGGAGGACGACGACCGCAACGACCCCAACGAACCGGCGGTTGTGCGCGAACCGGACGAGGACTGAGGACTGATCGGGCCGGGTTGCGGAAATCGTCGTTTCAAAGCTCCTGAATCGAGCGCACTCTGTCCAACGGAGGGAAGTCGAAAAAAGCTCGGAAGAAAAAAGCTCGGAAGATGTGAGGCGGCTCACATGACCGGGACACACTAAGGCTTACTCCGTTCTGGCGGATGCAACTCCAGACGGAGATGTCCCATGAAACGCCTTATGCTTTCGCTTGTCGCGGGCCTGCTTGTGATCAGTGCGGCCACCAGCATGCTCAGATCGCATGGACTTTCTCGCTTTGCCCAGAGCGGCATGCCAGACATTCAAGAGCTGCAGAGAGGTCGAGCGAGCACCCTGCCCGAGCAGAAGATCGAGGACCGGTCAGTCGTGTTTGCGAAAGAGCGGACACAGTAGAGCTTACTGGACCAGCCTCTTTCGGGCACTCCCTTTCATTCCGCGGCAGCGGTTGCGCGTTGCGGCCGTTGGTCGTTCGGTCCCGTTCGCGCCATCTGCTCGTCGAGCCAGAGGCTGTGATGTTCGCGGGCCCAATTGAGGTCGACGCCGCCTGAGCCCATGGCTTCGAACGCGCCCTCCATTCCGATTGTGCCGATATAGATGTGCGCGATCATTGCGGCCACGAACAACATGGCCACGACGGAGTGAACGATCTGGGCCATCTGCATGCCTTCGATGCCGCTGATATAGAACGGGAACATTAGTTCGTATCCCGTCGCAGCAACGAGACCGCCTCCGATCACGACGATCCAGTAAATCATCTTCTGGCCGGCGTTGAAGCGATACGCCGGCGGATGATCATGACCGACAATACCCCCTCCCCGCCTGAGCCATGCAACATCCACCTTGTTCGGGATATTTCCGGCGATCCACATCAGGAAGATCAGGACGACGCCGATGGTGAACGGGAAGCTCAGATAGTTGTGGGCGTACTTCGCCCATTGGGACCACTCAGAGAAGGCCTCAAAGCCGATCAACGGCAACAGCAGCGGCCGCCCGAAGGTAATGTTCAGTCCTGATATGGCCAGAATGATGAAGCAGGTGGCCGTCATCCAATGCACGAAGCGCTCAAACAGCGTGAAGCGCACGATGGAGCGTCCCGATCGACCGCTTTCGAGACGCACCATGCCACGGGTGAGATAGAAGATCACGAGCACAGCCAGCATGCCGATAATCGCGACGCCGCCGATCCAACGCAGCGTGACGTTGCGAAACTCGCGCCATTCGCGCCCCTGCGGCTGCTCGAGCACGCCCGACCTCTGATCAGGAATGCTGACGCGGCCCTGGATCCGATTCAGCTCCTGCAGCAGTTGCTGCTCCTTGACGGAGCTTGCGGTCGGGTTGACCTGTTGGGCACCCGCTGGGGTCGCCGTCATCACCAGGAGCAGCGCGCATGCACCGAATGCCAGGTGAATGAATCTTCCAAATGACGCCATCTGCGCCTCCCGATGTCGCGCCCTTGACTGCGGTCCGGGTCAGGACTCGATCGTTTCGCGATACGCGGTCTTCCAGCCCCACGCCCCGGAGCCGTAGCCGCGCTTCATCACGCGTTCCCTGTAGATCTGAGCAATAATCTCGCCGTCGCCTGCGAGTAACGACTTGGTCGAGCACATTTCGGCACACAGCGGCAGCTTGCCCTCGGCCAGCCGGTTCGCGCCGTACTTCTCGTATTCCTCCTTGCTGCCGTCGGCCTCGGGACCGCCGGCACAGTAGGTGCATTTGTCCATCTTGCCGCGTGAGCCGAAGTTTCCGACTTTTGGATATTGCGGCGCGCCGAACGGACAGGCGTAGAAGCAATAACCACAGCCGATGCAGAGGTCCTTGGAGTGCAGCACGACGCCATCGGCGGTGGTATAAAAGCAGTTCACGGGGCACACGGCCGCACAGGGGGCGTCGGTGCAGTGCATGCAGGCCATCGAGATCGAACGCTCGCCTGGCTTGCCGTCATTGATGGTGACGACGCGGCGCCGGTTAATGCCCCAGGGCACCTCGTGCTCGTTCTTGCAAGCGGTGACGCAGGCATTGCATTCGATACAACGGTCGGCGTCGCAGAGGAACTTCATACGTGCCATCGTCGCTGCTCCTTATGCCGCCGCGATCTGACAAAGAGTGACCTTGGGCTCCTGCATGCCCGTCGCGGGATCATATCCGTAGGTCGTGATTGTGTTCGCACTTTCGCCAAGAACGATCGGATCGGTCCCCTTCGGGTAGGCGCCGCGAAGATCCTTGCCCGCGAGCCAGCCGCCGAAGTGGAAGGGCATCCATGCGACACCCTTGCCGACACGCTCGGTGACGAGCGCCTTCATCCGCGCCTTCGAATTGTTCTCGGCGCCCGTGACCCAGACCCAGCCGCCGTCCTTGATACCGCGATCAGCGGCGTCGGCAGGATTGATCTCGATGAACATGTCCTGCTGCAGTTCGGCAAGCCACGGATTGGTACGCGTCTCCTCGCCGCCGCCCTCATACTCGACCAAGCGCCCCGAGGAGAGGATGAGCGGAAACTGCTTTGCAATTCCCTTTTCCACCGCAGCCTTCTGCACGGAGAAGCCGATATTTGGCATGCGGAACTGCTTGGCATCGGGCAGCGTCGGATATTTCTCGACGAGGTCGACGCGTGGCGTGTAGATCGGCTCGCGATGGACCGGGATCGGATCCGGCAAGCCGAAGGCGTTCATGCGCGCCTTGCCGTTACCATATGGCACGCACCCGTGCTTGAGCGCGACCCTCTGGATTCCCCCTGAAAGATCGAGCGACCACGACACCGCGTCCGGATTGGCGGGATTGACCTTCGTGATCGTAGCCATCTCCGCTTCAGTGAGATCTGTGTCCCATCCGAGCTTCTTCAGACTCGCCAGCGTGAATTCGGGATAACCATCCTGGATCTCGGAATCTTTGGAATAGGACTTGTCTGCCAGCAGGCTGACCTTGCGCGTGGTTCCGTCCGGCAGCTTTTCCTCGCGCTCGATGCCGAAGCGCGGCCGGAACGTGCCACCGCCGTCCATCACGTGCAGATTGGTGTTGTAGAGCAGCGGCGTACCGGGATGCTTGACCTCTGGTGATCCCCAGCACGGCCACGGCAGACCGTAATAGTCGCCGCCGACCTCGGGATCGTCCTTGGGCGCCCGCATCGTCAGCATGTCGAACTTCGCCTGGTTCTTCATGTGCGCCTTGAGCCGCTCCGGCGATTGCCCGCAATAGCCGGTCGACCAGCTCCCGCGGTTCATCTCGCGCAGGACGTCCTCGGCCTCGGGAAGATTGTTCTCGACCTTAATGTTCTTGAACATCTTGTCGGCAAAGCCGAGCTTCTTCGCCATCAAATAGATAACCTCGAGATCGTCTTTCGACTCGAAAACCGGCTTGACGATCTGCTCGCCCCACTGGAGCGATCGGTTCGATGCGACGCGCGAGCCCTTACACTCGAATTGCGTCGCAACCGGCAGAATATAGACGCCGTCCTTGCGTCCCGCTTCGACCGAAAGCGAGGCCCAAGTGGTCGGATGCGGGTCGGCAATGACGAGCAGTTCGAGCGCCTTCAGGCCTTTGAGAGATTCCGGAATGCGGGTGATACTGTTTGAAGCGTGCCCCTGCACGAACACCGCCCGCACATTGTCCTTCTGCGCGACCTGATCTTTCGGCAGCGTCACCGCCTCGAACCAGCGGGTGAGCGGAATGCCGGGCGTTTCCATGATCTGTTTGGAATCGAAGCGCGACTTCAAGTAATCGTAGTCGACCTCCCAGACCCGCGACCAGTGCTTCCATGCACCCTCGGCGAGGCCGTAGTAGAATGGCAGTGTCACGATATCGAGGCCAACGTCGGTCGCGCCCTGCACGTTGTCGTGGCCGCGGAAGATGTTGGCACCCGCGCCGGCCTTGCCGACGTTTCCGGTCATCAGCAATGCAATGCAGCTTGCGCGTACATTGGCGGTGCCGACCGTCTTCTGGGTCTGGCCCATGGCCCAGATCAGGGTTGCCGGCTTCTCTGTCGCGAACATCTTGGCAACGCGCTTGAGCTGTTCGCCGGGAATGCCGCTGACGCGCTCGACCTCTTCCGGAGTCCACTTCTCCACCTCCTTGCGGAGATCGTCGAAGCCGTAGACCCGCTGCTGAATGAATTCCTTGTCCTCCCAACCGTTTTTGAGGATGTGCCACATCATGCCATACAGCACCGGGATATCCGTGCCCGGCCGCATGCGCACATACTCGGTCGCATGCGCCGCGGTCCGCGTCATGCGCGGGTCGATGACGATAAAATTGGCCCGCTGCAGCTCCTTGCCCTCCAGCAGATGCTGCAGCGATACCGGATGCGCCTCCGCGGGATTGCCGCCCAGCACGACTTGGGTCTTGGCATTGCGAATGTCATTGTAGCTGTTGGTCATCGCGCCGTAGCCCCAGGTGTTGGCCACGCCGGTGACGGTGGTGGAATGACAGATGCGCGCCTGATGATCGGTATTGTTCGTTCCCCAGAACGCGCCGAGCTTGCGAAATAGATAGGCGCCTTCGTTGGTCATCTTGGCCGATCCGAGCCAATAAACGGAATCGGGACCCGACTTCTCGCGAACTTCGACGATCTTGTCGCCAATCTCATTGATCGCGGTCTCCCAGGAGACGCGCGTCCATTGTCCGTTCACGAGCTTCATCGGATAGCGCAAGCGTCGCTCGCTGTGCACCAATTCGCGCACGGAAGCTCCCTTTGCGCAGTGCGATCCGCGATTGATCGGGGACTCCCAGCTCGGCTCCTGGCCGATCCAGACCCCGTTCAACACTTCCGCGGTCACGGTGCATCCGACCGAACAATGCGTGCAGATGCTTTTCCTGACGGTGGCACCTGCGGTCAGCGGACCCGCCACGGCGGCTTCCGCCTTACGCACGCCGGAAATCGGCATGACGCCGAGCGCCGCGAGCGCCCCACCCGCAAGACCGGACCGGCGCAGGAAGGTGCGGCGATCAAGACCGCTGGTGTGGCTTGCCAGAGAGTCCGCGGCAGAGCCGCGGCGGTCGGATCCGGAATGATGATGTGTTCGCTTGATCAGCACGGGCAGCCTCCCTCAGGCGGGATAGCGGTTGACGCGATAAAAGGCCTTCACGTGATCGGATTCCTTGTAGCGCGCCTTGCGCTTCTCATCATTGTTCTCGCTATCGGCTCGAGCGGAGCCGACGAGTGGCGTCGCCAGCGTGGCGCTCGCACCCACCGTGCCGATGCCGACCTTGCGAAGGAAATCCCGCCGTCCGACGGTCGTTTTCTTTTCGTGGTTCATTACACATCTCCCGGACCTAAACGCGGCTGGTCACTCGGCGAACGTGAATGCTTGCCTTTCGATCTCGATAAACAGACGACCAAGCGTTCCGACCGCCCGATAGAATTTTGCGCTTGCCGCCTGCTCCATGTCGGCGAACAGACGCCCCATCCACGGCGCCACGTGCTTTTCGAACAGATCGCGCTGCGTGCCGAACGACGTTTCCAGGCGGCCATCAGCCATTCCCGCCATGATCTCGCAGAGCACAGCGGCATGATCCTCCGGCTCGGGATTGTTCTCGGCGCGCGCTATGCCGAGCACATCGAGATCGGCCCGGAGCCGTGACAGCGGCTTTTCGTTGAGGAAACCAGTCAGATAATAGGAGGCGTAGGGCAGCAACTCACCGCGGCCAAGACCCACGAACAGCTCGAAGTATTCGCGTTCGACTTGGCCTGCGATCGCGCGTGAAGCGGCTTCCGCCAAGGCGGCGTGAGCCTGACCGAGAAGCGTCGCGTCTCCGCTCAAAGCTGCAAGGCGATCGAGCAGTCTCTTGGACGGCGCAGCCGCCAACAAGGCAGCGAGAAGGGTGTATTCCTGCGCTCGCGCGACATCGATCGGATCGATGCTATCCTGCGATACCTTCAGTTCGCCGTAGAGATCAGGCCGCAGCTCGGCGCGGGGAACTCCGGTTGCCGCTTCGACCGCAATTACTCGCTGAGCGGGTATCATGCGCCAGTTTGAAACCGAGGGCTGGCTGATACCAATTTCGCGCGCAAGCTGGGCCACGCCGCCTGCGGCGTTAATGGCGCGATCAAGCCCAGCATCACGCACATGGACCTCCGTCGACGAGACCCGAATGGACGATTTATTGCTTTCGTAACAAAGCGCTACGAAAGCCTAGACCTGGTTCCGCAGACGGTCAATCGCGCGGCATAGTTTGGGGCTATAGCCTTTGGTCGAAACTAGCGCGGCAGCGCGCCGCCATGTGTGCGGCGCCGCACGGGCTCGCCTTCCGTGTTCGGTTGCAATGCGACGGGCGTTGCAATGTCCGTGACGACTGCTTGATCCGGTCGCCCTGTAAGTACAGCGGAGTGCACAAGCGCCGGATCCGGACTGGTCTCCGGGAAGTCTTGCGGCCGTGTGGGCGTGTTAGGCAGGACTTGCGCAGCCTCGCGCACACCGCCGACGATGCGATCGACCAAGGCGGCCAGCTCGGCCTGCGAGCAGTCGAGCGGCCCGAACCCCGGCATGGCATTCGGATCATTGAAGTCCCAGGCGTTCTCGGCAAGTCCAACGAAATCGCGGATCGCCGGATCGGCCAACCAGGCGCGGCGAAGAGCCGCACGCGTCAATTCCGGTGGAATACCACTGCGCAGGAACGCGGTAACGTCGGTCATGGCGGTGATTGAATCGATCGACGGCAGGCTCGAAAGATCGAGCTCGGACTCGCCTTCAGCGGTCGGGCTTGGCGCCGATGCCTCGCGGGCAGGCCTGGTCTTCTCTGGAGGCGACGCCTTCGCTTTTGACTCGCCCTTGCGGCGTGACCAGCGCGCAAGGAATTGTTCCTCAGTCATTCATGCCCGCCTTCATGCTGCCGACGTGCCAAGGCCTCGGGATCGGCGCGCCGTCGCTCGCGCTTGACGAATTCCCTCTCGACGTGGTGTTCGGCGATGAAGCTTTCAATCGTCTCGCGCAACGTCTGGGGCATCGGCACGGCTTCAACCAGATTGTCAGCCGCTTCGGTAAATCCCTCACCCTCCGCGGGATCAGCGGTCGCGGCGGCGACGGCATAAGGCCAAGGCCCCTCGGATGGACTCAAGATTACCCAGATGCTCGGCAGGCCAGAGGCGAGATTGTCACGGTAACGCGCGGTTTCCGATACGTACAGATCAACCGTTGCGTTGCCGGCGTAGAACAGCGTCGTGCCGTCCTGCTCGCGCAGAATGGTCCATGGCTTTGTGTCCGTCTTGTCAGGCAATACGGCTATAGAGCGCCAGATGAAATCCGCCCAGGCCGACTCCGCCCGGCCACGTTCGACGAGGACGCCGACGGGGATGCGCAGAAGAGGCAGGGCCGCGGTGCTCATGAGATGGCTTCCAGGCGCTTGATCGGGAGCCCCGTCAACAGATTCTGCGGTTTCATGCGGAGCTTTTGATCGGCGGTCATTGCCAGGATCAGATAGACCGGCTCCCCCTGCAAGATCTCCATGGCCAGGGCCGGATCCGCAAAGGTCAGGCGAAATAGCGAGAGCACCCGCCCTGCGCTGCGCTCGTCAAGCTTATCGCCATGCCAGAGCCGATCGCCCATTTTGGTGGCCTCACTGTCCAGCCCAATATACCAGGCCAGCCTTACCTCGCGTAACTCTGCCAATGGTTTGATGGCAACGTCGATCCCGAGCAGGTGGGAGATCCATCGGGTCATCACTTCCGTCAGCGCCCGCGAGCCTCGCCCGTCGGCAGTGAGATCGAGCGCCATGTCGAACAGGTCGCTCCGCTTCCAATAGCTCGCGGCGTTCTCCTCGCTCAGCACATCGAGCTGAGCGTCCGTCCGCGCGCCCAGCATTGAGATCAGCGACAACATCGGTGTTGGGCTGCTGCCGCCGACAGTTTCTTCATCGCCAAGCAGGAGAGCCTGTTCATGCGGCAGGATCCGTTGCGGCCGGTAGAACAGCTCTGCGGCTCGCAGCACGAATGGGTCCTGGCTGCCGTCAAGGGCGTTACGCAGGATCACGTGGACGAGCTGATTGATGAACAGCGGCGGCAAATCGTTCGATCGCGAACGCACGGTTGCGAGGTACGCAGCTTCGAGCGTCGGGTGGCGCAGGATGAGATCACGAAATTCCAGAACGAAACGCCAGTTCTCCCGCGCGTCCTCATCGGCGATTGCAGCGACTTGCTGCGCGCCGACCGGCCGGCGCGGATCGGCAAGCATCTCGCGGTGCAGGCTTCGTTCGATCGGGCACGCATCTTTCGGCGGCATCAGCTCGGGACGGGCAAAATAGGCCTTCAAGAATTCGTCGGTGACGCGAAGTCCGCCGCTCTCGTCACGATCGAGCAGATGATGGCCGCATGCGATCCAGAAATCATTCATCGGTGGCGCGGCTCCTGGCCCATGTTCGCGAAATTGAGGCCGCTATCGGCTTCGACATCGTCCTCGACTTCCATGAACGAGAATGCCTTGCCATGCCCCTGCCCTTCGCGGAGTTGCAGCCTGCGGAAGGCCTCGCGGACTTCGCCTCCGCTTACCGAGCGGTGGACGGCAATCAGCGAGCCGATCGGATGCGTGCAGAGCGACTGCGCGAAGGCGACTTCCTCTTCCGCAGCGGCCCTCGCAATTGCCAAATCTGGTGCGCCGAAAAGATCGACGAGTTGCCTGGCAAGAAGCTCGATCAGCGCCTCAACATCGTGCCCCGTCGCCGGAACAATCTGCGCCAGCGTCGACCAGCCCCAGGATTGCACGCCGAGAAAGCCGGCGCGGAAGGCGGCGCGGCCCTTTCCGCTCAGCTTCGCCGGATCATGATCGCAGAAGCGGAAGCCGCCGGAGACGGCCCATTCGCCCGGTACCGCCGGCACGTCGAACACGAAAGTGTCGGAGGCATCGAGCGCGATGGTGCGCAGAAGTTTCACGGCCTTTGTCACAGCCTTGGCCCTCCAAGCGCTGGATCAAGCCAGGATGGCACGGCTAGCGCCTCAACAAGGACCGCTCGTTCGGTCGTGTCACTGCCGGTGCGGCGGGTGAGCAGATCGCCGCGATCGTCGATGCACCGCTGCATTCGCCGCTCGCGTGGGACGCGGCTGAGAAATTCGCGCCCGATGCCGTCAAATCCATCGACCTGCCATGTGTGAAACGCCCGCATCAGGTGACGCGCAAAACTCTCAGTCACCTGCACCGCTCCTGCTTCACCAAATCCCTCCTGATCGAGGGCGGAAGCAAGGGGATAAACACCGGGATCGCCGTCGCTCATCGCCACGGTTCGGATCATGGCTCCGAAGACCAGCCACCCGGGCGGCTCATCTTCGTCCGCACACGCGGGCCAACCCATCCGCCCCCCGCCGACCAGCCCGCCGTCGATCCTGACTGCGTCTGGCCAGCCGATCGCAATCTCCTTGGTCGGCGGCGCATAGGCGCGCAGAGCGTCAGTTAGGGCAACCATGCAGGCGTAGAGAGCGCGGCGCGCGGTCGTCAGCGGCTCGGCCGGCTCCAGCACCACGGCGAACTCGGCAAGCTCGAAGCGCCCGACATAGACCAGAGTGCCGGCACCGCTTTCGGGTGCAATGCGGCATGCATGAGCAAACGCGTCCCCGCTCTCCCGTAACCGGACCAGCGTAAAGGGTGGCGGCAATTGGATCGGTTCCGCCGTGGAAACGTGGCTGGTTGGGGTCGACCGCAGGCCGTCCTCCACTCTCCTTTTGCCTGATTGACAATATTTATACGAGGCGAAGGATTGGTGCGAGTCCGTCGTCCGCCGCCGTCTAGGGAGGCATGAACCTGGAGCAGCCAGCAAAGACCGTCCTGATTTGCTCGTGTGAAGACACGATGGGGCTTGATGTTGCCGCGATCAAGCGCGGATGCGGCAACAGCGACATCAGTTGCTTTCGTCACCTGTGCGGGGTCGAGCTCGACCACTTTCGCGAAGTTGCAAAGGCAAACGGCCCTCTGACCGTTGCCTGCACGTATCAGCAATCATTGTTTGCGGAGGAAGCGGGTGAGCGCTCCGCGCCAGTCGCTTTTGTGAACATTCGCGAGACGGCCGGCTGGTCGTCCGAAGGCGCGCAAGCCGGCCCCAAAATGGCGGCGTTGCTCGCTGCGAGCGCGGTGCAGGCGCCCGATTATCCATTGGTTACGCTTGCTAGCGATGGGGTCGTCCTGATCTACGGCCGAGACGAGGCGGCGATTGAAGCCGGGCGGCTGCTTTCAGATCACCTCGATGTGACAGTGATGCTGACCGAGCCGGGCGAAATCACTCCGCCTGGGGCAACTCCCTTCCCGGTCGTCAAGGGAACAATCCGTACCGCCAGCGGACATTTGGGCGCTTTCGAGCTCACGATCGACGACTACGCCCGCCCGCGTCCCTCCTCGCGCGACCATTACGTTTTCGAAAATCCGCGCAGCGGCGCCACCTCGCACTGCGACATCGTCCTCGACCTGTCGGGAGCGAGACCGCTATTTCCGGCGCATGATCTGCGCGATGGTTATCTGCGGGCCGATCCCAAGGACCCGAGCGCCATGCTGCGCGTCGTCCTGAGCGCCCGAGATCTCGTCGGACGCTTCGACAAGCCCAAATATATCGAATTCACGCCCGACCTTTGCGCTCATGCGCGCTCGAACTTGATCGGCTGCCATCGCTGTCTCGATCTATGTCCAACGAGCGCGATCACACCGGCCGGCAATCATGTTGCCATCAACGCCGAAATTTGCGCCGGTTGCGGCCACTGTGCCGCGGCTTGTCCCACGGGAGCGGCATCGTACACGTTGCCGCCCGCGGACGCGCAACTCCAGACCATCCGCGCCATGCTGCTCGCCTACCACCAGGCGGGCGGATCGAATCCCATCCTGTTGCTGCACGAGGGACAGCATGGCGCGCCCCTCATCGACGCCCTCGCCCGTCACGGAGACGGGCTGCCTGCCCGGGTCATCCCTCTGGCCGTCAACGAGGTGACACAGGTTGGGCTTGAGGCCATCATCGGGGCCTTTGCCTACGGCGCATCCGCGCTGCGGATTCTACTCCGCGCCAAGCCGCGGCATGACGTGACCGGCCTCATGCAAACCATTGGCATGGCGGAGGCCATCCTTGCGGGCCTCGGATTTGATGAGCGTCGAGTTACGACGATCGATACGGACGATCCCGATGCGTTGCTGGGTCAACTGAAAGACATCGGACAATTAGCTGCGGTGAAGACGCCTGCGACGTTCAAGACTGTCGGCAAGCGGCGTGACCTGCTTCGCTTCGCGTTGGGCGAACTGCATCGCCTTGCACCGAAGCCAGTTGACGTCATCGCGCTGCCGCACGGCGCGCCGATCGGCGCGGTGAGCGTCGATACCGGCGGATGCACGCTGTGCCTTTCCTGCGTCTCGGCCTGCCCGACCGGTGCGCTGCGCGACGATCCCGACCGTCCGGTACTCAAATTCGTCGAAGATGCCTGCGTGCAATGTGGGTTATGCCAGAGCACCTGTCCCGAGAAGGTCATCACGCTTAAGCCGCAGATCGACTTCCGCGCCGGCCGCGCGCCCGCGATCGTGATCAAGGAGGAAGAGCCTGCGTTTTGCATCCGCTGTGGCACGGCGTTCGGCGTGAAGAGCACGATCGATCGGATCGCGGCAAAGCTGGAGGGCCGGCATTGGATGTATCCGGCCGGCGACAAGCGCCTCGACGCCATCAGAATGTGCGCGGATTGCCGCGTGACGGTAATGAGCGAACAGCAGTTCGATCCCTTCGAGGGCGTGCCGGAACGCGCCCCGCCCCGAACCGCCGAGGATTACGTGCCCCGATCGGAGAGCAAGACCTAAGACGCGGACTCTTGCCTAATAACCCCTGCGTCCTCGCCTATTGCGAGGTGGCGCGGGAGAGGAAATCCGTCAGCGCGCGGCGGTCTTCGGCCGAGCCAATTCGCTGCTCCGGCATCTTCGTTCCGGGCGTGTAGGCAGTCGGCCCCACTTCAAACAGCTTTGCGACGGTCTCCGGGGTCCAGACGATTTCCATCTTCTTGAGCGCCTCGGAAAACCGGTAGCCGGGGAGCGAGGCGATTCTTCGGCCGAACAATCCGGCAAGCGTTGGACCTGCACGTTGCGCCTCCTTCGCCGACAGGGTGTGGCAGGCAACGCAGGCGCGAAAGACCTCGGCGCCGCGGTCGCCTGCATAGGTAGCCAGCGGATCGGCTGGCGTCCCAAACAAGTTCGAACCGACCGGCTCGCCGCTCTGCACATTCCAGCGGCGGATCTTTCCGTCCGCACCTCCGGTGACGAGCGTCGCTGCATCATGCAGGAAAACGACCGACCAAACAGGAGACTCAGGTCCAACGAGCGTCCGCAGCACACTCCGGGACTTGCGCTCGACAATGGCGACCGTGCCGCCGATGCCTGCGGCGGCGATCAGTGCCCCGTCATCGGAGAGCGCCAGGGCGATGATCGGTGCCGAGCCTGCCGCTGCCTCGCCGGATGGCTTTCCATCCGCCGTCAGCATGCGCAGCTTGCCGTCGGCACTTGCCACGACGATCTCGCCATCGGGCGCGACAGCGACCGCGTTTGGTGGCGCCGGCAATGCCACAGTCTCCGACTGGCCGTCCGGCAAACGCCAGATGCGCAACGCAAGATCGTAGCCGACACTCACAAGCGACTTGCCATCGGGAGCGAAGGCAACGCCATTGACATTCAGTGCGTGGCCCTCGAATGCGCGGGATGAACCATCGGCCAAGGACCAGAGCCGCACGCTGTGGTCCCACGAGGCCGATGCGAGCTCCGATCCATCCGGCGAGACGCTGAGTGCGGCGACGGGGCCAGTATGCCCCTCAAGGATCTGGTCGGGCTGCTGCCGGCCCGCCGTCCACACCGCAATCCGGGCGTCGGCGCCCGCCGTGATCATCCGACCGTCCTTCAGGAAAGCGACCGCATTGACGGCATCAACATGATACCGCAGCACCTCGTTGGCCGCTTCAGTCTTCAGCGACCAGCGGACGGCCGCCGTGTCGAAGCTCCCCGACAATAGGCTTTCCCCATCAGGCGAAACTGCGAGTGCCCGAACGGCGCCGCCGTGGCCTGCCATCTCGGCATGTGCGGCGAACGCAGCTAGGGCGGCAACGACGGCCACCGCGACCCTTGCGCGCGAAGCCAATCCCATCAGTCTTTGCCGGCCACGGTTATCGCCATGTCCTCAACAATGCCCGAAGTGCTGACCTGAATAAATGTCCGCGGCGCCGCAGCTACTTCTCTGGCCGCTATTGTCTTTGGGGTGAGCCCTTGGCGCCGTCTGCATTCCAGTGGACCCTGCGGACTTCAGCCGGAGCCTGCCCGAACGGACTGAACGAACGCGTGCCCAACATAAGGCGGCTGTTGGTGCTTTCACGCGAGATCCTCATTCGGTGGCCCCATCTCAAACGAGGAGGGATCGCTATCCGTTCCTCGATGTACAATGTATCAGCCAGCCGGTCGTGGCATTTCTTCCTTGAATGGCGGCGGCGCCAGTCCTAGCCTTGGCTCGTCACGTCTTTGCTCGTCACGTCAAGGAAGACGGCATGCAGGGGCGATCCGGACGATTGCTGCGGATGATCTCACGACTGCGCGCCGTTCGCGTGCTCATGGTCGCACCGGATCCTGCGACACAACAAGCCTCGCCTCTCCTCATCATGGCCGTCATCGTGCTCGGGCTGCTAGTCGCCGTCTTGGAGGTGGACTTGCACAGTGCCGAACTTCAATCGTTGGGATTGATCAGCGATGCGTTCTCGGTCGAGCCGATCTTTAAGAGCCCATGACAACGAGGTTAGAGCGCCCGCCTGAGTTGCTCACCTCAAGCCTCCTTCGTAAGATGCAGCTTCTTAACGATGGAGATTTGCCGATGAAGGCCTTTCTGCTCGGCTGCGGAGCGGCCGTTGTGATCGCAATTGCGGCAATGGCTATCTTGGATCAGGTGCAGGAGCCTGTTGCCCAGGCGTTTGCTACGACCGGCGTGCGGCTCTAGGTTTGCCTGGCTGGAGGCGCCCGGAGCGTTCGCCTGAAATCCATGTTCATGCGGCGATGCGGGACCATATCATCCGCAATCCGCCGCCCGGTTTGCCAGCTTCGACACGTGGGCGTCGATGCAGGCGACGCGGCATCCGGCTGGCTGACTCCGGAGGCCTGACAGCCAAGCGGTATGACGCGATCGTCAGCCGCCAAATCGCTTGACCAGTTTTGAGCTCTTCGCTGTCTCAATTTGCTGCTTGGTCAAGTCGCTGCCGACGCTCAATCCTTTCGTCATGAGGTTGCCGCCCAATGCCGCCGCCTGCCTCTCGTTGGTGTAGTCTATCTCGACGTGATCAACACTCATGAGATGACCAAGCTCATGGGCCCAGGCGCGTCCATTGGCGAAGTCATTGCCATACCACTGGACAAAGCTGGCCGGCTCGGGATCGCTATGAAGGTATGAGCTCCCACCCGCGGAGAGATTTTCGATCGGATTGACCAGATAAATATGGACTGCATTATCCGGAGCATGGCGGAGGCTGAGAACATCCAGCATCCGCTGGTCATTGTTGCGGGCGCTCTTTGCCATATCGAGCGGCTTGTCTATCAGGCAATCATTGATCACGAACGCAATCTTGGCCTTCGACCAGATCGTATTGACGACATCGAGTGCTTTTTTGGCCGTGTCGCAACTCCATTTTCCAGACTCGGGAACGCCTCTCTCGGCAAATGGCGTGATGTAAATTTTCAACGGAATGGACATAAGGTTCTCCAAAGTTAGATTCGACTTCATCTCCCATGCATTGCGAGCAAATGATGTTGGACAACGACTTGTAGATCAAGCTGCGGTGAACTGCTTGCTTCGGCATGCCGCACTGACTCAGCATTCGACATGCGAGCTTGCGCGGACATGAATCTCGATCGCAGATTGGCTCGGCCCGATCACCGGCATGGGAACCCTCACGCACTGTCCTCTAAGGCGGCGGTTCCAGCCCATCACATGGCCCCGTCGACACATCGTTCGCTCGCTATGGGCGCGCCGTCCCCCAGCGGATCGATCAAGAGCGCAAACTATAGCTATATCAACATCTTGCGCCGCAACGATTGATCACCGAACGGGGGTACCGCCTAGTCGAGCCAGTTGACCTGCCACAATCTTCGGCGCGGCCTTGAACGCGTTCATTGCGCCAAACGACAACAAGGAGAGTGGACTGGGCTCGAGATTGTTACTGTACGGAGATTGGTAGTCGCCAGTAGCCTACGAATATTCAATTGAGAATTCTGCGCGGCCATTTTCGCGACACTACCATTCTTTGGGCAGATGCTGGATGTTTCGCCATGAGCTTCTATAGGCGTCTCCGATTTTGTCTTCTCCTTGCCGCTTCGCTATTCCTGGCCTCTCAGCCCGCCTGGGCGACAAAGCGCGTGGCTTTGGTGGTCGGCAATTCCAGCTATCAAAACGCCCCGCTGCTTCCGAACCCGGCCAACGACGCTGCAGCCATCGCCACAACGTTGAGAGGTGCAGGTTTTGATGTGGTTGACTCGAGGCTCAACCTTGCGGCGACCGACATGCGGCGGGCATTGAGAGAATTCGCCGATCAAGCGCGCGAGGCCGACATCGCCCTGGTGTACTATGCAGGTCACGGTATCGAGATCGATGGGACAAACTATCTGATCCCGACAGACGCCAAGCTTGAACGTGACACTGACATCTATGACGAGGCGTTCTCGCTTGACCGTGTCTTGCTGGCGATCGAGCCTGCGCGACAGTTGCGCGTTGTGATTGTCGACGCATGCCGCAACAATCCTTTTGCCGACACGATGAAACGAACGGTTGCCTCGAGGTCGATCAGCCGTGGGCTGGCCAGGGTCGAGCCCACCGTGTCCAACACGCTAATCGCGTTTGCGGCAAAGGCCGGATTAACGGCGCTTGACGGCAACAGTAAGAATAGTCCGTACGCCACGGCTCTCGTGAAGTATATCGCAAAGCCGGGACTCGACCTGCGCAGGGCTTTCGGCTTCGTCCGCGACGACGTCTTGCAAGCCACGGGCAACCGACAGGAGCCGTATGTCTACGGCTCGCTGGGCGGCGAGGACGTTGCGCTGGTTCCTGCTCCCATGGCAGAGGAACCGACGCAAGCGGCCAACCCCCAGTCGGAAATACGTCGCGATTACGAACTGGCCCTGCAGCTCCGCAATAAGGCCGCGCTGAGTGCGTTCCTGACCCAGCATCCGGACGGGTATTACGCAAGTCTGGCCAAGCTTCAGCTCAACCAACTCGATGCCGAGGACGCGCGCATCGCAGCGACAGAGAAGGCGCGGCAGGCCGAGCAGCAGCAAGCGCGGCTCAAGTCCGAAGGCGCCCAGCGTGCCGACCAGGAAAAGGCGGCTGCGAATCTGAAGGTGGCGGAAGAGGCCCGTATTGCTGCCGAGAGGACAAAGCAAGCGGCGCAGGAGCAGGCAGCCGAGGCCGAGCGAAAGCGGACCGCATCGGAAGCCGCGATAGTCGCCGCGCTCTCCGGGACTAAGCCGGCCGTTGAAAATAACGTCGCGGCTAGTTCCGAAGCTGCCGCGCCTGTTCAGGATGACCAGGGCGCCAAGCTTGCTGCGCTGAGCACGGGACCGCAACAGACTGATATCGCCAAGGCCGATATCGCGAAGTCCATCCAAAGCGAATTGAGCCGCGTTGGCTGTTTCAGCGGTGCCATCGACGGTCAATGGAATGCGGCTTCACAGCGCTCGCTGGCCCTCTTCAATCGGCACGCGGGAACCAAATTTGACGCCAAGCTTGCAAGTCTGGACGCGCTTGACGCGATCAAGCTCAAAGCGTCGCGGGTCTGTCCCCTGATCTGCGATCATGGTTACAGGGCTGACGGCGACCAGTGCAGCAGGATCACCTGTGCAGAGGGCTCGTTCCTCAACGACGACAATGAATGCGAGACGCGGCGCGGGAAGAAGCCCGTTGCAAAGCGCAATACCAACGAGCGTCCGTTTCGTGCAGACCGTTCGCCTCGCGAGAGGCCGAACCCGACTGCGGAGGTTCCGCGGCGACAGGCGACTGCGAAGTCCAGCGGCGGGAGCGGCCAGATCGTTTGTGATCAATATCTGTGCCGTCAGGTCAGGAGCGGCTGTCACCTTGAGTACCGTGGCGGTGGCGGTCCCGGCGGCAACACTGGCAATGTCGAGGTCTGTCACTAGCACGGCACAAAGCTGCCGCAGGCTCATCGGCAGCCATTGGGCCGCGCGGAATTGGTATCATGAGTGCAGCGAACGACCGAGCATAACGTCAGTTCGGCCGTATCCTGTACCTGACGTGGCGGAAGCGGAGCGACCTGCGTGGTGGCCTGTGAGCTGGAGCAGAAGGACCTCAACGCCTTTCCGGGTGTGACGCTCTTCACGAAGCGGCAAGCGCCCGGCATGAAGCCCACAGCGGTCTATCTTCCGCCGAAACACGTAACGGCCGCCACCAAGTTCGATGTCGTGATCTGGCTGCACGGCTTCTACGTCAGGGACCACGAATTCCTGTTCCACAATGATCCTGCACGGCTGCGCGAACAGGTCCGGGATTCCGGCAAGGACGTAGTGCTTATTGCGCCGTTCCTGGGCTACGAATATGCCGTCGGCCACAGCTTTGCCGGAAATTATAACGTGAAGGATTTGGCAGCCCCGAAATGGGGCGAACGCTACCTCGAGGAGATCCTTGGGGCTCTTGCAAAATTCCTGGGTGCTTCCTCGAATTCCATTCCTCAGCTCCAGGTCGGCAAGCTCGTCATCGCATGCCACTCCGGCGGCGGTAATGCCATGCGCAATCTTGTCGGGAGCCTCGGAAAGTATCAGTCGAACCTGACGGCATGTTGGGGATTTGACTGCCTCTACGGTGCCGGAGCACAACCCGACGATGCGACATTCTGGTATAAATGGCTGTCTGGGCAGAACGGCTGCGCGCTCGAGATCGTGTATGGTCCGTCAACTCTCCCGCAATCTGTGAAGCTGGATCTGATCGGACGTGGGCTGGCCACGATCGATGGCGATCGAGCTCAGCCACAGCGCCCTGCCCTCAAGAATCTCAGCGTAAGCCTGGGTCACTACGACTCGTTTCCGGCGTTCGGTCAGATGGTCAGGGTCAACGATCTGGATCCGGCCTTCGTGGATCGCTTCATGATTCCGCAGGTCGCCGACCAGCCCCGGCTGAACCATAAGCCGGCGCCACAGCACGGGGAATTCCTCCAGCACGCGATTTCCAACGTTCGCGACGCTTTCCCCTTTCCGAAGGACATTCACTACATGATCGCCCGGGGCGGCTTCTTCAGCCGGCTGAGCAAACTGTAGCCTTGCCACGCTCCGGCCTGGCAGATCCTTGGCTCACTTGATGGAATAAGATTTGATGTCGAACGACCAATTGTTCGACATCAGTTTTCCGCTGCTTTTGTCCGGCACGCGCAGCTCACTGGTCCAGGCAGAAAGATAGCTCAACGCCTCGGCCTGGCCTTGCAGCTTGCGGGGCAAGTCGGGCAAGTCGAGCAGTTGCACACGCCGCTCGCTCAGGATCGCAATCATCACCGCGGACCCGGTCGGCGGTGCGACGACATATTCAAATCCCCGCTGCCGTGCTGCCGGGGTCGGAACGACGAATTCGACGCCGGGCTTGACGAGATTGATGTCGCCGCCGCCCGACTGCGCCAACAGCTCGGGAGTCGGAAAGATCTGGGACATGCGCCCTTCGGCATCGACATCGACCAGAATGAGATATCCCGGCTTCCTGGCGGTCACGCCGAAAGACACCTTGCCGCCGACGCTGACGGTCTGACTCGGCAGGATCTCAAGAGACACACTTGCGGCATTGGTCTGCCCGCGCGCGGCCTGTACGGACCAGAGCCATGGTGCGTGCGCTGTACCGACATGCAGCGATGCCGGTGGCAGCGGTGCTGCAGACGCAGCCCCACTACCCAACAGCAGCAGGAATGCGAACCATGGTCGCTCCGTGCGGATCGGCTGCGATGACGGCATGGCCTGCTTCCCCCAAAAGTCAGGGAGCGCTAAAGAAGCCGATCGAGGCGATCCGCGCGTCCGCAGGCAAGTAACGCTCGAGGCTCTTGATCACCTGCCCCGAGGCACGGCGTCGATTGAGCTGCATCAGAACCGTCTCAAGATCAACCATGCGTTGCTGCGAGGTCACTGCAACGACCTGCTCCGCACCGAACGGCTCGCCCACCCTGAGCGGTAGCCGCAAGCTCGCCGACCGGGCCAGCGCCGCATCAGAACCCACCGGATACAGCACCTGGATAGTGCCATCGCCGGCGACATTGAATAGCAGCACCGCCCGTGATGCCACATCAGACAAGTCCACTTCGACGGTCTGGCCAGCGCGCTGTTGACGATCGTCTGGCCAAATACGCATGATCTGCGGCGACCGGGTCGCCATGCGCTTGAGCTCACGAATTGCTGCCGTCCGGTCAACCACAGTCGGCAAGCTGGCAACATCCACCCCATAGGCGACCACATCGCCCCACGCGATCACGTCGTGGGACACAGGGTCCCAGATCAGGTCGGGATTGTCCGTCGGTTGAACAGCCTGCACCGTGACATCCTTTGGCGCCACGCCCGCAAAATAGTTCGTTTTGCCGTCGAGCGCGGCCAGTCGGATCGGCGCCGCTGGGCGGAGAGACGTCGGCGCGACGCTGGTCGGAGCGGCATTGGTCGCAGCGGCAAGGGTCGGAACGGTTGACGCCTTGGCCGTGACAGCCGACGGCGCGGGCACCTGCCCCTCGACGGGCGCCGCTGCTCCGGTCTGACCAGACGCCGCTCTCGCGGCCGGCCCTTGGATCAGCACCACGCCGCGCGTCAGTTCGAACGCGATGTCGGTTTCAGGAATCTGAGCCGGCGATGATATCGTCACGACGTTCTGGCGCTGATCCGAGAGCTGATAGACCACCTGGCGAACATTGCTGAAGAGCTCCTTGAGCGTCACCTTCCCGTCGTGATTGATGTCCGCACTGCCTTCCACCGCCCGAGCGATCGCATAGCTGAGAGCCCCGCGCAGGCCATCGATTCCGGGAATCCGCACTTCGGGCGCCTTGGTGTAACGATCAACCGCAGCCAGGAACGCGGTGTGGTCGAAATCGAGCTCAGACTTCGGATCGTTGCTGTCCGATACCGGTTTCAGTTCATCGACCAGCAGCGTGTAGCGCGGCACCTGCCGGAAGCTCATCTCCTCGGCACGCGGATCGATGTCGCGCACCATTCCGCCGCCGTGGCAAGTGTCAGCCACGAAGATCACCTTCGCGCCGCGCAGTTCGAACTGCCGGATGAAATGGTTGAACTCGCTGCCCAGAATACGCTCGACCGACCCGGTCGGCGTGGTTTCGAAGCCCGGCAGGAGGAACACGTTCTCCATCCCATCCGGCTCGGAGCCCTTGACGCGCTCCGGCTCCTGGGTGCCATGACCGGCGATCGACAGAAAGATGAGGTCGTTGTTCTTTGTCCGCTCCACCAGGGCGCTGATCTCGCGCAGGACGCTTGCCCTGTCGGCTTGGGCGTTGGTCAGCTCGACGACGTCGCCGACACCCATGGACTTCAAGCTGGTCACGATGTCGGTGGCGTCGGCGACCGCGCCCTTCAACTTGCGCACGTGCTGGTAGTCGTCGACGCCTAGCACGAGCGCACGTACGGCCGCCCCGTCCGGATTGCTGATCGACAGTCCTCCTGCCGCATGTGCGTACGGGACCGTCAGGCCAATCGACGCAGCGAGCCCGATAGTGGCGCACAGCCACCCGATCTTGCAATCAAGTCCTCTGGGCACCCGCATCGTGATCCACCTCGACTTCATGCCTACCCATTCTGTAGCGCCAAGGACACACGGGGTTCAGCGCCTCTTGCTTGCCGTCCTGCGGCCCGCCGGCGCTTCGGTCTCTTGATAGGCGCTCGCCGAAACTGTCGTCTGATCATCCGCGAAGGCGCGAAAGCGGACCGGAACGTAGCCACGCGCGAGCAGGCTCGCCAACGGATAGACGTTGCGGCAGACGCGGCCGTTGCAGCCACCGGTCGAGGATTCCATCACCTCCGCTTTGCGGTCAGGCGTGAACCGCAGGAACAACATCACATGCGAGCCCGGCTTGTTGAGCGCATCGCCGGGCTTCAGATCCCAGGGATTTGCCACGGGCGCTGCAATCGCGGGGATGGCAGCAGTCGTGTAGTGGACGGAAAGTCCCCACGCGGCGCTGACGAATGCCGAACAGTCGACACCCGCCACATCCGGCCGCGGTGCGTTGCGGGTGCAGACATTGCCAGCCAGCGTCCCACTCTCGATCCGCTGCCGGAAGTTCGCAAGGGAACCGTGACAGCCCCAGCAATAGGGTACGCCTCGCACCTCCTGGTTCACCTTGCCCTGGAGATACCACGGCCGGCGAATACGATTGAAGCCGCTGCATTGGCTGTCCGGATCGCTGCCGTAGTTCGCCTGCGTCAGCTTCCACTGGATACCCTCGAACGCAAATGCAGCCTCGATCGCCTGCTGGCGATTGGACGGCCGCACGGCCGCTGTCGCGTTGAATTTAACGTCAGGCTGCGGCGGTGGCGCGACCGCTGTTCGCGACGGCCGCACGTCGATAACCGAAACGTTGCCTAGAGACCGGAAGCCGACGCCGACCACTTCAATGCCGTCCGGCTTGGTCCGCAGGAAATAGACGTCGCCATCGCCGGAGACCGTAACGAACCGCCTGGTCAACGGGGTGTTTTCCAGCGGCAGCTCGTAGATTCCCTCAAGACGTCCGTTCGCGGCATAGCGCGCGACAAATGTGGACGCGTTCTTCCCCGATGGCGGAATGTCCTCGGCCAACACGTAGAAGCGGTCGCTGTTGTCAATCTCGAGAAACTCGACCGTCCCAAGCTGGTTGCGCACGCGTAAGCCGAGCTGGCCAATGGTCTCGTTGGTGACCATGGTCTGGATCTCGATCCGGACGGCGGCATTGCCCTTGTCTGGAATGATGTCGGCGATCACCGAGCCCTTGCTTCGGGAAGCAACATATTGCCGGTCGGGCTGCCGGGTCGTCCTGACGATGGCCGCCCGGGTGTTCTGATCAAGCAAGTCGATCGCGCTGCCGGGCGCCTGCGATCCCATCTGGGCGAAGGCCGAGACAGCGACCTGATCGTCCGCACCACGGCTCGAAACTTCCTCAAGCTGGATCACGTCGCCGCCGAGTCCGCGCGTCGACTGCCCTGGCGCCGCCTTCAGGGTACGCACGCCGCCGTCCCAAACCATGATGTCGTCGTTGTGGACGACGAGGTCGGTCGGCTGAACGTCCTTCGGCATCCTGAGCACGTCAGGATCAGAATTCGGCTGTTTGGGATTGAACTGCAGGATGCGGCCATTGACCTGATCGAGCAGAAACAGGTTGCCCTGCCCGTCGGCGCTGAGCGCTTGCGGACCTGCGAGCTCGACGTCCTCGCTGGCGGGGACGATGCCGACCATAGAAGCAGCCGAACCGCCGGCAAAGCTACGTACGACAGTATCGTCAGCCTGCGCTCTGGTTGCGAAAATGCCAGCGCCAAAGAAAATGCCAGCGCCAAAGGCGAATAACCGGATCCAATGAGTTGGACGAAGCATGTTCGCCTCAATGTACCCCGAACCGATCGCCGCGTCGGACCGACTAATCCGAGATGCCGTTAAATGCGGCGCGTCAATTAGTGGTGATCAATCTCAATCGCGTTCAATTCTATCACTGGACGGTGATAGTCCGAACTTCTTCCAGCTTGCGGTGCAAAATCATGGCCAGGAATAGATTTGAGCAGGTCAATGAAGTCCAGCCCGACGCGATCACGCTGGTCCTGAAACGCGACAATGACGGCGCCTCCGGATCGATCGTGCTGCCGGCCGCTGCGAGTGGGGGGCGGCTGACCACTGACCAGGTTAGCGCCCAATTGCCGGCCCAGGATGCTTTTCGCGGCGCGATCCGGCTAGCCAATGACGTCAAGCTCGCAATCGTGGTGTGCGATCCAGACGGTGTCTGTAAGTCCGAGTGGGGCGATCTTTACCAGGCGATCGACTGACCCATCGCCGGACGGAACCGGCATATGCTGCGACGCCGTATGGAGGCTAGCATGGTGAACGGACCGTCCACCCCGCCGTCATTCCGGAGCCGAGCCTTGATGGCCGCGCTGCTGGTTGCGACCGGCTGGCCCGCGCAGGCCAACGACTCGGCGGCCGAATTGTCGATCGGCGGGCTCCAGCTCGTTCGCACCAATGACGTGGCCATGGAAAGCGAGGACCTTCGTATCGCACTCGACAGGATCAGTGTTCGCTACCAATTCACCAACACCACCACCAAGCCGGTCACGCTTACCGTTGCCTTTCCACTGCCCGACATCGACCTGTCGGAGGCGGAGAGCATTGCGCTGCCGTCAAACGATCCGGTCAACTTCGTCGACTTCGAGACCAAGGTCGACGGCAGCCTGGCGCCGCTGACCATCGATCAGCGTGCGATGGTTGGCAACAAGGATGTCAGCGCCCTGCTCCGTGAGTTCAAGCTGCCGCTGCTGCCGATCGGCGGACGCGAAATCCGGGTGGCCGACCTGCCCGCGGCGACCCGAACCCGGCTCGTGGACGACGGGCTTCTGATGCCTGCCGGCATGAGCGACAACGGTCGCCAGCAATATGCCCCAGGCTGGATCACCAAGACGTCGGCTGTGCGCCAGCAGGTGTTTCCGCCCACGCGCACCGTCACCGTCGAACACCAGTATCGGCCGAGCGTCGGCTCCAGCCCTGACACCATCCTGCGCTCGAGCCTGCGCCGCAGCAGCGCTCTCAGTCAGGAAGTCGCGCGTTATCGGAAGGAGTACTGCGTCCAGGATGCGTTCCTCACCGAGCTCGACAAGCGCGCAGGCAACAGCCAGGCCAACACCGCGAAGCTGCAGGAGCGGCGGATATCATACGTGCTCAAGACCGGCGCGAACTGGGCTGGGCCGATCCGCTCGTTCAAGTTGACGATCGACCCAGGCGGCAGCGATCGGTTGGTGAGTTTCTGCTCGGGGCGGCTCAAGGCATCCGCCGCCGGAAGCATGCTTGAATATACCGCAAGCGACTTCAAGCCGGATGCCGACCTGAAGATCCTGGTGATCGGAAAATTCTGAGCGTGTCTATCAGTTCGTGAGCAGCACGTAGCGCGCGGCTGCGACGATTGTCACCTTGCTGCGCTGAGCCTCGCTCATCGCCTGCAGGAAGAACGTGTCGGCAGCCATCGGTCGCGGCTGGCGCAACGAATCCAGAACCTGCGGAGTTGCCACGACCAACAGCAGTTGCGGACCGCTCGCGCGCGCTGTCGGGAGCGTGAACGAAAGCGAGTCGATGCCCGGCTTAAGAAGATAAGACAGGCTCTGGACCTCGCCGCGATCCGACACCATGAGCAGTTCGACCACGCGGTTGGCGAAGTTCTCGATGGTGCCATTGAGGGCTTCGCCGGCTTTCAGCTCTGTCGCTGACAGGCTGATGCGCGGCGCCCGCGCCTGATCGCTCCCGACCTGACTCAAGAACTTGACGGCCGGACATTGCGCCTGAGTGACTTGCCGGACGCCGACCGATGCCTCGAAGCCCTGTTCGCGCCGGAACGCCTTGTCAAAGGTGTCGAACGGAGCGGTCGAGGCGCCGAAGCCTTCGATGACAGCGGCATTTTGGCTCACGGCAACCGGCAGGATGAAGAAGCAGTCACCGCCAGAATAATTTGCCACATATTTGCGGATGCGCTCGGCTCGCCCCGGCCCATCGAGTGCCGGAGACGGCGTCGCCGTCGGCTGCGCGGGCAGCTTCACCTGCTCCTGGCGTCCGGGCTGAGGTCCGGCGGGCTCGACCTTCGGCGGCGCGACCGTTCCGGCGAGTTTCGGAGGTGGCGGCAAGACCGCCACGCGGGGCGCTGACCAAACCAGCTTGTAGAAGGCATAACCACCGCCGCCGAGCAGGAGGAGCAGCGCTGCTGCACCCGCACCCAGCCAGAGGCTGCGCGGTCTCTGCGCGGTCGATGGCATCCTGTCCTGCAGCACCGGCGGCGCGCTTTCCGGCCGCCGCAGCGGATCGAAGCCACGCAACGGCGCGGCGGGTATCTGAGCCGAACCAACCGGCATCCAGTTAGCGACCTCCGCCATAGTCGGACGTAATGCCGGATCAGGCTGCAGCATCTGCTCCAGCAAAGGCCGGATGCGCATGTCCACCGCACCGAGATCGGGCACACGCCGGCGCTTCTCCACCAGTTGAAACTGGCTGCCGCCCATGTCGAGCTTCTGTCCAGTCAGCGCATGGAACAGCACCAGACCTAGGCTGTAGACATCGGACTTCGCGGTGACATCATTGCCGTACAGCCCTACCTGTTCCGGCGATGCGTAGTTATCCTTGCCCGCGAAGCCCGAACCGATGATGGTCTTGTCACCCATCTGGGTCGACCGGGCGATGCCAAAGTCTATGATCTTGGCCCGCCTGACATCGTCGAGCGGTACGATGATGTTGTCCGGCGAAACGTCGCGATGGATGATGCCGTGCTCGTGGGCGGCCTCCAATCCCGATGCGACGCGCTGCATCAGCTTGATCAGCGCCTCGAAGGTCAGCGGCCCCTCCTCGAGCATGTTCGAGAGCGAGCGGCCGTTCACAAACTCCATCGCGAGATAGGGGCGCTGCAGCACCGGCTCCACGGTGAACAGAAAGTAGCGAACGATCGCGTCGTGCGGAAGGTTGTGGAGCGCCGCGGCCTCCCGACGGAACAGCGCGAGCGCCGCCTCGTTTTCGACCATGTCGGGCAGCAGCATTTTCACCGCAACCGGCGATCCGGTCTGGATCTCGCGGCATTTGTAGACCTCACCCATGCCACCCGCGCCGATCACCGCTTCGATCTCGTAGATGCCGTTGAGCCGGGTGCCGGGCGGCACGCCGTGATAGGGGGATCGGAACGGATCGTTCGCAGTCATGGCTGCGGCTCCCAATCGAGCGGCGATCTTGTCGGCTCCCGGGATTGCGGCATCAGCAGCCGCACAACCACGATCGTCACGTTGTCGAGCCCACCGCGATCAAGAGCCAGAGCGAGCATCTCATCGCAGGCCGTTTGGGCACGCCGCGTGGCCGCGTGTTGAAGGATCTCGTCGTCTTGCAAGTGCTTGGTCAGGCCGTCGCTACAGATCACGAAGATGTCCTCCGGCTCGGCCGGCCCCGTCACCACCTCAAACTCCGGATCATCGGCGACGCCGACGGCCCGGGTAATGGCATTGCTAGGCCAATCCTTGACGTCTTCGCGCGACAGCGCTCCTTCGGCGATCAGCTCCTCCAGTTCGCTGTGATCATGAGACACCTGTTTGATGCCGCCGCGGTTGATCAGGTAGACCCGGCTGTCGCCCGCCCATATGCAGGCATAATAGCCGTCGCGCACGAGCAGAACCGCCGCTGTGGTACCGACGATGGCACCCTGGCGTTCATGACTCAGCGCCAATATCTGCTGGTTCGCGCTGAACAGCCGCTCCTCGCACTCCGCCAACAGGTCCGCGGCTGACTCCGGCATACCGATCGCATCGAGCGACTGCACCACGATGCGACTGGCGAGATCGCCGGCCTCATGACCACCCATACCGTCGGCGACGGCCCAAAGGCCGGCATCGGTTCGTACCAGACATGAATCCTCGTTCCGCGCCCGCACCCGTCCGGGATGGGTGACGCTACCGACATCGAACAAGGATGGGACGTGTACCATCGCGTGTCATCCCGTCCCGCATGCCGAGCGATCGAGATTCCCGGTCAGCAGCATGGAATAGTGATACGGATCAGGCAATCCGCGGTAACACAGCGCCATCGGTGGAAAGCCTTCGCCTCCGGCGGTCCACCAGAAGCTGGCCGCGGCATAGACCTGTGGATTGGTGGAGCAAAGTGTAGCAAACGACCCGGCGAATGCGTCGACCGCCGAGACCGTCCCCGCCGCCGATCCGATCGGCGTGCCGTCGGCAACGGTCGCCTGCAGTCGCGGCACCGCGAAACGATCGAGTTCGTCGGAGATCTGCTCGAAGGTTGCGGCCCGATCCAGAGTGGTGAGCAGGAATGTCTCGGCTTGCCCAAACCATTCGTCTTGCGGGTCGACATTCGGCGGCGCCAGCGAGGCGTCATCGTCCGTCACCGCGTGCAGCGTCAGTGGATAGTACCGCCCTACCCCGTCGACCGAGGACATGATTGCACCTGTCACCGTGGTGCCGCAGATCGCGGCTCCGAGCCAGAATCGCCAAACCGGCGCGGTCAAAAAGGCCTGCTGCCAGCCTGAGCCAAGCTGGTGGCGACTTGCCGACAGCGCAGCCTGTAGCCACGGCTCCCAGGCTTCCAGGAAATTGCGCGGGGTCGCGATCGCGATGAAATCGCGCTTCGCGCCGATCTTGCCGAATAAACCGCAACGCATGGTCATATTCCGGTCGGGCAACGGAACTCGCGGAGCACTGACAGGTTCAGCGGATTGCGCAACGATCCGGTCGAAATCTGATAGTTGAGCTCGCGGCCGGCGACGATGAAAGTCGCGCTGGCGGTTTCCGCCTTCGCCACCAACGAGCCTGCCTCCAGCATCCGGAACAACGACCAGGGACCGATGCGCTCGAGCACGGACGGCGGGCCGGTATCGTTGCTGACCGAAATCGCCGTCCGCGGCGAAGGACCCGGCCACAGGACGGTCGTCGGTGCGTTGCTCTGCGGCGGTGGCGGTGGCGGCGGTGGCGGACCGCCGAAAAAGGGCGAAGCGGCCGGTCCGGGAGTGGTTGGGCTGGTAATCGTGGTGCCGCCGATCTCGGTCTTGACGGTCACGCCTGGCCCGGATGCCCCAGGGGGGCGGATCGCGAATGATACCGCCGGCACACCGCCGCCCGTCTGGAAGAAGGCATCGCGGATATAGGCCGCATTCTGGAATTGCTTGAGGGTGTCCGGCGAGAACGAACGGCCGACGGGGCTCTCCTTTCGCCAGACCCAATCCGACCGCGACGTGTCGGCGTAAGGTGCCAGGTACTGAGTGAAGAACTTGTCCATCACCCCATTCGGACTGAACAATTTGGCGAAATCCGCGAGGGGCACCTCCTGATTGCTGCTGCGGACAAACGGATAGCGGTTGGTCACCGTCTGTTGGCACACCGGCGTGACCTGATCGCGCAACGTCTGCAGGATCTGTCCGGCGGTCGAAGCTGCAATGCTGCCTTCGAACTCCCCGGCCGCCGCACGCAACATGTCGGAAAATGGCGGTGGCATGCGCGAGGCATTGTTGCGGAGCGCTGCGACCTGGGCCTGGAGCGCAGCACTCGCCTGCGCGGTCAGTTGCGGATTCTCGATGATCAGCGTCAGGTTCTGCGCGATGTCGTTCAGGTTGGCGATGGTCGAGTCGATCGGCCTATGGGTGCTCTCGCCTTCTAGCACCGCATGGTAAGGTTTGAACTGTGCTTCGATCGTCGCGCCGGGCGGTCCATCCTGGGCATTGGTGAAGAGTGCCGGCGCCGGTGCAGCGGCGGCCACGGCAGCAGCAGCGTTGGCCGGCTTCGCCCGTTCCTTTGTCAACATCGTCTCGTCGCGCACCGATTCCAGAATTTGCCGCATCGGCGATGTCGGCGCCGAAAGGGCCCTCAGCACCTCGTATTTCGGCTTGTCGGCGAGCAGCTTCTTCAGGCGCAGGCTGCCGAGTGCCGTTCGCCAACTCGTTACGAAATCATTGGAATAGATGTTGAGCAGATCGCCGGCCAGATTGTCGTATTGCTGGTCGATGGCCGACTGCTGGCCGGCATCACCCAGGACCCAACGCTCCCGCTTCATCCGCTCGGACAAGCCGGGCAGCCGGGCGATGAACTTCTGATGGAAGCCGTTATACGTGAAGAACTCGGGCACCCGCACGGCGTCCAAAGCCTGCCCCGTCGTGGTCTCGAACACGACGGCCATGTCGGGGCCCCCGCGGCGACTGGCGATCCAGTCGCCGGCGGTCGATGCACGCGCCTCCGATTTCAGAAACTCGTACGCACGTTGCGACACGCTCAGGCGCGCCAAGGAGCTCTGTGCCTGCTTGATCAACCGACCATCGAGTTCGACCAGCGGCGGCTGCTCGGTCTCGAGGTCGAACATCGCCACGAGGTTCTCATCGAGTAGACGTCGCCCTTCCGCGTTGGTTGCGCCGGGATAGAGGTTGTCCGCCCAGTCGCGTTGCATCCAGGAGCGGATCAGCTCGCGGTCCGGCGACTGCAGCCCGCCGAGCATCAAATAGACCTTCAGCGCCTCGTAGACGAAGGCAGGCTCGTTGATGCGCGCATTGAGCTGCTCTTCCAGGCGATACAGCAGGCGCGGCCGGAACATGCGCTCGAGTGCCGTATGATAGGCCGCCTTCGAGGGCGATAGCAGCCGGGCGTGCTGGCTGAGCCCGTAGCGCGCCGACAGTGGCACCGGCTCGTTGCGCGATCCGTAACCCGCCGGGGCGTTGCGCAGCCGGTAGAGCAGCGGCAGCACCTTGTCGAGATCATGATCGGCGATCAGCGTCTGCTTGATGAGTGGTGCTCCGGCGGCCGCATATTCGCTATCCGCCTGCAGGCTCTGCTCGATCAAATCGGAGTTGCGCTTGTAGCTCGTCAGCCACGCTGCGATCAGTCCGATCGAGACCAGGCCGATCAATGACAGCGCTGCGGTCTTCAGGATCAATGCGCGGCGCACCGCGGCGCGGTCGGTCGAAACCCAGTCGGCCTCGCCGATGATGACCTTGGAAATCAGATCGGCGAGGAAGTAGCTCTTGCCCGTTCCCGAATAGGATTCGGAACCGACCTCCTCCGCGCCGAACGTACGCGCCAGCGATCCGATCAATTGGTCGATCGGCGTGCCTTGCTGCGTACCCGAGGTGAAGTAGAACCCACGCAGATTCGCATTCACGTGATAGCGCGTCGGCTCGAATATCTGGTTGAGGAAATCGTGGATCTGGGGCTTGAGCCGCGCCATCTGCGCCGGGAAGCCGAACAGTTGGACGCGGTGCTGCGGCGTCGGCTCGTCCTGCAGACGGTCGAGCGTCTCCTCGCTCAGGCGCTCCAGCAGACGGTCGAACTCGAGCGGGATCTGCCCGACCAGATTCTGGGTCTTGTCCGCGGTCTGGAACGTGGCGCCCCAGACCTGTCGGCGGCCAGCGTCGCCGAGATAGGCGAAATACTCGGTGAAGCCGGCAACGAGATCGGCTTTGGTAAATAGCGCATAGACCGGGAAGCTGACCCTGAGCTTTTGATGCAGCTCGAGCAGGCGCATCCTGATGGCATCGGCGTGAAGCGCGAGCTCCTGCTTCGGTAGCGTCAGCACGTCTTCGATGCTGATGGCGACGAGGACGCCATTGATCGGCTGGCGCGACCGGCTCTTCTTCAGGATGTCCAGAAACGCCAGCCAGCTATCCTTGTCGGCCTTGCTATTGGAATCCTGGGTGGTGTAGCGGCCGGCGGTATCAATCAGCACCGCTTCCTCGGTAAACCACCAATCGCAGTAGCGGGTCCCGCCGACCCCTGCAATCGCCGCCGGCGTCGTCCCCCGCGCGAGCGGAAATTTGAGCCCGGAATTGACCAGCGCCGTGGTCTTGCCGGCGCCGGGCGGACCGATGATGACGTACCAGGGTAGATCGTAGAGATAGCCCGACTTGTTGCCGCTGGCGGTCTTGAGCGTCGCGAGCGCATCCTTCATGCGCTCCTTGAGCACCGGCTCGTCACTGACGGGCTGATCCGCACCGGTGATGCCGTCGGCAATTTCCTTGGCATTCTTGCGGCGCTTGAACAGATTGAGGCCCACGACGCCTGCCACGGCCGTGGTGAGCAGAAGAATCGCGATCTGGCGGACGATATGGTTCTCCAGCGGCCGCCAGTCGCCGAACGCGACGAAGGGACCGGCGAGATAGATCACCGCCCCGAGCGAGCTGAGCCCGACTCCGTAGAGAACGATGCGGAGAATGTCCTTGGCAAGCATCTAACCATACCTGTCGCAAACCGCGTGAGCTGGCGGTATCTGCCTATTCGCTGCGTTCGATAAAGATCTCGACGCGCCGGTTCTTGGCGCGTCCTTCAGGTGTCGTATTGCTGGCGATTGGCGCATCGGCTCCCTTGCCCTCGACGTCGACGCGCGAGGCATCGGTGAGGCCCGGCTTCAGTGCGCCGGCAACCGCCTTGGCGCGCTCGACCGACAACTCGAAGTTCGAAGGAAAGCGCACTGTGCGGATCGGCGAACTGTCCGTATGGCCGACGACCCGGATTCGTCCCGGCTCCTTGTCGAGGGTTGCCGCCACGCGGGCTGCGACCGGCTTGAAGCCGTCGAGGATGGTGGCCTGGCCCGACGCGAACAGCGCGAGGTCGCAAACCCTGATCACGATGAAGCTCGCGGTCTGGTCCGCGGTCATGGCACAGGCGGTGTTCTCCTTGGCCAACGCGTTGCGAATACGCTGGAGCTGGGTGATACGATCCGGTGGCGGCGGTGGTGGCGGCGGTGGCGGTGGTGCAACGACACGGCGCTTGAGCTCGATCGGATCGGCCGGATGCAGCGCAAGCGCCACCTCGGCAGCATTCTCTGCCCGGCCGGCCAGGAGCGTCCGCAGGACGAAATAGGACCCGGTCAGCAGCGCGGCGACCACGGCCGCCACGAGCCAGACCGGAACACGCAGACGCTGCCGGCGACCAGCCAGCGCCTGCCCGCGCCAGTTGGGCGACAGATCGCTCATCGTCTTGGGCCGGACCCGGCGCAGCGTTTCGTAGAGGTTGCGCTGGATCACCTGCAGGTTCGCAAGCCCACCCGCCGACGTGCGGTGAATGCCCTGGAAGCCGAGCGCAAGGCAGGCGTGCTGAAGTTCGAGCACCGGATAGTTGACCAGCGGATCGCCCTTCAGATGGTCGAGTATCTCGAAGAAGCGGACGCCGCCGATCCGCTCGCCGAAGAACCGGCTCAGCATCGAGTATTGCGTCCAGACGTGGCGCTCCTCGGTCGGGATGTGCTGCACGATATCGTCGGCCGTGGCGCACAGGATGTATTTCGCTGTGTTGGCCTGGTGCTCGGAAATGCCCGCTGAACGGATATCCTTCTCGAAGAATTTGATGGCGTCGGCGACCTGCTCCATCAGGCTCGCGAATGACGCGCGCATGAGCGCCACCCGCAAGCGGCCAAGCAATTGCAGCAGCGGGCCCGCGGCGCGCATCACCGGATTTGCGTTAGGCGCGACCAGATCATCGACACGCAATGGTGGCCCCGGCGGCAGCATCGGCTGCGGCGCCTGGGCTGGCGCGGGCGTCGAGATCCATTCCTCAGCCGGATGGCTGGTTGGCGCGGCGGCATAGCCCGGGCCCTGCGGGACCGGAGAAAAGGGTGACGGCGCAGGTGCGCCGGGAGAAGGTACGGGCGACGGCGAATAGGCGGGCCGGGCAACTGGTCCCTCGCCCGCCGAAGGCTGAGGGGTCGGAGCCGGCGGCAACTTCCCGCCGGGGTTGGGACGGATGATCGTCCGCTCGCCCCGACCGAAAGGATTGACCGGCTTGTCCCTGTCGCTCATGGCCTGTCTTCCAGGATAGCCCAAAGGTACAGCTCAAGCTCCGGCCAGTCGCCGGAGAAGTGCATTCCAATCGAGGCCGCCGTGCTGAACTCCGGCCATAGCGGCGACTTGCGGTCGAGATAGAAATAGACGTGGTCCGTGATGGCCCGAATGTGCGGCGGCGGCGTCGGCAAATGCACCAACGTCAACCCCGGCAGGTTCGCGTGCACGATCTCGTTCATCTTGGTGTTCGGTCCGACCTTGAACAGGTGCGGGAAATCGTTCTGGATCTCCACCAGCGGCCGCCGTGCGGCAACCTCCAGCACCAAGGTCGCATTTCGAAACAGCGCCCGATCGCGGATCGGCGATACGAACGCATTCTGTGCGCGTTCGATGATCTCCAGGCGGATCGCCCGCCGGCCCAGGCGCGCGCTCAAGAAGTCCTGGATGTCGCTCACCAGCGGTGTGAAAATGTTCTCGAGATCGTCGTGATCGTACGCCGGATAGTTGCGCGCGCGCCGCTCCGCCGTGGCAAACGTCGCAAGTTCACCCGCGAACCTCAGCAGCTCCTCGTATAGCCGCTCGGGATGCACGCTGCCGGAACGCTGGAAATGAGTCAGCACGGGAATGGTCCGGTTCAGCACTTGCAGCACCAGATAGTCGACGCTCTGCAAGCCGCCACCGGACGACGGATCGACCGCATAACGCGCAAGCTCGTCGAGCTTGGTCTCGACCCAGCCGATGATGCGGTTGAGCCAGCCGTCGATGATCGGATGTGCGGCGCAGACGAGCATCGGCGGTACGAACTTGTCGTCGAACAGGACGTTCTTGTCGCGCACCTCTAGAATGCGTGCGATGCCGAGGCCCATGTATCCGGGCTTGCTGGTCTTGCGCAGTTCGAACGACAACCTGGGATAAGCGATGTCGATCTCTTCTTCGATGCGCAGCGCGGAAGTCGAGTCGATGAAGGTCTCCGACGTGCGAACATAGCGACTGGCGCTGTCGGTGCGGTCCTCGTCCACCTCGCGGGTGTTTGGCGCTGCGACTGGCATCATCAGCCAGACGATCTGGCCTGCGGCCGTCTCCGGCACTTCGATCGCTTCGGGGATCGGGCTGTCTGCAGGAATATCGAACGGCGTTCCGTCCGGCATGACGCCGGACGCATTGCGCACCGCGAATTTGCTCTGTTCGGTAAGGTCCTTGTCGATCTCGAGCTGGGCAAATCCCCAGGGATATGGCGTTGTGTAGCGAACGCGCTTTTCCAGCAAATGTTCGATGTAGCGATCGTTCTGCTGCAGATGATGCGGTCGCAGAAACAGACCTTCTGACCAGAAAACCTTGCTATACCAAGACATTCCTGCATCCACTCAGCAATTTTCCGGCGACCACGTGGCCGCCGATAGTTCACTTTGAACCGACCTTGTCCGCGCGGTCGTAATAGTCCGAAAAATGCAACATGAAGGTATCGATCGGTGCGCTGTTGTCGCGACCGAGATGCGCCTTCCAGCGCGTCAAAAATTCGTCCCAGAGCTTGCTCTTGTTCGTGCCGAGCCAGGAGCTTGCGCCGCGCTGAAGCTCGAGCTCGCGTGCCATCAGTGTCGGATCGATACCGGCGATCAGCTCATGGACCGCGTGCTGCATCGCCATGTAGGTCTTCAACTGATGTGATTTGAGGTCACTGAAGCCCTGCGCAAAGGCGCGTTGCGCGTCGAGGTAACTGCGCGTCGGCGGTCCGAACAAAATGCGCATTGCCTCTTCCGACGTCGGCGAAAATTTCAGCGGATTGTTCTCGATGGCCTGGACGGTGGTCTGGCTGGTACTGCGGGTGAGCTGCTTGGCCTGGGTTCGCGCCTGCAGCAGCGCCATCAGATTATCCACGGTCATGCGTAAGATGATGCCAAGCTGTTCGGCGAGCTCGGCATCGGTCTTGCGGGCAAAGAAGTTGTCGGGCAATCCGGCAGCGCGTGCCACCAGCCGCGCGAACTCAGTACCACCGGCTGACATGGCGGTGTCGGGTCCCTCGTCTGCCGCCTGCGCCGGGCGGAGCATTTCGGCCTGCGGTGGCGATGGCGATGGCGGCGGCTTGCCAGCCGCTGGTTCGTCATCGGTCCACACCGATGGCCGGCGTGGGCTCGGCATGGCGGGCGGGCGCTCGACTTGCGCCTTCGGCGCCGCGACCGGACCGGCTGCCCAGCTCATGTCATCCTGCACGGATGGCTGGTACGGAGGCATCGACGATGAACGTCGAACAGGATCTACAACCGGCGCCGGAACGCTCGCCGCCCAATCCAGAAACTCCGGATTGATGGGCCGTGCGGCCTCGCGTGGCTTCTTCAATTGTTGCGGGTCGATCGGCGGCGGCACGTCACGGTCGGCTGCCCAAAGCTCCCCGTAGTTCGCGTGCTGCTGGACGAGAGGTGCCTGCAGTTGCGCCTCGTGGTTTGGGGCACGCGCGCCAGCCTCATCCTCCAGGAAAACTGCGATGATGTAATGGCCGATGGTAAGGCGATCGCCATCGCGCAGCCGGTGCGGCCCCCGCAGGCGCTGGTCGGCACCATTGAGAAAGGTGCCATTGGTCGAGACGTCATGCAGCCAATAGCCGCCGTCGCGAAAGTGCACCTCGCAATGCTTTCCGGAAATCATCCGCGCCGGATCCGGCAAAGTCCAGTCGAGGTGACGGTCCCGGCCAATGTCGACCGAACGCCTGCCGGTGACCGTAAATGACACAGGCCCACCGTCGGGAAGGTTCGGTTCGTTCTCGATATGAAAGCGAAGCACCATCACATCGTCCCGCTACCGTGAAGGACGCGGTTCACCGCGAGCTAATTGAATACCATCCTCCAGGCACGCCGTCATTATCCGGTCCCTCGAGTCGCGGGGGAGCCGGCAAAGGCCGATCAGCAGGGCTGCACGCACCGCCCGCGCGGTTTGATCGGGCTTGGCTTCGACCGGCGCGAACTCCGCCGGAACCACGCTTCCGCCGGACCAGCCGGCCGCCAGCGCCAGCCATGTCGCCGGCTGCTCGGGATCGTTGGCATTGCCGACGGCCAGGGCCTTGTTCCGGGATTGCTCCTCCGGTTGGCGGACCCAGGTCTCGGCGAAGTTAAGTGACCTGCTGTCGTTGGTGTCGAAATGGTCGAACATCCGTCGCAGCGAGCGACATCCCCAGGCAATGGCCACGCGCCTTGGGAGCAAATAAGCGCAGAAGGATACGGCCTGGTGCCAGTTGCGCGCGTCGGCGGCCTCCTGAAGGAAATCCAGCGAAGGCTTGTCGGCGTCGGCCTTGCCGACATCATAGCGCGCCATGGGATAGGCTTGAAGCAGATCCTGAACCGTGCCGAACCGAACCTGCGCCATAGCCGTCAGCCGACAAGGGTTGGAGTGCCGTGGGCGGCAAGCGGACCACCGGCTGAAAGCGCCATGGCGGCCTGCGCCGTCATGGCGATCGTCGGCGCGTTGATGACAATGCCCGCCGGGGTCAGGATGATCTGGCTGGGACCAACCTGCAGCGTGATGTTGGCATTGGCCATGAGCGTGATGCTGATGCCCGCATTCACAGACTGGTCCATGGCCAGCGTGATGTGCTGACCGCCCAATTCAATATCGAGCTTGTCATTGCCGTTCTTGAGCGTGGTCTTGCGGGTGTCGCCGCCGAATGCAGCTTCGCCGATGGTCCGTGTCTCGGTGTCGCGGACCGTCACGTCGTGGTCCTTCTCGGCATGCACCGTGATCTTCTCGGATCCCTTCTTGTCCTCGAAGTTCCACTCGTTGTAGCCGCTGCCACCTTTGGTGGAGTCCGACTTCAATCCCGCGATCGTCTTCTTCGACGGCAGATCGTAGGGCAGCTTGTATTCGTCATTGTACACGGTGCCGATCACCAGGGGCCGGTCCGGATCCCCTTCCAGGAATTCGACAACCACCTCCTGTCCGACGCGCGGAATGATCTGACCGCCCCAGCGCTTGCCAGACCAGACCTGGGCCACGCGCAACCGGCACGACCGCTTCTTCTTCCGATCCCAGAAAAAGCGGACATAGATTTCGCCCAGCGACTCGACGTCGATTTCCTCGCTCGAATTGTCGTCCTTGGTCACCACCTTGGCGGTCTGGATGCCGTTGATCCTCGGTTTCGGCGTCATCATCAGCGCTCGAAACGGCCGATCGCTGGGCAGAAACTCGTAGCTTCCGAAATAGACGTGTTGCCCGGCGTCGCTGGGACCACCAGTGCGGTAGGATTCGATCGAGAACGAATGCGTGGCCCGCACCACGAGATATTCGACGTTCTGCGAGTCCTTGGAGTGCTTTTCGAGCTTCGTCAGCCCACCGGGGAACAGGTTGACGGCGTCGCCGTTGCCGCGGCGCCGCCGATCCATCGCCTGCTCGGCCTGAAGCTGGATCTTCGCGTAGCGCTCACCGTCGGATTTTTCCTTGAACTTGCCGGGATAGTCGTAAAACTCCATCTCCGACCGCGTGTAATGCTCGGAGCTCTTGGCGTCACTGATCATCTGCGCGTTGGGCTTCTGATAGTTGTAATCGTTGAGCTCAATCTTCCCGGTGCGAAACCGGCGCTCCGAGACCCATTCGTAGATGTGCTGCTCCGCTCGACGGTCGGCTCCCGTCAGCGGGATGTACGGAATCGTGGCAAGACCGCTGATCGGGCTGTGCGACGATTTGGAGTCCGCCAACACCAGCGTGTGCTTGCCGCCCTCATGCTTGAAGAAGTAGTAGATGCCGTGCTGCTCCATCAGCCGGCAAACAAAGCTCAGGTCGGTCTCGCGGTACTGAACACAATATTCGAGCTTCGGACAGGAGCCCTCTTCGGTCAGCTTGGATTCATAGTCAGTGAAGCCGCGTTCGTTGAAGACTTCCTTGATGATGTCGGGCGCCTTCTTATCCTGAAAGATCCGGCAATCGGTGGTGCGCGACAACAGCCACAACCATGGCCTCAGGACAATCCGGTAGCTGAAATAGTCGTTCTTCACCCCGAGCCACTGGGCTTCCGTCAGAATGCCGCTGAACTCGCGCTCCTTCTCATGCAGCTTTATGGTCAGCGTGCACTGCTGACCGATCGCACGGTCGAAGTCGAGGTCGGCATCCTCGCTGAGACATTCGACACGATATTCGAAGAGTTCGCTGAGACCTTCCGAGCCCTCGAAGCCAACAAAAACCAGAACGTCCTTGCCGAGAGGCGTCTTGAGTTCGCAGAGGCGGGTATCTTGGGTAAGCTGGCCCATGTGGGCGTTAAACTCCCTCATCGCCCGCATGATCGGCTGCAAAGAGCAGATCAGGCGTCTTGCAAGAACCGCGGATATCCTGCCCGCCACTGGCAACGCCGGCAAGTCCGCCCCGGAGCCGGGCCTCCTGACGCACCACAGCAGCCGTCCAAAGAACCACCCGGGCCCTCAAGTAGTCGGCTCCAAAAGCTTGCCGGTTCACGCGAAAATGTCATGATCATCGGGAATGAACCGAGACCAGCAGGCGTCTGACCCATAAGGCAATCGGATCATGATCCCCCCTGCATGATCCGCCAGATGTCACGGGCTCGGCAGAGGGGCCATGGCCGAGCAGATGGACGATCTCGCATGCTTGATGTCGCCACCCTGACGCAGCCCATCGCCGCCGACGATCCCTGCGGGCCGGATCTCGACGCCATCGGAGACGTCCAATATCTCAACTTCTTCGCAGGTGCGGAATCCCTGCTGCCGATGTCGTTCTTCGAGGTCGTCAACGCCAACGGAGAGCGCGGACGCTTCGATCCGAAGGCGGTCGATTTTGCAGGCCAGTTCGCTGCCGCGCAGCCCCTTCTGGCACGCACCCGCGATCTGCGCCTGAACATGCTGCTGGCCAAGTTTTCCATCCTCAACCGCGATCTCGACGGCTTTCTGAGCTGCCTGAAGGCGACCAACCTGCTGCTGCGCGAGCAGTGGGAAGCGGTGCATCCGAGGGGTGAGGACGGCGACTACGCGCTTCGCGCCGTCACGGTCGAAGCCATCGACGTCTTTCCGACCGTGATCAACCCGCTCCAATTCCTTCCCCTGATCGAGAACCGCAGGCACGGCAGCCTCAACTACCGTGCCTATCAGGTTGCCAAGGGCGAAATACCCGCCGGTGACGCCGACGTCGATGGCCCCGATCTCGCGACCATCGAGCGCATCGTCGGCGAAACGGACCTGGACACTCTCAAGACCGTCAGCGCGCGGTGCTCAGCGGTCGCCGCTGAAGTCGCAGGCATCAAGGCGACCTGGCACGAAAAGTTGAACTCGGGGCAGCCCATCAGTCTCGACAGGCTGTCCGGCTTGGTGAACGGCATGGCTGCTTGGCTTGCGGGTCTCGTCACGGCGCGTGATCCGGCAGCAATCGTCGCGCCTGCGGAAGATGCCGCTCCGGTCGACGCACAAGCCGCGCCGGACACGACCGGCGCGCTGACTTCGCCGGCGCAGGCCTCCGCAGCACTTGCCGCGGCGGGCGACTATTTTGCCCGAATGGAACCATCCAATCCGGCGCTGCTGCTGGTGCGTCAGGCACAGGAGATGGTCGGCAAATCGTTCATCGAGGTGATGCGAATGCTGGTGCCCTCCCACGTGGAGAGCGCTGCGATCAACATTGGACGAGACAAAGTCTTCGACCTGCCGATCGAACGCATGGCGGAGCTCGCCACCTCGCTCTCATCCACGACCGAGGACAACACTCAAGATATTGTTTTTTCAGTAGAAAATAGAGCGCAGGCCTTGGGCCTGCTGACGAAGGTGGCGGCGTTCTTCCGAGCCGCGGAGCCATCCAGCCCTATCCCGCTCTTGGTCGATCGCGCGCGCGATCTCGCACAACGAGACTTCCTCAGCCTCTTAAACGACGTCTTGCCCGAGGGCGCGTTGAAGACAATCGACAAATCGCATTGAACCCGCGTTTCGCTCGAGGGGACTAACTGGACATAAGGGAGCTTTGCCGACCGCGAGTTGAAGCGCCTTATCAACCTGCGTCGTGCAAGTCGGCCTCTAAAGCGATTTCGTAAAGAGGGGAACCATGGCTACCGATAGCGGACAAAAATTCATTCGGCGAAACCGCGCACCGCGCGTGCACATCACATACGAAGACCCTTACGACGCCGAGCGGCTAATCGAACTGCCGTTCGTCATGGGGGTCCTCTCGGACCTTTCCGGCAACAACCCCGGCGTCGAGAAGACGAAAGTCGAGGAACGCAAATTCCTCGAGTTCGACATGGACAACTTCGACAGCCGCATGGCGGCGATCCAGCCCGGCGTGACGGCGCGCGTCGCCAATCGCCTCAGCGAAGGGTCCGACGATAAAATCTCCGTCAACCTGCGCTTCAACAAGATGTCCGACTTCACCCCCGTCGCGGTGGCCCGGCAGGTGCCGGCTACGGCCAAGCTGCTCGAGGCGCGCGAACGGCTCGCCAATCTGCTGCGCTATATGGATGGCAAGGTGGCCGCCGAGGATCAGCTCAAGAAACTTCTCGCCGATCCTCAACTGATGGCCGCGCTGCGGGAGCGCGCCCAGTCTACTGAACCCGACACCGAGAGCTAAGGGAAGGAACGGGGACCATGGCAAAAGAAGCTGTCCATAAAGAGCCCACCACCCAGGTCGGGACCGTCGAAGCTGATGAGTTTGCTGCTCTGCTGAAGCAAAGCTTCAAGCCGCGCACTGAACGTGCAGCGACCGAAGTCGAGAACGCGGTATCCACGCTCGTTCAAGAAGCTTTGAAGGATACCAGCGTTATCAAGTCGGACGTGCTCGACACCATCGAGGAGATGATCGCGCGGATCGACCAGAAGCTGACCGCGCAGATGAATGAGATACTTCACGCACCTGAGTTCCAGGCGATCGAAAGTGCCTGGCGCGGCCTGCACTACCTCGTTTTCAATTCCGAGACGGACGCCAACCTCAAGATCCGGGTGATGAACGTCTCCAAGAACGAGCTGTATCGCAATCTGCGGCTCTACCCCGATGCGCGCTGGGATCAGAGTCCGCTGTTCAAGCAGATCTACGAGTACGAATTCGGCCAGTTGGGCGGCGAGCCGTTCGGCTGCCTGATCGGCGACTATTACTTCAGCCACCTTCCCACCGACGTGCAGTTGTTGCGCGATCTCAGCAAGATCGCCGGCGCCGCCCACGCGCCCTTCTTCAGCGGCGCCGAGCCGACGCTGATGGGAATGGACTCGTGGACCGAGCTCTCCAACCCTCGTGACATCGGCAAGGTCTTCGACACGCCGGAATATGCGGCGTGGAAGGGACTGCGTGATCAGGACGACTCGCGCTATCTCGGCCTGTGCATGCCGCGCGTGCTGGGTCGCCTCCCCTACGGCGCGAAATCGGAGCCCGTGGAAGAGTTCGCCTTCGAAGAGGAGACGGATGGGCACACCGGCGACAAATACGGCTGGATCAACGCCTCCTATGCGATGGCGGTCAACATCAACCGCGCCTTCAAGGAGTTCGGCTGGTGCACGCGCATCCGCGGTGTACAGTCCGGTGGCGAGGTCATCAACCTGCCGACGCACACATTCCCGACCGACGACGGTGGCGTCGATCTGAAATGCCCGACCGAGATCGCCATCAGCGATCGCCGTGAGCACGAACTTGCAAAGGCGGGCCTGATCCCGCTGATCCATCGCAAGAACACCGACAAGGCCGCCTTCATCGGCGCCCAGTCGCTCTATAAGCCGAAGAAGTATTTCGGCGAGAAGGGCGTGGATGCAACCGCGTCCGACAACCTGTCGTCACGTCTGCCCTACATGTTCGCAGTGTCCCGCTTTGCGCACTATCTGAAGTGCATGGTTCGCGACAAGATCGGATCCATGAAGGAGAAGGATGAGCTGACGGTCTGGCTGCAGACCTGGATCAACGAGTACGTTGATGCCAACCCAGCCCTGTCGTCAGAAGCTCAGAAAGCGCGCAAGCCGCTGGCCGCTGCGAAGGTTGAGGTCATAGCAAACGAGGAGAACCCGGGATATTACAACGCGCGCTTCTTTCTCCGTCCACACTTTCAGTTGGAAGCGATGGATGTCGGCCTCAGTCTGGTTTCGCGCCTGCCTGGCCCCAGCTCCTGACGTTGCATCATCGCAACCGCAAACATGCATAATTTTGAGAGGACTATGCTATGGCTGTCGACATCTTCTTGAAACTCGACCCGATCAAAGGCGAGTCGTTGGACGACAAGCACAAGGACGAAATCGATATTTTGAGCTGGTCTTTCGGCGAGAGCCAGACCGGCACTTTCCACAGCGGCTCGGGCGGCGGCGCCGGCAAAGTCAGCGTGCAGGATCTCCACTTCACGCACTTCGTCGACAAGGCCACGCCGGAGCTTTTCAAGGTCTGCGCGAACGGCAAGCATATCGATAGCGCGATCCTGACGGTCCGCAAGGCCGGCGAAAACCCGCTCGAATATCTCAAGGTCGAGATGAAGAACGTTCTGGTCACCAGCGTGTCGACCGGCGGATCGCACGGCGAAGATCGCCTCACCGAGAACGTGAGCCTGAACTTCCAGAAGGTGAAGATGATCTACAAGACCCAAACGGAAAAAGGCGCTGCCGGCGCGTCGCCGACCTTCGGCTGGGACGTTGCAGCCAACAAGGAATGGGCCTGATTGTCGGCTCCTCGCCTGGCGCCGGTTGCGAATAGCGGGAACCGGCGCCAAGCGGTGCGATTGCGATCGCACCTGTCGGCCGGCCCGACCGCCTGCTGACACGACGTCAAGTTGGACGCCAATGGGCGTCCCCGGAATTGTATGCGGGTTGGGCGTCACGGGGACCGCAAATGAGCATTACACCAAAGAGGGATCGGCTCTGCCCCCCATTGATGCTGGCCTTTCGTTCGGCTCATGAAGCGCGCGATGCGCGCAAGAAGCTCAATCTGCGCGATGAGTTCGGCGAGCGGGTCATTGCCGGGCGGCGCAGCGCAGGCCGTTTTCCGATCTCCGAAACGTTGCTTCGGCGCGAAGTCTCCCATGACATTGAATCGCTCCTCAATACCATTGCTCTGGAATCGACCCTGGACCTGAGCGGCCGGAATTGCGTCCGAACATCGATCCTGAACTATGGCTTCCCCGATATCGCGCACCGTTCGATCGACGAGGTCACGGACGACGAGCTCAACGACGCGCTACGCGCGACGCTGACGACGTACGAACCAAGGCTCGATCGCAAGACGATCCGGGTCCGCCGCGACGGCTCTGTCGGCCCCGAGCAGCTCAAGCTGCGCTTCATCGTTCACGCCGACCTGAAGGCCGAGCCGCTCAACGTTCCCGTGGAATTCGTCGCCGATGTCGACCTCGACAGCGGCGATATCCAGATCAACCGACTTTAACATGAACCGCGAATTCCTGGACTTCTACAATCGTGAACTGTCACTGCTGTACGAGCAGGCAGGAGATTTCGCCGAAGAATATCCTGGCATCGCAGAGCGCCTTGGCGGCCTGATCCGGGATCGCTCGGATCCGATGATCACGGGGCTGCTGGAGGGTGCCGCGTTTCTCGCTGCCCGCGTTCAGCTCAAGCTCAAGCACGAATTCCCGGAATTCACCGCAAACCTGCTCGAGCAACTGGTTCCGAACTACCTTGCCCCCACCCCTTCCGCCATGCTCGTCACGGCACGCCCGCCCTATGCCGACCCGGCGCTGCGCGACGGAAGGAAGATCGCGCGCGGCGCCTATTTCGATGCCACCTACCGCGAGAGAGAACGAAGCCTTTCCTGCCGATTTCGACTTTGCCGCGAAATCGTACTTTGGCCGTTTGACGTCACCGGCGCGGAATACTTCTCCACGGCGGGCGCGCTGCAGGCGCTCGGGATTCCGGTCGGCGGCGACGTCATCGCCGGGCTCAGGCTATCACTGACCCATCGTACCGCAGCCCGGATCGACGAAGAACTGCCTGACGCAGAGGCCCGGACCAAGCCGGAAACCTGGTTTGCGGGTTGCCGCGTGAGCGAACTCCCGATCTACCTGTCCGGCGCGGAATCCGACGCCATCGCGCTTTACGAGCAATTGATCTCGAATTGCAGGGGCGTCTACTTCCGCCATCTCGACGACTTCGGCGATCCGGTGGTCACTCGCGCGCCCCAGGACTGCGTGCAGCAAGTCGGCTTCGACGAGAACGAGTCACTATTTCCCAACGACAATCGGATCTTTCGGGGCTCGGAGCTGCTACGGGAATATTTCGTGTTTCCACGCAAGTTCCTTGGCATCAACCTGACCGGACTTCGCGGCCTGATGCCACGGCTGCGCAGCAAGTCGATCGATATCGTCTTCGCCTTCGATGAACACAATTCGCGGCTTGCCGCCTCGGTGCGTCCCGATACCTTCAAGCTCTATACTGCGCCTGCGATCAACCTGTTCGAGAAGACGAGTGACCGTATCCCTGTCAAGTCGAATACCCACGAGTATCATGTGGTGCCCGATCGCAGCCGCTATCTCGAATACGAGCCGCACCAGGTGCTCGAAGTCTATGCGCATTTTCCGGCGGAAAAAGACAAGCGGCCGGTGCGCTCGCTGTATTCGGCCGCCGTCGAACGGACCAGCGGATCGGTCGAAGGGCTCTATTTCACCGTCCGCCGGTTGCCCCGCCGCCGCACTGTAGAGGAGACGACGTACGGCACATCCTCCGACTACACCGGGACGGACATGTTCCTGTCACTGCTCGAGCCCGGTGAACTGAGTGGCGAAGGCTCCGTCGCCGAACTCAGCGTCCGGGCGCTGTGCTCCAACCGGCATCTCACCGAGCACTTGCCGGTCGGCCAGGGCGGCGCCGACTTCCGCCTGCTGGACGACACCTCTCTTGATTTGATCTGCGTCGCTGGTCCCACCCGTCCACGCGAGCCGGTGGTGGCCCAGCTACGCAGCCGCAACGAGATCGCCAACAGCGGAATCGTCAGTTGGCGGCTGATCAACATGTTGAGCCTGAACTATCTTGGTCTGGTCGAGCGCGGTGGCGGCAAGAACGCCGGCGCGCTGCGCGAGATGCTGTCCTTGTTCGCCGATCAGTTCGACGACGCCACGGAACGCAAGATCCGCGGCGTACGCAGCATAGAAAGCCGTCCCGTCGTACGGCGGGTGCGCGAGCGCACCGGTAGCGGCGCTGCGCGCGGCCTGGAGATCACCGTTACGCTCGACGAGAAAGCATTCGAGGGCAGCGGTGTGTTCTTGCTCAGCGCCGTGCTGGAGCGCTTCTTCGCCGAATACTCGGGCTTCAACACCTTCACCCAGACGGTCATCTCAACACCGGAGCGTGGCGAGATCATGCGGTGGCCGCCTCGCATGGGCACGCGGAGACCGCTGTGACGCTGATCGAGCAGATGAAGGCCGAGCCCTGGCGGTTCGATTTCTTTCACACGCTGCGCCAGCTCGAGCGGGCCAATCCGGATCGACCGCGGATCGGTGACAGCGCCGCACGCCGCGAGGAGTATGTCGACCTCGGCCAGGTTCCTTATCTGGAATTTCCCGCGTCCAACCTCGCGGCGGTCGACGGCCAGGATGGCCGGCTGAGGATACTGGTCAAATTTCTGGGCCTGCTGGGCCCTCAGGGCGCGCTGCCGCTCGCCACCACCGATGAAAGCCTCGGCTGGTGGCTGATGCGGGACGACGCCTTCCCGCGCTTTCTCGACCTCCTCAATGGGCGCTTCCTGCAGCTTTTCTTTCGCGCCTGGGCCGACGCGCGGCCGATCGCGCAGCATGACCGGCCGGCGGAGGATCGCTTCATCGCCTATGTCGGCTCCTTCGCCGGGTTGGGATCCGACGTTTTCGCCAATCGAGATACCGTACCGGACATGGCGAAGCTCAGCTTCGCCGGACTGGTCGCGCCCAGGGCAAAGTGTGCGTCACGGCTGACGCGGTTGCTGCAGGGGCTGTTCGACGTCACGGTTGAGATCGACGAATTTGTCGGCACGTGGCTCTCGTTCGACCCGAGTCACTGCAGCCGGCTCGGCGGGAGCCATGCCAGGCTCGGCCGGGACGCTCTTCTGGGCTCACGCGTGTTCAGCGTCGAGGACAAGATCAGGGTTCGACTCTTCGTCAAGAATTTTGCCCAGTACGAGCAATTCCTACCGACGGAAACGCGCAACTTGTCGGAGCCACTGGCGGACGCCGTGTTCTTCTATATCGGCGACGAATTGGAATGGGAGGTGGAACTCGCCATCCCAGCGGGAGAGGTCGTCCCGGTCAGGCTCGGACAGAGCGGACGACTCGGATGGACCACATGGGTGTCGCCCAACTGGACCTCTACCGAAGAATATCGCCGCGATGCGCGCTTTCAGCTCGGCGAGCGCTTGAGGGCCCGTCGGAGCAGCGCTGCCGATGCCGCGGCGATTTGAACCTATCCGCCGCGCCGATCGTCCTAACACTATGGGATTCGCGGCAAAATCTCCGCTTGATGCCGGGCATCCACGGAGCAAGTGAGCAGGAGGGGCCGCTGTGACCGACATCAGCCTTGAAGCCGTAACAGGCAAACTGAACCGGGCCGGCTATGATGCCTTCATACAGGCCCTGCGCCACGCCAAGAGCGCCGGTAACCGCAACGTCGAGCTTGCGCACTGGCTGTTTCATATCCTGCAGCAGGAACGCAACGACCTCAGCCTCTCGGTCGATCACTATAAGCTCGACCGGGCACGCTTGTTGTCGGACCTCGCCGGCGTCATCAATGGCTTTCGCAAGAACGAAACCGACATGCCGGGCGTCGCCAATTCGGTCATCGATCTCCTCGATCGGGGCTGGCACTATGCGACGCTCTTCTTCGGCGAAACCCAGATCCGCACCGGCCATCTGTTGGTGGCAGGCCTGAAATCGAACGATATCCGTCGCACGCTGAACAACATCTCGCAGGAGTTCGCCAAGGTCAACGTCGACGCACTGGCCGCGGAGCGTCGCGCCGTCTGGGCCGGCTCCGACGAGGAGACCATGCGGCCGATGGACGGCTCGGGATTGGTCGGCGCCGGCACGGAAGGTGCGGACAAGGCGGGTCCCAAGGGGACGACACCGCTCGACCGGTTCTCCCAGGATCTCACCGCCAAGGCCAAATCAGGCCAGATGGATCCGATCCTCGGTCGCGATGAGGAAATCCGCCAACTGATCGACGTGCTGATGCGCCGGCGGCAGAACAATCCAATCCTCACCGGCGAGGCCGGCGTCGGCAAGACGGCCGTGGTCGAGGGCTTCGCCCAGCGCATCGCCGCGGGCGACGTTCCGCCACCTCTGCGCAACGTAAGGCTCTGCGCGCTTGACATCGGCCTGATGCAGGCCGGCGCCTCCATGAAGGGCGAATTCGAGCAGCGCTTGCGCTCGGTGATCGATGAGGTCCAGAGCTCACCCACTCCCACTATCCTGTTCATAGACGAAGCCCACACGCTGATAGGCGCCGGCGGCGCGGCCGGCACCGGGGACGCCGCCAATCTCCTGAAACCTCCCCTCGCCCGTGGCACGCTGCGCACGATCGCCGCCACCACATGGGCAGAGTATCGCCAGTATATCGAGAAGGACCCCGCGCTTACGCGGCGCTTCCAGCCGATCCAAATCGATGAACCCGATGTCGACACCTGCTGCACCATGCTGCGCGGACTTCTCGGTCCGATGGAGAAGCACCACGGAGTCCGCATCTCGGATGCTGCAATCGTTGCAGCAGTCAACCTTTCGCACCGCTACATTCCATCGCGACAGTTGCCGGACAAGGCGGTCAGCCTGCTCGACACTGCCTCGGCGCGCGTGGCCATCAGCCAGAGCGCGACGCCAGCCCTGATCGAGGATACCCGCGTCGCGATTGCCGCTCGAGAGGCGGAAAGATCAGCGCTAGTGAGCGATGGCGATCTGGGGGTCGAGGACAGCGAGCGCATTGTCGCGATCGACGGCGACATCGCAGCACTGAAGGAAAGGTTGACGAGCCTCGAGACCGATTGGGCCGCAGAGCAGAAGCTCGTCAAGGACATCCGCAGCATTCGCGAGATCCTGACCGAACCCGAGGAAGGCGAGGATCCGGCTGCCAAGCGCGCCGAGCTGCGCGGCAAGTTCGAGACGCTGGAAAGCATCAATCCGGAAAAGCGGATGGTCTATGCCCATGTGGACCAGCAGTCGGTAGCGTCCGTCGTATCTGACTGGACCGGCATCCCGGTCGGGCGGATGATGCGCGACGAGATCGAAACCGTGCTGAAGCTGCCGGAGATCCTCAACCGCCGCGTCGTCGGCCAGTCCCATGGGCTGACGATGATCGCCAAGCGAATTGAGACCAGCCGCGCCAAGCTGGACAACCCGTCGAAGCCGATCGGCGTGTTCATGCTGGCCGGACCGTCCGGGGTGGGCAAAACTGAAACCGCCCTGGCGCTTGCCGAGACCCTCTACGGCGGCGAGCAGAACATGATCACGATCAACATGTCGGAATTCCAGGAGGCACACACCGTCTCAACCCTGAAGGGTGCACCTCCCGGCTATGTCGGCTATGGCGAAGGCGGTCGTCTCACCGAGGCGGTCCGGCGCAAGCCCTACAGCGTGATCCTGCTCGACGAGGTCGAGAAGGCCCATCCCGACGTCCACGAGATTTTCTTCCAGGTGTTCGACAAGGGAACCATGGAAGACGGTAACGGGCGGCGGATCGACTTCAAGAACACCTTGATCATTCTGACCACCAACGTCGGGACTGATCTGATCATGGGCCTGTCGCGCGATCCAAAGTATCGCAACGAGCCGGAGGAGCTCGCCAGGATGCTGAGACCGGAATTGCTGAAGGTGTTTCCAGCGGCGCTGCTCGGACGCATCGTCTCGATTCCGTACTTCCCGCTATCGGACGAGATGCTCGCCGGGATCGTCCGGCTGCAGCTCGACCGGATCGGGCGGCGTCTGCGTGACAATCACAATGCGGCCTTCAGCTACGACGATGCGGTCGTGGAGCACATTGTGTCGCGTTGCAACGATCCGGATTCCGGCGGGCGCATGATCGACAACATCATCACCAACACCCTGCTGCCGGAGCTGTCCCGCGAATTTCTCAGCAAATCGCTTGCCAAGGAGGAAATCAAGCAGGCCCGGGTCTCGATCGAGGACCACAAATTCGCATATTCGTGGACCTGAGGACGATGAACATTCAAACCGAGCATCGCCAGCCGATCACCGGCCCCACACCATACGACGAGGTCTTCTACCCCGGCCACGTTTACGGGCTCACTCACCCCAACCACCTCGCAACCATTGCCGCCGTTTACGGCATGCAACCGGCTCCGGTCGAGCGCTGCCGGGTTCTGGAGCTCGGCTGCGGCGTTGGCGGCAATCTATTGCCGATGGCCTTTCAATATCCGGACAGCGAATTCATCGGCGTCGACCTGAGCGGCGTGACGATCGAGCGCGGCCAGCGAAATATCGCCACATTGGGCGTGAGTAACATCAAGCTCCTGCATTGCGACATCATGAATGTCGACGCAAGTTTCGGGCAGTTCGACTACATCATCGCCCACGGCGTGTATTCATGGGTGCCGCCGGCGGTGCGCGAGAAGATGATGACGATCTTCAAGCACAACCTGGCGCCGCGGGGGGTCTGCTACGTCAGCTACAACGCGCACCCATTCTCGCATCTTCGCGACATGGTCCGCGACATGATGCGGTATCACACCCGCCACCTCACCGGCATGAAGGAGAAGGTAGGACAGGCCCGCGCCATCCTGAAGTTCCTGAGCGAGGGCTCGAAGGCAAATTCGGTGCACGGTGCGGTCATGCGCGACCAGTGCAATCGCGTTCTCAAGGCCCCCGACGAGCTGTTGTTTCACGACGATCTCGACGAGGGCGCCGAGGCCTTCCTGCTGCATGAAGTCGTCGACGATGCAGGCCGCCATGGCCTGCAATATCTGAGCGACGCTGATTTCTCGCGACGCTATCTCGCCGGCTATTCCGAGGAGGTCCGCGCGACGCTGCAGCGCTTCCCGGAGAGTGAGTTCATGGCGCGCGATCAGTATCAGGATTTTATCGACGGTAACGGCTTTCGGCGTACCTTGCTCTGCCACGACAGCATTTCGCTGTCCCGTCAGATCGACCTTGATTTCGTCACCCGGTTCCATTTGCTGAGCACCACAAGCCCGGTTGATCCCGACGCCTGCGTGACCGACGATTCTGCGATGGAGTTCGAGAACCAGGACGGCAGCAGGATCACGGTGACCAATCCGCTCCTGAAAGCCGCGCATCTGTGCCTCGGCCGGGCCTGGCCCCGTGCATTGTCATTTGACGAACTGCTCGAGGGCGCCCGCATGCTGCTGGGCGGCCGGCGCGCGGACGATGATCAACGGGTGCTGACGGAGGCGATGTTCATCCTGGCTTGCAGCGGCGAAGTCTCCTTCCTGGGATCACGGCCCTTTCTGCTGAAAGAAGCTACCGACCGTCCGCAAGCGAGCCTGCTCGCGCGAAGACAGGCGCAAACTGGTCCGCTGGTCACCAACCTCCTCCACCAGACAGTGCAGCTAGAGGACGATCGGACCCGACATTTCCTGCAACTGCTCGATGGAGCCCGGACCATCGATCAGATCATTGCCGAAATGACTGAAAGATTTGGCCCAACCACCCGGATCGTCCAGACCGATAGTGCCGGGCAGCCTGCCGAGCCGTTGCTGTTGTCGACCCGACAGAGCGTCGAACGTTCGCTTGCGATGGTTGGCAAGCTCGGGTTGTTGATTGCCTGATGCGCTCTGCTGGCCGAGGAGCCATCCAGTGCGAATGAGGGCCGGCATTGAACCCGGACACGTCAGGGCTACACCAATCGGAGACGACGTTTGACTCGGAGGCGGCCCGCGATGACCACCAACCCGACGACGACCGATACTTACCGGAAGATCGCGGCGCGGCTAACCATGTTTCGGCCGCAGATCGATCTGACGCAGTATTTCGCGGGGCCAAACCCGGATGTGCGCCTTTACGACGAGAAGCCCTACATCCGACACCAACTCGAGAAGTACGGTGTCGCTGCCGCGACGAACACGCTCGACGGCGTCACCTTCCTGCCGAGGGACTGGGAAGACCTGATCAAGAAGTTGCGCATTGCCAAGACGACGGACGGGTTCGACGCCTTCGCCGAAGGGCAAAGCCCGGAGAAACAGTCGCATTGGGCCCTCGATTTGTCGATGGCTGCGACGATCGGCAAGGGGTTTCGGGAAATCTGGCGCCCAACGCTCTCCGAGAGACCACTCTCAACGCGAGACCTCCCAGGCCGGCACGGCTTCGGCCTTGGACGCGACCGCGGGCAATGGAGCGACGCCTACAGTTCGCAATTCGGCAAGGACCCGCAACCGCAAGACATCACCTCGCTGCATTTCGCGGTAGCACCCGATCGGGTGAACGTTCACATCGACGAAACGGGCTTCGTGTTCGAGGGCGTCGACGGTGAGCTCACGGTCGGACCGAACTTCGCGCACCACGCCGGCAATGAACTGTTCTGGAAGAGCAACCCGCATCTGCCGCGTTGGGCGGCCGAACACATCGACCTGATCCTGCCGAACAGCGCGAATGACTTTTCGCGCGTGGGAATTTCGGTCGACATGTACCAGCGCAAGGACTTGCGCGTCACGGTCACCGGCTCCTGCGGGATTTTCGGCGGGTTCGAGTGCTCGGGAACGGTGAGCATCAGCGGGACGCACGACCTGCTCGGCTCGAAACCGAGGGGCGCGCGCTAAAGAGCATCGGCAGTTTCGACCTTTCAAACCGTTGGCGGCACGCCGAAGGACTACGAATGATGCGTGCCGCCTCCCTCTCCTTCGCGCAATCTATTCAACCGTCACGGACTTCGCGAGATTGCGCGGCTGGTCGACGTCGGTTCCCCTAACGACCGCGGTGTGATAGGCCAAGAGCTGCAGCGGTACGGCAAAGACCAGTGGCGCCACGATCTGCGGCACGTCCGGTAACTCGAGCACCGACCAGGCGTCTGGTGGCGCCAGCGAGGCGCCTCTCTGATCGGTCAGCAGGATGATGCGGCCGCCTCGGGCAATCACTTCCTGCATGTTCGACATGGTCTTCTCGAACGTCATGTCGCCCGGCGCGATCACGATCACTGGCAGGTCCTTGTCGATCAGCGCGATCGGCCCGTGCTTGAGCTCGCCGGCCGCATAGCCCTCTGCATGGATGTAGGTTATTTCCTTGAGCTTAAGCGCGCCTTCCATGGCAAGGGGATAATTGGTCCCGCGGCCTATGAACAGGGCGTCACGGGAAGCGGAGATCTTGCGCGCGAGTTGGCCGATTTTCGGTTCCAACTCGAGTGCGCGCGTCACATAGCGCGGAATATCAGCGAGCGCCCCGACCAGCAACTTCTCGTCTTCGGCCGCGAGCACGCCTCGATCGCGGCCGGCCGCGATTGCGATGCAGGCCAGCGTCGCGAGCTGGCAGGTGAACGCCTTGGTGGATGCGACCCCGATTTCCGGGCCGGCCAGCGTCGGCAATACGATCTGGCTGGCACGGGCCATGGTCGAGGTTTGCACGTTGACGACTGAAAGTACGCGCTGACCATGCGTCTTGGCGAATTCCAGGGAGGCAAGCGTATCGGCCGTCTCGCCGGATTGCGATACGAAGATCGCCAGATTGCCCGCACCGAACGGTACGTCCCGATAGCGGAATTCGGACGCGATATCGATTTCAACCGGCAGCTTGGCGTAGCGCTCAAACCAGTACCTCGCGATCAGCCCAGCATAGAAGGCCGTGCCGCAGGCCGTGATCGACACGCGGTTGATCTCGCGGAAATCGAGATCGGAGTGCTCCGGCAGCCGGATCGTGCCGTCCGAAGCATCGATGTATTGCGCGAGCGTCTGTCCGAGCACCTTCGGCTGCTCGTGAATCTCCTTGGCCATGAAGTGGCGATGCTCGCCCTTGTGAACGACCACTGCCGAACCGACTATCCTGGCCGGCGTGCGCTGCAGGTGCTTGCCTTTCACGTTGAGAAATTCGATTCCTTCTCGTGTAATCACCGCAAGATCGCCGTCCTCCAGGTAACTGATCATGTCGGTCAGAGGCGCGAGCGCGATCGCGTCGGAGCCGAGGAACATTTCGCCGTGCCCGTAGCCAACGGCAAGCGGCGAGCCCTTTCGCGCGCCGACCAGGAGATTGTCGTGCCCCTCAAACAGGAATGCTAGGGCGAACGCGCCGTTCAGCCGCGGCAATGCCTTGCGTACTGCTCCGACCGGATCGCATCCGTTTTTCAGTTCGCGACTAACGAGATGCACAACCACCTCGGAATCAGTCTCGGTGGCAAAATGCGCTCCGGCCTCCTTGAGTTCGTGGCGCAACTCACGATGGTTCTCGATGATCCCGTTGTGAACGACCGCGACGCCGTCGGCGGCATGCGGATGCGCGTTGTTCTCATTGGGACGGCCGTGTGTGGCCCAGCGGGTGTGACCGATGCCGATCCGCCCGATGAGGGGCTCCGATGCAAGCCGGCTCTCGAGATTGACAAGCTTGCCAACCGCGCGACGACGCGTCAGCAAACCGCCTTCGAGGGTCGCAATACCAGCAGAATCATATCCGCGGTACTCAAGCCGCTTCAACGCGTCCAGAATAGGCGCAGTAGCCGGGCCCTGCCCGACGAAACCGACGATTCCACACATGATCTATCTCCGACGATCTACAATCCGCCGCGCGAAGAGTACGGGTATCTCGCGGGCGATCGCGCCAATCCGGCGACTGTCAGCGCCAGGGGAGCGACGCTGTGATCTTCGTCTGCAGGCGCCGGCGTGCTTGCTTCCGCATGGCGCTCAAGGCCGAACTCCTCCCGGCCCGCGCGCTTCTCGAACATCGCCGACAACAGAGATGCGAGAGGAGATTTCTTCTTCAGCGCATCAATATCGACGACGCGGATCGCGTGCCTGCTCTCTCGCTCGATCAGGCCGCTGTCACAGAACCTCATCATCGTGCGGCTCAACGTGTCGCAGTTGATCACGAGGTAGTTGGCAATGTCGGTACGCGACATCGGAAGCTCGACCGACACACCGCGCGAATCCTTGCGAATAAATCTCAGCGCGAGAGCCAAAAGGAACGAGGCAACGCGCTGCTCCGTCTCAAGACGACCTATCAGCAATTGATGAATGTTGGCACGTGCCATTTGATTGTGGCACTGCGTGACCAGGAACGTCCAGTAATCATGCGACGGCACGACCCGATTGACGGGAGGCGGATCCAGGGACACCAGCGATGCGCTCGTGATCGCTCGTAGCGACACGCCGGGCGCGGGAAGAACCGTCGCGGCCGACAGCACGTCGCCGGCGACGAGAAAGTCCAGCACCTGCAGCTTTCCCTTTGCCGGCATTGCGTCGATTGCCAGCATGCCCTCCCGCAGCACCACCACCTTCCCCGGCGGGGGAAGCGGAACGCGCTGCTGAGAGCGGAGGTGCAGGCAGTCACCATCCGCACAGATGTCTTCGATAAATCCTGCAAGCTCGGATTCGTTGAGCGACCGGTTGGCGGTGGACGAACACTGCTGCGTTGGAGAGAGATGCGTCGGGGAAATTGCTTCAATAAATGGCTTGCGCCGGGGGATCATTGCGGAACCCTCTTGGGGAGCCTTGGCGCTGACGTCGCGTCAGCGACGAGTGCTCGAAAAATAAATGAATGGATAAACACTATAGTAGAGTGCCGAGTGTAGCACGCTCAGCCGTCGATTGTATGGTCATGAGTGGGTACCTCATGCGCCGCATCTCACATCGAGAATATCCTTTGGGGGTAGCCCCAAATCGCGACGATAGCGGTCATGCGCTTGTCACGCTGATGCCGCGACACATGCCGACATGGCGACCGCGACGTCCAGGCACAATCGCGACCAAGGCTGCGAGATCGCTCTCGTAGAACGTAGAGCAAATTGTCCGATTGCATACACGGGCAGCCAACAAAAACCGAGCGCTCCTCCTCGGGAAGAGCGCTCGACGTGCCGACCGACGCTTCGGCGTCAGTGCCGAGGTATTGAGCGACGATGCCCAGCCACCATGCCTTGACGCACCTCATTCATCGCAGCCTAACCCATTGCGCGCATCAAGTGCAGGACAAGCTCACGCCTGGAAATGCTCTTACCGTTCGTTCAGCGTGTACGTGCGGTTCTGAGGAGGCTCGGACTGCGGTGCGGGACCGAGCAGGCTCGGCGAGACCGCAGACGTCGTCTTCGCGATCACCTTGAGCACGTCGCCAGGCATCAACGATGACGTCTCGGTCGCCTGGAACGTCTGGGGGCCTTCCCTGGACTGACGCACGATCTCGTAGCCTTCCGCCTGCGCTACGCTGCTCGTTCTCTGAAGGACGGTCGCAAGCGCCTTGGCCGACGTCATGGTTTCTTGAGCCGCCGTGATCTCCCTGTCGATGGCCGCAATCGCCTTCGCAAGGTTCGCCGCGTCCTCCGAAGACAGTCGCGGACCGGCTTCCTCCGCGTCCGCAAGCCGCGTCTCGGCCTGTGCGATCTCCACGAGATAGTCTTGCCGGCGCGCTTCGATGTCGGACAATTCCGTACGTAACGTGACGACGTTATTGCTCGTCACCCAGCCCTTATCCTTGAGCTTTTGCAAGTCGCTGAGACGCTCGAGCCGCATGTCCCGCTGGGCATCGGCCTGCTCGAGCTTGCGTCGCAGCGCTTCCACCTCGTTGCGGACGGAGTCCGCTTTGGAAGCGACCTCCCGAACCTGCTGCATGCGCCTGGCTTGTTCGGCGCGAAGAATGGTGTTTTCGGTGGCGATGAACGTCTTGGCGACCGCCTCCTCGCCGCCCAGCGAGGCCAGTTGAACTGGAACCGACAGCGACGATGCGCCATCGCGCTCCGCTTCGAGCCGTGCACGACGGACCAGCAACTGCTTGACCTGAACGGTCGCGCTGCGCAACCGCTCCATCTCCCGCACGCCCTCGATCACGCTGGTCAGATTGCTCTCGCCACGGTCGAGTCCGCCGGCGAGCGCGACTGCATGGAGCACGATCATGCCGGGCACGTGCTTGTAGGAGCCGGGATTCTTGACCGCACCGAGCACGTAGACCGGCGCGCGCTCCGCGATCTTGACCTCGATATTTGCGCTGCGGCCCATCATCGACATGAACGAGACCGCGATATCGGCCCGCAGCTCTTCAAGCCCGCGTCCCTGGACCGCGAAGCGTCCAAGCATCGGGATCGAAATCGCGCCGTCCGGCTCGACGGTGTAGTCGCCGCCGAGATCCGTACGCTGATAGAAGGTTCGCAATACGCCCTGCGGTTCGCTCTTGTCGCGGCTGCCCTGCTTCGCAGCTCCGACATCGATCGTTTCGTAGAACGAGATCTTGAGCTTGTCGCCAATCTCAAGCGATGGCTCACCTGGCGACGCGGTCCTGGCGGCATCGGGGGTGCTTCGCTGAGCCGGACTCGGTGGACTCGTTTGACCGAGGACCACGCCACCCGCCATGGCGACGGCGACCAGAACTGTAGCGCAACTTCTGACGATCGCGAGCATCGGACTGCTCCATTCCTGCAGTGGCCCAGCAACCTCCTGGGTCTCCGACATCGCATCTACCCGTCACACGCGAGCAACTCAGCACGGAGACACGGGCTGTGGCCACGCGTCAGACTGACGGGTTGCGAGCGGCAAAGCGAGTGCAAAACTCTGACCTGCATCAGCAACGATGGAGGCGCACGCAAACGTGCCCAAGCGGTACATAACGCGCTACCTTGGATTACGCCCATCCGCTTGATACTTGATGGAATTCCAAATCCTGTCGTGGACCCTCACGCGCCCCTGTTTGACCGCTTCATCGGCGAACTGGGGAAGCAATTCGGGAGGCAGACGTCCCTCGCTCCACAGCGTCGTCAAGTGCGTCACCACCTCGGCATCGGTCTCGACGCGGTGCAGCATCGCAAGCCAGTCGGCCGCCCGTTCGGCCGGAAGCTGCGCCGGGTCAACCCGGATCAGGAACCAGCGTGCCAACTCACTGTTGCCTTCGAACAATGACAGCTCTGCAGCAAACAGCGGTCGCGTGAGCAGCGCCTCGGTGGACAGGAAGGGCCGGATCGCAGCCAAGGCAGGCTTGCCGAACGCATTTGCCACTTCCTCGGCCAGCACACTCTGCGCAATCGGATCGGTGCCGCTACGCGCAAGCTGCGCGATCTTCGTCAGCGGTGCACCGACATTGCCGACCGCAGCCGACGCCTGAACGAACGCGCGTAATTGCTGCCCGCTGGGCTTCGACATGCGATCGCCCCAGCGCAGCAGCATCCGCTGCGCAAGGTCCCTGCGTCCCTTGCTGGCGAGGTAATTGATCATTCCCGGCGTGTCGTCCGGCATCAGCTCTGCACAGTCCGATGCCAGTTCGGACGCGCCTGTATTGAGGCCAGATCGCGCAAGTCTGAGGATCAGCTTCCCGCACAGGAAGGGGCTACGCCAGGCTTTCGTCCAGGCCCGTACGCGTTCGATGGCACGGGCGTTCTCCTTGGCCTCGATCAGCAGCTCGAGCAGCAAGAGACGCCCGGCGCTGGCTTCGGCCGGCGCCCGTTGATCCGCCAATTCCAGCCACTCGCGCCCCTCGCGCCAATCCCCGCGTTCGGCGAGCATCGTTCCCAGCCGCTCGAGCTGAGATTCCTCCAGCATCCCCTTGCGCGCATAGGTCTGCAACGTTGACAGCTCGTCTTCGTGCCGTCCGTCCAGACGAAGAAGCGCGACAAGCCGGGCGACACTTGCCGGAGAGGGCTGCGCCGCGACCAGGCGCGCCTGAACGTCGAGATAGCGATCCCTTGCCCCACTCAGCAGCAGGAGCTGTGCCTCGCTCTGCAGCGCCGCCACATCGTTCGGACGCACCGACAGATACGCATCAAGCGCTTCGGCTGCACGCGGCAGGTCGCCGAGCGCCGCGCGGGAGCGGCCAAGCGCCGCCAGCGGTTCCGGATCCCCGGGAGCGTCCGCCGACTGGCGCTCGAGCAGCGCAATCGCTTCCTCATGTCGCCCCTCGCTGGCGAGCACGGCGGTATGTTCTTCGCGCCGGGGCAACAACACGACGGCGGCGACAACGAGTGCGACAACCACCATGAGAATGAATTGTCGCGAGGTCTTCATGTCGACACCTCATACGTCGCGTGTCGCCACCCGGGGCAGACGGTCGTGCATCGCAGCACGGTCAGGAACTTACCTGACATAGCTCCCCACTTGGCTGCTCAGCGAATGCGTGCGGAAAAATGCAATCGTCCGCTGCAGGCCTTCATCGAGCGATACCGTGGGCGTCCAGCCCATGACTTCCCGCGCCCGCGTGTTATCCGAAACCAGCTTCATGACCTCGCTCAGTGCCGGACGCAACCGCGCGTCGTCCTGGACGAGCCGTTTCTGGACGCCCATCAGCTTGAGGATCCGTTCGGCGAACCAGCCGACCGAGTAGGTCCTGCCGGTGCCGAGATTGATCGTCATACCTTCAAGTCCCTGGGTTGTGCCTGCCGCCATGAAGCCGGCGACCGTGTCGCTGACGAGCGTCATGTCCCTTTCGGGAGTGAGCGAGCCGAGCCGGATCTCGTCGCGCTCGAGTGCCTGCGAAATGATGGTCGGAACGAATGCGCGGGCGCTCTGGCGAGGCCCGAACGTGTTGAAGGGCCGCACCGTCGTGACCGGCGTCCCGAACGACCGGTAGTAGCTCTCCGCCAGCTTGTCGGCGGCGATCTTCGTCGCCGAGTACGGTGATTGTCCCTGCAACGGGTGGTTCTCGTCGATCGGCGTCCTGAGTGCGGTGCCGTAGACTTCGGAGGTACTGGTATGCACCACCCGCTCGGTGCCGTAGCGCCGGGCGGCCTCCAGCACGTTCAACGTGCCTTCGACGTTGGTGCGCACGTAACTGCGCGGCGCCTCATAGGAATAGGGGATGGCGATCAGCGCGGCTAGGTGGAATACAGTATCCTGCCCCTCGACAACCCGGTTGACGAAGTCGCTGTCCTCCACATTCCCGCTGACGATCCGTATCGCGTCGCGGGTCTTCGCATCGAGAAACGCGAGATTGCCGATCGACGACGAGGAATTGTATCGAACCATGGCAGTCGTGATCGCCCCCGCCTGAGCGAGCGCTTCGGTCAAATGACTGCCGATAAAGCCGCCCGCACCAGTTACCAGAACTTTCTTACCTTTCCACATCGTTTACCTCCGCTCCAGAAATCGCATACGTGATGAAAAGTTTTCGGAAGAGCCGGCAATCGAGCTGCCGGATGGCGAAAGTTACATCCCTGTCGACTCCTCACAATGACGGGTTGTTGGTGACAAAGGCGTGGAAGTGCAGCCAGGACAGTTCTTTCAGGACGAGGCTGAAGCCCACCAGAAGGCTGACGGCAGCCGCAGCCATGTTTCCGTAGCCGTAGAAATCCGAACCGAGGGGCAGGAACGCCAGAGTCAGAGCGGCGTTGAGCACGAGGAACGTGAGCACGATGAGCAATGCCGGCCGGCGCAGATCGAGATGGAGCAGGAACGTGAAGCAGAACATCGCGCTGGTGTAGAACGCCATCGAGCACAACGAAATGCGCAGCGTGCCCATGTAGGCCGGACGCAGGCCAAGCTCCGGCATGAATACCAGGGAGAACATGATCATCATTCCGGCAACGATGGCGAGTGCCGAGAACAGCGCGAACATGCTCGACAGTACGTAAGTCCCGACATTGCTGACGATCTCATTCAGCTCACGCAGCGTCGCGCGCTGTTGCATTCGCGTATGATAGTTGTGGGTCATGACCGAGAACCGTGTCTCCACATGGACGAAGAACACCGCAATGACCGGAATCGAGGACAACTGCGCCCAAAACATCGCGGTATCGTAGCTCGGCATGGTCTGCAGCGCGCCGGCTACCACCAACCCGCCAGACGGCGCGGCATGCCACATGATGATCTTGTCGATCCACAGGCCGCATGCATATGTGAGGCCAGCCACTGGCAGTTCCCAGTGCCTAATCAAACTAGCCTTCAACTTGCCATCGACGACTATACTGCTACCGAAGCGATACACCACGTTGCCAAGCATGATCAGGTTGATGATCGCGAAGCTGCCGTTGAATGCCAGCAGAAGCGCTGCGGCTCGCGGCTCGTGCAGCGCATTGCCAAAAAGCACCATCGAGATCGCGCCTGCGCCAAACGCAACCAGCACGGCGTTGTATGCCCGTACCCCACCGAGGAACGGTATCAGCAACCACGAGCAGCCGATCATGATCGCGTTCTGGATGCTTACCACCTTCTCGGTATCGTCCAGCGTGGTTGCAAAAATGTAGAATGGTGCAACACTCACGAGTGTGAGCAGGCTGAAAGCACCGACCGAAACGACGAGCGCGAAAAACACGTTGTCGCAGCATCCGCCCTGTACCTGCTGCGCCACAAACCGGCCACACAGGAACGCAAGCGGGCTCGTAACGATCAGCGCATACATCGAATTGTAGATGACGACGGAGCGGAAGATCGTCAGGTCGATGCAGTTCCCCGTGCATTCGGTGCCCAGACTGAACAGGCCGAGGACGGTGAATATCCAGGGTCCGGCGACGAGCAGCGCGGCATATGTGTAGGCGCCAAACACGCCCGACAGCGTCCCGCGCCGTGTCATCGCCTCAATGGTGACGTTGATGCCGGTCATGATCGCTCTGGCCATCGGAAACGGATCGCGCCGCGAGATCGGCGTAAAGTCCTTCATACAGAGCCCGGACGCGGTCCTTATGGTAATAATTGGCGACACGGCGGCGCATGACGTCCGCCATGTCTGCCTGCATGTTGCGGTCGCGCAGGACAGTGGCCAGTGCCTCAGCCATCGCCTTGGGATTGCAGGGCTCGACGACGAACCCTCCCCGCCCCTTGACCGGATCGCCGTCGAAGCCCTCGAGGATCTCGCGACACGATCCCACATCGGTCGACACGATCGGAATCCCGATCGCGGCCGCTTCCAGCACGGCGATGGGCTGGGCTTCGCTAATGCTCGATAGCGCCAGCACGTCGGCCGCGGCGAGGTAAGCCAGGACGTCCGGTACCCTGCCAGGAAACTGCATCGACGAGCCGACCCCAAGCTGGTCGACGAGCCGGTGGCAGCTTGCCGCATATTCGGGATCTTCGTCCTCCGGTCCGATCAGAATGGCCACGACGTCTGGCACCAGCTCCTTGAGCAGCGCGACGGCCATGATGAAGCTTCTGACATCCTTGATCGGCACGATGCGGCCAATCATGATCACCGTCGGCGGCCGTGGCTTCGTGCTTTTCGGGACAGCCGCGAACTTTGCGACGTCGATGCCATTGGGGACGATCCGCAACTTCTCGTCAGGCGCGCCGTCATTGCGCTGGAAATTCTGGTTGGCACGGTACTGCGTCGTGATGACGTCGCCGACGTCGTAGCTGATCTTCGAGAAGGACTTGAATGCCTCCAGCCAAGTGGAGCGCAGCTCGATCGGCTCGGCCGTCACGTAACCGCCGGCGCCCGAGTCAAACAGCCAGTCGGACACCGCGAGCTCGATCCGGCGCTCGTTCGTGTAGATTCCGTGTTCGGTGACCAGTAACGGCGCTTTCGCGGCCACCCGGGCATAGCTGCCCACGATCCCGGCGAACCCCGTTGCCACCGCGTGAAACACGCGAGCTGGTGGCAACGGGGTCGTGATCACGGCGAGCACGCTGCACACGAGGAAGCGCCATGACCAAAAGAAATCGAGAAGCGGACCATTGGGCAGAAGGCTCTCATAGGCCTCCTCCATCGCGCGCCAGCCTTCCTTGGAATCCAGCAGGGCTGCCCGCCCGAAGCCTGTGATCCGCACGAGTTCGATCAATTCTGCGAACTCGTCTCCGTTTCCGGTGGTCAGCGCGCTCCGCAAGCCCTTGAAGATGCGCTTCAAGCTGTCCGCGTCGCGCGAGGTCGGAATGCGGCCGCGAGGACAGACGTCAAGGAGGATGTCGGTGACGCCAAGGACGTTGTCCGGGAGCACGAAGCTGCGGCGCCGTGGCTGGCTGGAAATGCTGATCGCAATGACGTGGAACGTCAGGGTCGGCGAGGCGCGCATCAACGCGTCGGACCATGACGCCACGCCGCCGAGCACATAGGGGTAGCCTCCTTCGACGATCAGGCAAACGTCAGCCGTGCCTGTCGCTGGCGCGGGTGTCGAAACGGTCTGATGCGCGGATGACGACGACGACATCACGTTCTCCGGCTTGATAGTTGGCGCCGCGCGGCGTCCAGGCGATCGGCAGACGCCTGATCGGCGGGATCCAGCTCCGTTGCGCGCGACAGGTCACCGACGGCAGATTCGATCTGTGCACGCGCCTGCTCGCCTTCCAGCAGTCCGCTCGCGGCGTAGGCAAGACGGGCTTCCGCGAGATTGCGCCAATTCAGGGCCGTCAGGGGGTGCGCGGCGGCTGCGGTCTGGCAGGCGCCGACCTTGCCGACAAACACGGCGTGGAGCTTGGATATGACGGTCGCCGCCAGCACGCGCACCGACGCGTCCGAGTCGCGCAGGCCGCGCCTCAGGACGCCGACCAGCCGCGTCTCGAACTTCCGCCAAACGACGCCTAATGCCTCGAGCTTCGCCGGCTGCGATCCATCGGCAATCGCGTCCATCAGGGGATGGATAAGAGAGGCACCTTCAATGCGCATGCGGTGGTCGAGCAAGGCGATGTGGACGCGTTCGCAGTACTCGACCTCGGTATGCTCCGCTGTCATCCGCACAATGCCTTGGTCGCGCGCCATCCCCAATTGGAGCGGCGACGAGAAGGCAACAGCCATGGCAACGAGCGTTCCGAACGGCCCCGCCACGGCCGACCAGGCAACGATCTGAAGCGCCGCAAAGTAGCGATTGCCACTCCCGGCGCGACGCGCGCGCCACACCAGAACCGCCGCCAGCGCCGCGCTGCCCAAGACGTCTGCCGCGATGTAAGTCCCCAGCTCGATCTGGCCGTCGAGGAGCGCGCCCAGCAGCGCGATCTGACACGCGAGCAGCGCAATACCGAAAACGAGAAGCCAGCACGTCGATCGGATAAGGCAGCGGAGGCGCCGCACGAACTGGCCAATTCCCCTTCGGCCGACCGTGAGTTGGAGGGCCGCCGCGGACGTCATGACTGCTTCTCCGGCGCTGCATCCGGGCACGCGTACAGAATTGTCGCAAAGGCGCGTCCGATCTCGTCGGCGCGGCGATAGAACTCGCTTGCATCACGTGATTCATCCAGGTCGCAGACGATCACCGCCAACTGCGCCGCGGCATCACCGGACGGCGGCACGCGAACGACATGACGCTCGAGGCGCGGCTCCAGGTCGCTCGCGCTAGGGCGGAGTTCGCGACTCTCGTCCTCGATGATCATGGCCTCGACTGCGAGAACGGAAAGGGACTGCATCGACCCGGTGGGGCGGATGTTGTCGTCCGCGATGGCCCACACCGGCACGTAGCCGCCTCGGTCCCTCAGATAGACCGCCATGGTTGAGGCGCCGGTCGCGACGCGAAACAACTCGCCACAGCTCTGCGCTGCGGACCGCCGACTGCTTAGATCGATCAGTGCGAGGCTTCGCGAGAACGCCGCTGCACTGCCGGTTTCGAGTGCCAACCGGCGTTCAAGCGCGTAGATCTCGATGGCGGCGCGCTCGATGCCGCCGCTGAGGTCGTTGGCGCGCCGACGCATGGCCGCGAGCTGGTCGGCCAGCTCCTGGAATTGGTGAATGTGCAGGTTGCGCAGGCCGCCGAGCACAAGGGCCGTCGCCAGCCAGGTTGCGGGCTGGACCGCGACCATCCGGGCATATGCGTAGTAGTCCTGGACCGCAGAAGGCGGCGACAATTGAGCGAGGTATATCGCGGACGCCGCAACGCTCGCGATCAGGCCGCCGTTGACACCGTACTGGCAGGACGCCAGCAGGACCGGAAGCCAGTAGGGATGCGGCAGCCCGAGGACGTCGACCGTACCGAGCCAGTGCTGCAAGGCCGTGATGACGCCAAGCATCGAGAACGTCTCCAGGAGCAGCCTCCGCCACTCCTTGAGCGAGAGAATTTCGAGCAGGGGCAGCTCCCGGTGCGGCACGCCGCCGTCGCCGGTCTTCACGCTTCGATCCTCAGCGCGATTCCTCACAGAGGCCGGAACCGCCAGATCACTCTTGATCGAAGTGCTCGACATGACCGGATACTCACCAGAGAGCGCCAGCGGCCTGACGATGCAAACTCCTTTTTCAGGCCACATGCGATCATCGCGCAAAGCACGCATCTGACGGCACGTGCGAGCGCCTGATCACTGGTGTAACGGCTGATTTTGGAGAACGCCAACCAAGAACTCTGACCTGTATCAGATCGCCGTCAGCGCCATCGGTGGCCGGTCTTTCTCGCGCGACTGTCCGGAAATCAGCGATTCTCAGGCACGATCAGGTCCAGCGATCGCGTCGCGACGTAGGGATGATGACCAAGCTCGCGTTCCCGACGATAGATTTCCGCAATCGTGCTGGCGTCATCGGGATTCCAATAATCGAGGCTCAGAATCGGCAACGGCGGATTTCTGCGCGTCGCGGGCTGGAGCAACTCCAGTTGCAGGTCGAGCTGGTGACGATCGACCCAGATAAAGCCTTCGCCACGAGGCCCGGGTGAGGTCATCAGGCTCTCGGCAATCACCGCGTCGATCTGCCCGGCGAGATCCGGCAACAAGGCATAGCCCCTGTTCATGATCAGCATCATGTCCGGCCAGCGGGCACGGATGGACGCCACCAGCTCGATCGCGGCAGCACGCATGCCGCGATAGCGGACCGGGTCCCGGCTTTCGAGATATGGCGGCGTGTCGAGAGCATCGAACATCAGACCGGTGAAGCCTTGCGCTGCGAGCGCCGGGATCCGAACGTCCAGAATGAGCGATCGCCACGTCGGATTCCTGATATCGACCCGGTGGGTCCCGGGCCAATCCGGATTCTCCGGAAGCAACGCCGCGGGATCGAGCCGCGCGACGAGCGGATCCGACATCCTGATTTCCGCCAGGCTGAGATATCCGCAAACCTTTCCGCCAGCGTCGGCGACCAGGCTGATCGAACCCTGAAACGCAGGGTCCAGCACCACAATGTCGTAGGTTGCCAGCACCGCCTCCTCGGCTGTCGCTCCGTAGAATGCCAGCCAACGTATGGGTTTCGGCGCAACGGCGCTTGCCTCGATCGAGCGGGCTGCTCTGGTCCCCGCAGACAGGAAGGCTGCACCCGCGGCCAGAAATCGTCGGCGTGTCGGCCGACGTAGGCCGGCTGCGAACCGGCCGATCAAGGATCGTGCCTCGATCATGACACCCGCAATGCGCGTTGTTCCATTGCGCGAGATATGCGCGCGATCACGCCTTGGAAGTCGGTCGGCGGTGGCGGACAGCCGAGCTTTTCGAGCAGATCGGTGCTCCCGATGATGGTGCGCGGCTCGTTGCCTCGTACCCGCGACCAGTCCACCTCGATGTCTACCTTTCGCCCGGAGAAATCGATCAGCATTTCGACCAGATCGCGCAGAAGCGGCGCCTGGCCGCTGCAGATGTTCACGACGCCGCGAACATCCCGCCTGTCCGCGAGCTGGCACAGCAGCGTGGCAATGTGCTCGACGTCGATCATGTCCCGCCGCACGTCGATGTTGCCGACATGCAGCGTCCCGCAATGGCCCGGCATGGCCGCAATCTGGTTGGCAAAATCCCCAATCGCCAAGTGCGCAGGCATATCGGGCCCCAGCGCATTGAAGATACGCGCCACCAGCACCGGTGTGCCGGTCGCATCGCCGTAAGCAAGCGCCGCACGGGTCTGAGCCTGCTTGCTGACGCCATAGGGTGAAAGCGGTGCGCAAGTTGCCGTTTCCGGGACGGGTTCGCCGTCCCGGATTGCGCTGCCGTACTCCGCGGCACTTCCGGCCATGATCAATCGCGGCCGCAGACCCGTCCGCTTGAGCGCCCGAAACAGGGCACGGACCAGATCGGCATTGGTGTGCGTAAGCTCGGCGGGCGTTCCGCGCGCCTGCCCTGCGAGATGAAAGATGCAGTCGGGCTCCGCATCCTCGAGAGCCCAGTCGAGAGCTGCTGAATCCCAGGATGCATCGTCAAGGACAACATGCGTGACGTCGGCCGCCGGCCGGCGACCGATCGTTGTGACGGCCACGCCGCGCTGGCGAAGCGCGGCGACAAGATGCCGTCCGATGAAGCCCTGACCGCCCGTGACGACGGCGCTACGCATGACCCAAAAACGCCTCGCGATCTTCCTCAAACATCTTCTGTGCAAGTGCAAAGTCGTCGGGTCGACCGATATCAAGCCAGACGCAATCGTCCTGATAGCAGACGACGTTGCCGTTACTGCCGTTGATCTTCAGCAAGAGATTTGGCATGTCGAGATAATCGACGTTGGACACGTGAGGCCGCACCGCCTCGCGCTGGAGGATGTAGACACCCATGCTGACGTGATACTTGCTGGTGGGCTTCTCGCGGTACGCGCACATCCGATTCCTGGCGTCGAATTCGATCAAGCCGAAGTCGATCTTGTTCTCGCGCTCGTAGACGCCGACCGATGCGTCGGCATTTTCGGCGATATGACGCAGCGCCATATTCCTGAGGTTCATCGTGGTCAGGAGATCTCCATTCGTCACGAAGAACGTATCGTCCAGGTGAGGCAGCATGTTGCCGAGCGCGCCTGCGGTGCCCAGCGGCTTGTCCTCATCGCTGTAATACAGCTTCAGTCCGAGATCCGAACCGTCGCCGAAATAGACCTCGATCAGATGTCGAAGGTGATTGACGGCAATGATCACCTCGCGCACGCCAGCGGCTCTCATCCGCCGGAGAAGGAGCTCCAGGATTGGCATATCGCCGAGCGGCATCAGCGGCTTAGGAAACAGGGCCGAATAGGGATGGAGGCGTGTCCCTTTCCCTCCTGCCATGATCACCGCCTGGCGGACGATAGCCGGTGGCTGCTCGCAGATAGGATAGGCGTGGCTGATCGCAGACCGAGATCCAGGAAAGGAAAGCTCATTCATTCGCCGTCTCCATAATTGCGGCGACGGTCACCCTCACATTCGCGATTGGGGCGGGGTGCCGCCGCATGCTGATGACGCATAGTTTCGAAATTGGTCACGCCGCAGGAACTTCGCTCTCGTCGACGTTCCAGCAGCGCTCGAAATCAGGAAATGTCTTTCGATGATCACCTTTAATGTCATGGATTTTAACTTATCGAATGCACCAACGGCCAACGCCAATATCTGATTTGCATCAGATGGGCTTTGAAGGCCCCCTTCCTCTTGCCTGCATCGCCCTGCTCGCTGCCACAATCGTCCTCAACCAGTCGGCGATCCCGAAGAGCAGAGAGCCAGACCGTCTGGTCACGATAAACCGTGCCGGCTGCGAGACTATTGCTCCTGCGCGCGAACGGGCTCGACGCAGTTCATATTGATCTCGACCGCATTGATCGCGCTGGCCGGAACGACGAACTTCAAATTTCCGGCATTATCGGCGTCCACAATTTGCTGCCAGACGTCCTCGCCCGCCCGAGTGACCTTGATCGTGTAGTGTCCGGGCACGGCACCCGACCAGAGAAACGAGCCACTACCGTAGCCGCGCGCCTCGAAACTCGCCGCACATGAGCCTTTCACGAGGTGACCGATGAGCCATCGGCTTTCGACCAGAGACAAGCTCCGAGCGCCTGTGCCGGCCGGGCGTAGAACGACAGTGGCCTGCTCGAACGTCCGGTCGAGCGCGACATAGAGCGCGGCGCCGGCCCGCTTTTGCCCTACGACACCGACACTGCGCTCAAGGTCCACTTCACGGTCATCAGCGGCGTCGAACCGGATCGTCTGCAGTTCGCCGCGATTGCTAATCCGCCAGGCCTCACTGCCTACGCGATCTATTCGCGTGCGGAAGAACCCGTCGACTATGGCCGCATAGCCGTCCACCGACACGGGGCTGAGGGCGCCGGAATTCGCCTCGCGCAACAGATCCCTCACCGAACGCAGCGGGGCCGGATATTCGCCGACATAGGCATGATAGCTCACGGTGAACGGCTTGAGGCGACGTGGTGCTTCCGTGTTGAGAAGGGTTTCCTTCAGCGCAACAAACCCATTTTGACCAATCGGCCCCTCCTTGATGTAGTAGCTATCATCACTGACCGGCATATTGATGATCTGATCGGGGCTTGCAGCGGTCAACGGCGCAAGGTTTGAAATCGACGGATACTCCGCATCGAACCGTGAGAGCGTCGCGCGCAGATGGCGTTGCGGCAGAACGATGTTTCTGGAGGCCAGCAGGCGTTCCCGCAGGATTTGCGCCTGCCTGGCGCTCCTGCCGAAATTCGTGCCCGCCTCCTCGCGAAGTTCGACGGTCGTCGACAAGCCGTCGAACGGTTCGATCAGGTCACGTAGGACGACATCGCCAGCCGCCAGAGAGTTTTCCCGGGCGTCTTCGATCTTGCTCGATCGGGTCCAACCTTCATTGTCGAGCACACCGAGGAATAGCCGATTGCCCGATGCGGTTGTCACATCAGGCACCGGCTCGCCATTTGCGTCGAACGCCGCAGCAAGGAACGCAAACGGATTGAGCAGCCACCTGCCCTGGAACAACGGGGGGCGTTGATGGCAGAACTCATACCCCAACGCGGCATATCCGCCTCGCCCACCGAGCGCCACGAGAACCGCCGGTCTCCGTCCGTCGGAGGGCGGCGTCTCGAGCATTAGTCCGATCTGCGTACCGGGTCCGCTCGCCGCAATGACCGGATAATCGGGGATGACCGGGTCGAGGCGGCACTCGAACTCGATCAGGCCTGCATCCCGGTACGCAATGCGCGTTCCCAGCGTCGGCCCGATGGTGTCACCGGTGTGTCGGATACCGAGTCCGCTGAGCAGCCGGTTCACCGCCAGAAGGTTGGCCGAGTCCGGCGTAACACCGATGTCGCCCAGAATGACGTAGCGCAGGTTCTGGCGCGAGACTTGGTTCGCCCAAGCGAGATAAGCATCGCCGTTCGCAACCGGTCCGGCGAACCAGGTGATCACGCCGCGGTAGCGCTCCATCTCGGCCGGACTTGGCAACCCTGTGCCAATGTCTCGAAATCTGACGATGAAGCCCAGATAGTTGAGCGGCAGTTCGGCAAAGCGATGAATCCGCGAGAGCTCGGCACTGCCCTCTTGCGCGCCATCATAGAGCGCGAGGATCTCGCGCTTGACCGGCATCGGCTCCTGCGTTGCGGCGGCCAGCGCACCACAATTGGCAAGAACGGCTAAGAGACCGGCTGCGAGCAGGCCTAAGCGAAGACGTGCTGAGATGGCCATAGCTCGCTTCCACGACGTCCCTTGCCCCAACGCATTGTGGGCATATTCCGGTGAGCAGGCAACGCGTTCTTTCCCTCCTTGTGCACCACCCTCTTCCTCCAAGTCCGTCATCAGACCAGATGGAAGTCGACAGAAGCGCCTGCCTTGAGCGTTGCAAGCGTCACATTGTTGAGAGTGATCGAGTCCGTCGGATCGACCGTAATCACCACATTGGCGCCCTGCTGCGCCACCGTGACCAACCCGCCAGCGGCGTTTTGGGCGGTGCCGTTGACGAGTGCGGTCGCGGTGGTGCCGGCCATGAACATCGACAACGAGAGCTCAAGCACGTCGTGACTGGCGTTGGTGCCGTTTGCGAGAAAGTCGGTGATCACGTCCTTGCCGAAGCCTGCCACGTATACGCCACCGGCGGTGCTGGGGTTGACCGGCGCGAAAACGAAGGTGTCGCTGCCGTTGCCGCCGGTCAGCAGATCGTTGCCAGCACCACCGATCAGCCTGTCATTGCCACCTCCGCCCGAGAGCGTGTCGTTGCCGGCGCCCCCGGTGATGGTGTTCGCCAAACCATTGCCGTTGCCGACGAAGTTGCCTGAGCCGGTGTAGGTCAGGTTCTGGACGTTCGTGGGCAGCGAATAACTGGCCAGCGAGGTCATAACCGTCGAACCTGTCGCACCGGCTGTCTCAGTTACAATGGTCTGGGCATTGGTCACGGTGAACGTGTCCGCGCCGCCGCCTCCTCTAAGCGTAACGTTGGCGAAGCCGCCATCGCCGAGTTGATCTGCGCCCGTCCCTCCGGTGATCGTTTCTCCTGCGGCCGTCGCCGTCGAGCTGAAGCTTCCCGTTCCGGTGTAGACCAAGCGCTCGACATTGGCCGAGAGCTGCAGGCTCGGCAGGTTCGTCTGCACAGTATCGGTGCCCTCGCCGGGATCCTCCTGGATCACGGTGGTCGCACTGCTGACAATGAAGGTGTCGTTACCGGTACCTCCAATCAGGGTGATTCCGGTTTGACCGTTGTCGCTCAGGATATCGGCGCCGGCGCCGCCGTTCAGGGTCTGATTGACAGCTCCAGCCGTCAGTGTATCGGCGCCTCCTAGACCATTGATGATCGCGCCCGGCGATGTGCTGGTCAGGTTGTCAGAAGATCCCGTTCCGTTGACGATCACTGCGGCGGCAAGCTGCGCCGCGGTCATGACCAGACCGTCACTGAACTGGAACAGTTCGACATTGGAGAACGTGGCCGTGCCATTCGGCGAACCTGATCGCGTGTCCGTAAGCGTGATGCTGCCGTCCGAATTTGTGGTTTCGGTATATTGGCCGAGCTGGCCGCTGAAGATGGCCGTATCGGTTCCGTCGCCGCCGTTGATCCTGCTGGTCCCGTCAAAGCCGCTGAAGGTATTGTCCGAGGCGTTGCCGGTCACGGTGACGCCGGTGCTGCCCGTGTACACGAAGTTCTCGACGTAATCCGGCATCACGAAAGTGGAAAGATTTGTCCGGATCGTATCCGTGCCTCCCGTCGCCTGCTCGATGATGACGTCGTTTGTCCTGGTAACGATATAGGTGTCGTTGCCGGCTCCGCCGATCATGGTGTCGATGATACTGGCGGACGCGGTCCTGCCGGCATCGCGAAGCGTGTCGTTGCCGTCACCGCCGTCCAGGGTGGTGTTGCCGCCGGTGCCAGCCGTAAGAATGTCATCGCCGCCGAGGCCAAGGATCGTCTGCCCCGCATTCGCTGTCGAGGTGCCGGTCAGAGTATCATTGCCGGCGGTCCCGATGATGAAGCTGCCGTCCACACCCTGGATGTTGATCGTCAGCGTTGCGGAGGATTGACTGCCATCCGCGTCCTTGATGGTGTAGTTCAGCGTGAAGAACAGGTTACTTGTCGACGTCAACGCCTGCGTTGCTGCACGGTTGCTGTCAAGCGCATAGCTCCACGTGCCGTCGTTGTTCTGCACCAGCGTGCCGTAGGTGTTCAGCCCAGTGATCGCCGTCGCATCGTTCGCTCCCCAGGACACGAAGCTCAATGGCGCATCCGCCCCGGAAGCGTCGTTGCTGAGCACGTTGCCCGTCAGCGGAGTGAGGCTGCCTTCCACCACGGTGGACGGGCCATCGTTGACCGCCTTCGGCGTGTCATCGACCGCCCGGATCACCAGGTTGTCGCTGGCCTTCGCGCCGGTGGATCCATCCACTGTCAGCAAGACGCTGTCGTTGTACCCTGTCGCATCGACAGTATCGTTGCTGCCGGCGGGCACCGGGGTGGCATTATTGATAGCTGCCGACAGCGTGTAGCTGAAGCTCACCGTGCCGCTGAGGCTGTCGCCGGTGTAGCCGGTCAGCGTCAGATTACCTTGGCCCGTATTCACGACTTGGTTGGCGGCGGCAAAGGCCTCGATCTGCGCCAGCGTAAAGTTCGTCCCGCCGACCACGAGGTCCTTGATCCCGTCGCTTGCCGAGATCGCGAAGCTGCCCGTCGTGGTCGCGCTGCCCGACCCCGAGCCGTTCGGAGCGAGTCCAGCCTCATATACCGTGGCGTCCGGGCCGGTCGCCTGCGCCGTCACCACCGCGGCGGCGGCGGTGGCGTCCGCACCCGTGATGGTGATCGTCAGCGTCGACGACGATTGATCGCCGTCGGCATCCGTCATCGTGTAGTTGAGCACCTCGGATAGAACATCTTTCGATGTCAGCGCCCGCGTCACCGCACGGCTGCTGTCCAGCGTGTACGACCAGGTGCCGTTATTGTTCTGAACCAGCGTACCGTAGGTGTTCAACGCGGCAATCGTGGTCGCATCGGCTGCACTCCACGAGACGAAGCTGTCCGGCGTATCCGCACCGGAGCGGTCGTTGGTCAGCACGTTGCCCGACACCAGACTGACGCCGTTCTCCACCACCCCATAGGGGCCATCGGCGACCGCGGTCGGCACGTCGTCGAGCACCCGGATCACCAGGTTGTCGCTGGCCTTCGCGACACCGCCGACGCCGTCGACCGTCAGCAAGACGCTGTCGTTGAACCCGCTCGGATCGACGGTGTCGTTGCTGCCGGCGGGCAGAGTGGTGGCATTATTGATCGGTGCCGATAGCGTGTAGCTGAAGTTCACCGTGCCGCCGGAACCGTCCCCGGTGTAGCCGGTCAAGGTGAGAATGCCTTGGCCGGTGTTCACGACCCCGTTGGTCGTGCCAAAGGCCTCGATCTGCGCGAGCGAGAAGGTCGTCCCGCCGATCACGAGATCCTGGATCCCGTCGATCGCAAGGATCGTGAAGCTGCCCGTCGTGGTCGCGCTGCCCGACCCGGCAGCCGAACCGTTCGGACTGAGCCCGGATTCGGACACCGTCGCATCCGGGCCAGTCGCCTGCGCCGTCACCACGGCGGCGCGGTTCAGCAACTGCGCCTCACTGAAAGTCCCGTTCCCGAACCGATAAAACTGGATGTTGGTGTCGGTGTCCGTGCCATCGGGAGAGTTCGTGCGCAAGTCGGTCACGGTGAAAGCACCGTTGCTCGTATTCAGCGCGAAGCTGTAGTCGCTCGTCTTTCCCGAATAGACCGCGGTATTCGTGCCGCCACCGCCGTCGATGACGTCGTTGCCGCCGCCGCCCGTGATGACGTCATCGGCAGTCCCGCCAAAGATCCAATCATTGCCAGCGGAAGTGACCGCGACCGCACCGTCGGAGACCGCGACATTGTGCTGGACCGCCAGCCCCTGCGGGCCGTTCGGATTGATCGCCAGCGCGCCGTCGTTGAATGTCAACTTGAGATCGCTTCCGCTCAGCGTCGCGGTCGGCGCGCCCTGGATCGACACGACATTTGCGCCGGGTGTCTTGACGTGGACGTCGACGACGCCGTCGCCCGCCATTGCAAACGACAGATTCGATCCGTCGCCGGTCACGGACAACAGGTCGGCGCGCATCGGCAGCAGGTCGATATGCGTGACGTCGTCCTGCGTGGTGCCGAGCGTGACGGTGAACTGGCCGCCGCCGTAAGGCAGGAAGATACTGTTGCTGTCGTAGGCGTACCAGTTGCCGGCATTCTGGATGACCTGGCCGGTGGCGCCGTTGACGACGTTCAATGCCATCGCGCCCAGGTCGGGCGCGCTGGGATCGGGTGTGATCGTCGCGGTGATCGTGTTGCCGCTAGTGGTTTCCGACAGCGTTGCCTTTTGTTGCGCGGCAATGCGCGCGGCCAGGTCCTCCGAGGTCACGAACTCATAGCCCGCGTTGTAGGCATAGGCGATGAAGTCGGTGAACATCTGGGTGGTGTAACCGGCTCCATGGCCCGCCCCGCCGGTGCCGTTCGTATCCCAGTCGGTCGCACCATAATCGTGCCAGGGCCACACGACGATAGGCGTCTGCGAATTTGCCGAGACCTGATTGAACAGCGATTCCCAGTCGGCGAGGGCCTGGTCGACCGTCTTGTGCTGGAATTCGATCTCCGTGAAGTCGAAGGTGATGTTCGGAGCGATGTAGACCGAGCCGGTGTGGTTCGGGTCGATGTAGCCGAACGCGTTCGGATAGCCGGAACCGACGCCGGTCCAGCCGCCGTTCACATAGCCAGTGAGGCCGCCGCCGCTCGGGTAATATTGCAGGATATTGGCCGACGTTCCGATAGTGTCGTTGGCGCCAGGCACCGCTGCGCCGGCGACCTTGATGCCGAGATTCTGATCCAGAAGCGTATTCGACTGCCCGAACTCGTAGGCAAAGGTCCAGTTCGGCGCATTGGCTGGCGCGCTGACATAGAGCGTGTTGGTGTTCTCACTCCAACTGGGGTCCGGTGGATTGATCAGGTGGGTATACGAGTGGCTGCCAATCTCGCTGCCCATGGCCATGATCGCCTTGTAGTAGGGAGCGGAGACGGCCCAGTTGGTGGCCTCCCCTTGGGCAGGATGGTCGCCGATGTTGGCATAGAACGAGCCAACGAAATTATACTGCTGCTTCCACTGCTGCAGGATGGGGATCAGAGCGTCGTAGATGCCCGGGCCGCCGCCTTCAGGCGACACGTCCGACAGGAATTGGGACTGATCGAGGTCGGTGCGGGAGTCGACGATACCGGCCATCCGCGTGATGTCGATCGTCAGGCTCGGCGTCGTGCCGAACACGGCGTTCTGAATTGCATGTTGCAGCAGATTGCTGTCGCCGAGCATGCCCGTGGTTCCAAACACGGTGTTTGTGCCGCCCGTGGTGGTCTGCACGACGCCAGCGATTGTGCTTCCGCCCTGGATATTGATGTCCGCAAGGACCGTGGCGGGCTGCGTCACGCCGGCGAAGCTGAGATAGCCCGTGTTGGTGTAAAGGCCCTGGGTTGTTCCTGCGAATTGGCCGCTGGCGCCGCCGATCGGTTGGCCCGCGGTATAGCCGCTGACCACAGGATTGTGATTGGCGAGCGCGGCCGGATCTGCCGTGACGGAATAGGTCGCCGTACCGGACGAGTTCAGCGCGACGTTCAGCAGCGACTTCATGTTGGCGTAGGAATCGCCGGGGAGCGGCGCGCCGGTCTCATTATTGGTCAGGAAATTGCCAGCCGTAATGATCGGCACATGATAGTCGTAGACCACGTGGGTTAGCGCGCTGACGATCGCCGACACCTGGCTCGACTGCACGTCTTCCATGCTCGGGAAGATCAGCGCGCTGTACTGCGACAGCTTCGCGACATTGGTCAGGTCGGCCTCGGTCAAGAGATCATAGGAGACGCCGGCAGCCGCCGCCTGATGCTGCGCCGCCATGAACAGATCGGCATAGGCGGTCTGACCTGCCGCTGTACCGCCGAAATACAGGGCGGCCGTGGTTGCCGAATAGATGATGGCGACCTTCTTGACCGTGTGGTCTACCGGGACCAGCGTCGAGGGATCGGTGATGGTGTATTGCGGGCCGCTGAAACCGGCAGGAAGTAGGGCCGCACCATTGTTGACCAGGACGGCAAAGTCGATCGAGGTGGGCGCGGTACCGCCGGCGGGCGCCAGCAGCGCCTGCGGGATCGCCAGTTCGACGCTCTTGCCATCGGCCGACATGGCGAAATTGAGCGGCGCGCCATTATTGAGCTTGGTCTCGATACCGCCCGACGTGATCGAATACAGATAGGGCTTAAGGAGATTGTCGTCGCTCCGGTCAAGCTCGAACTTCACCTCATATTCCGCTCCGATCGCGCTGCCGAACACCTTGAAGCCGGTTGCAGAGTTTTGATCCGTATTCAGATAGATGACGGTCGATGATCCGATCACCTGATCGGTCGCATCGGTCGCTTGAATGCCGATTACATAATTCTTGCCGAGTGTCGCATCGTTGATCAGGGCGCCGTCGATCTGGTAGTTCGCGACGGTGTTTCCCGGCCTCTCGAGGGAATCGGCCGCCGGCCAATCCGCAAACTGACCATCGAGCGTGATCACGTTTCCGATCGTGACGGGGCTTGCCGGAACCGAGGGATCGGTGATGACGTAGAGTGGCTCGGTGGTGAAACTTCCCGGCAGAGCTTCCCCCGCGCCATTGTTGACCAAGACCGAGAAACCAATCGAAGTGGGCGCAGTGCCGCCCGACGGCGTCAAGAGCGCCTGTGGGATCGCGACCTCGACACTCTTTCCGTCGCCGGACATACCGAAATCGAGCGGCGCATTGTTGTTGAGCTCGGTCCCTGCGCTGTCATACAGGTAGGGGCGCAGCTTGCCGTCCGGATCAAGGTTGAACTGCACGTAGTACTCGGCGCCCACGCCGCTGCCGAACACCTGCTTGCCGGTTGCGGTGTTTCGATCCGTATTGAGATAAATGAGCGTGAAGGCGGCGAGGGCCGGATCGGTAGCAACCGCCGCCTCGATGCCGATCACGTAGGTCTTGACCGCCCCATCAGCGAGGAGCGCACCGAAGACCTGATAGTCCGTCACGCTGTTGAGAGGTGCTTCAACGAGATCGGCCAGCGTCCAATCGCTGAAATCGCCGTCGAGAGTGATCCGGTTTCCAATCTTTGTCGGCATGGATGTGATCCCTCAGATTAGATCATCGTGCCGCAGCAATTGACTCGCATGACCGCGTATTGCGGCGCGATGTATTCGCAAAGGGCCTGAATTGTTCGAAATTGCGAAATGCTGAGATCTTGACGGACAGCTAAACCCCGCCTCCCGGTTTGATGCGCCACTACAAGGCCAAACGGGTGACGTGTCCAACGGGAAACCCTGTTGCGCGTCAGAGTTTCCGGGCGCGCTCGCCGCCGTGACACCGGCCGGCATTCGCGCATCGCGTTCCACGTCATCGCACAGCCACGGTGCGGTCTTGACGCGACGTCAATTGTCGCCGAGAGCGACGAAGATGCCGCCGCGCGACGCAATGCCGTCGGCTCGATGAACACGACAGAATCGGAGGGATGGGCTGCTGGCGACGAACGCTACTCAGCTACGGCGAAAGCGTGGCCGCCTCTTCTTTGGACCCAGTGCACTCGAGGTGCCGACCCGCGCAAGGGCGAGCGCCGCCAGCACGGTGCGATTGGAGACCTGGAGCTTCTGGAAGACGTGATGAAGGTGCACCTTGATCGTGCCATCCGCGATATTCAGCCGGCGCCCGATTGCCTTGTTCGATAATCCTTCCGACACCAGACGCATGATCTGGCGTTCGCGATCCGTCAGCGTCTTCAAGGCATTCTCCGAAGCCAAGTCGTGAGGCGCCGGACGCTCGGACAAAGGCAGTGGCAAGGGAGCGCGACCTTCCGCGATCCGGCGCAAGGTCTGCAGAAGCGCCTCCGGCGCTGTCTCTTTCAAGAGGATGCTGTGACCGTTGAGCGCAGACGATGCGACCAATTCGCCGTCTCGGTCCGATGAAGTGAAGAACACCAATCGCGTGTGAAGTTCTTCAGAGTTCGCAATGGAAAGAAGTTCGAGACCGGACAGGCCGGGCAGCGCGACATCGACGATGGCAATATCCGGCCTGAGATTGCGCAGCGCCTCTATGCAGCGCGCGCCATCACTGCAGGATGCGACGATTCTGAAGTCGCGATGAGCTTCGAGCAGACCGCTCAAACCCAGCAGCACCACCGGATGCCGGTCCGCTATGACAACGCTGATACGACCCATCTGGGCGATCCCCCACCTCCCCTAGCGTGATCAACCGCGCCCCAGCCCCGCTCATTCCGCAAATACTGCCACGTCCCCGCCGGCGGCGCATCTCTCGAAGGCAAAATCGGCACGGTCAACCGCCCCATTTTTGTGAAATAGCACACGAGGTTCGCCGGTTCTGTGAAGAAGGACACACAATCTATGTTTGTCGCAATGTCGTTAACTCACGCATGGGGAGTGCAGCACCATGTCTGTAGCGGTAACGTTATGCCGTCCGAAGTCGTGGCACCAACAATCGCCCTCGATCGCGCGCGATCGAAGCGACTATAACCAAAGATATATATGGATATCGGGAATTCGAATCTAACATTTATCAATTGCTCTACGAGTGCAGCGCGTGGAGCGTTCGAGTTCTGGCAAAATGAGAGAAGGGAGGAAGGCAGAGGAGAGAAGAGAGGACAGCCGTCGATCTTACCCGATGGACTGATTTCGCCACCAAGAACTGATTTCAAGAACCAATACTGATTTCAAGAACCGATATCGGATTTCAAGACGACGACATCATTCCCTCGATAAAGAGCCGGATGTCGACTGCCCCGTCTAGATTGTCATTGCGTCAAGGGCTGGGAGAGTAGAATGCAGAGGCGACGATTTATCGCAACGGTTGTTATTGGCAAAAGTGTATTAATAAGAGAGGGCATCGCTGGAATTCTGCGATCCGCGAATTTTCGCACTCTAAGCTCCGTATCATGTGTCGACGACCTGCCGCCGAGCAAGCTGCAGCCCCAGGATCAGCTAGCTCTGATGGTACACACGGGCGGCGATTTCGATGCGGTGATTGAGCAACTCGAACTGCTGCGGGATCGCAATCCAAGAGCTCGCATTGCGATCGTCAGCGATCACTATCGGTTGGATGAAGTGGTTGCGGCGTTTCGCGCGGGTGCCAATGGCTATTTCGTCGACGTCATGACGTGCGACGTCTTCATCAAATCCGTCGAACTGCTGATGATGGGCGAAACCGTTTTCCCGCAGGCATCTTTGATGTCGTTTGCGCTCGAACCCGGGAGCGACCCTCACCGAAAGCCAGAGCGGCAGGACAAGGGCCACCCCGGGCTTCCCGACGGCCAGATGGCACAGCAATTGTCGCCGCGCGAGAAGTCGATCCTGCAGTGCCTGATCGAGGGCGACTCGAACAAGTCGATCGCGCGCAAGATCGACATCGCCGAGGCGACCGTAAAGGCTCACGTCAAGGCGATCCTTCGCAAGATCCGGGTTCAGAACCGGACCCAGGCGGCGATTTGGGGGATGAACCACTGGTGTTTCGCGCGGCCGTCCAATGTGGAGGGCACGCCTACGCCTCCGACCGTCAAGATCGGCAAACGGCCGTTCGACACGCTCAAGGTCGCTTCCGACATCAAGCAGATCGAGGCGTCGCCTCCGATGGAGGTGCCCGCACCGCTGACGAACCATGTCAAGGTGCGCCGTCTCGGCAATTGAGCCACGGCAACACGTTGCAAGTCGTCCGTGCCGCCGGCGTCCTTCCGTGCCGAGATGCCGCGCTCGTTCTGGCTCAGTCATTCGCCGCATGGGATCCGCGTCCCCTCGCCGAACCCGCCGGATGACAGCAGTCGCCTGTCTAACCGAGGCCGCCATCGACCTGGAAGCACTGCCGCGTGATGCGCCGGCTCTCGTCGGACGCCAGGAACAGCGCCATGCGTGCAATGTCGTCGGGCGTCACCGCGTCGGGAATGGCCTGACGCGCACGTAGTTCGGCAATCTTCTGGTCGTCCGGAAACCAGAGCCGGCGCTGGCGCTCCGTGATGACCATGCCGGGCGCGATGGCGTTGACGCGGATGCGGTCGGGGCCGACGAGACGGGCGAGCGAGTTGGTGAAGCCGACGATCGCCGCCTTCGCCGCCGCATAAGCCGGCAGCGCCGGCGCGCCGCGCATCCACGCCACCGACGACATGTTGATGATCGACCCGCCGCCGCGCGCCTGCATCTGCGGCACGATCGCTTGCGCGGCAAAGAAGACGTGCTTGAGATTGACGCCGATCATCCAGTCGAATTCTGCCGGCGTCACTTCGGAGAGAATCTGACGTTGATCGTTGGCCGCGTTGTTGACGAGGACCGCCGCATCGCCAAGCGCTCGGCGAACCTGCGTCATGGCGATCCGCAAGGCCTCGATGTCCAGGAGGTCGCACGGCACGAACAACGGCACGGAGCCGGATGCATCCGCGACCTCCTCCACCAGAGCCTCGCCTGCCTCAGTATCAATGTCGAGGAAAGCAATGCGGGCCCCTTGAGCCGCGAAGGCCCGCACGAAGGCCGCGCCAATCCCGCTCGCCCCTCCCGTGATCAAGACGACACGGCCCGCAAGGCCGGAATAGCTCGTCTCGGTCATGCGATCAGCCGCTCCGTCTCGGGATCGAACAGGCAGATGCGGCGCGTGTCGAGTGCGAAATCGGCGGACGCACCAGAGCTGGGACGGATATCCGGCGTGATGCGCGCCATCGCGGGCTCGCCGCCGAGGCGCAGCAGCACGATCGTCTCGGCACCCGTGGGCTCGACCATCTCCACCGGCGCGCTAACTACGATGGGCGCATCGCCGGAAAATACCCGGCTGCCCTCGGCGATGCATTCGGGCCTGATCCCAAGCACCACCTCCCGGCCGATAAACGAAGCCGCCGCATCGTATCCCCGCAGGCGGAGGCGGACCTCATCCGGCCGCCCCGCGCCGATCACGACCACCGGTCCGCCATTCTCGGCTTCGAGCCGCGCCGGCATCGTGTTCATCGGCGGCGAGCCCATGAAGCGCGCGACGAACAGATTGGCCGGATAGCGGTACACGGTGTCGGGATCGGCGAACTGCTGCACCTGTCCATGATGCATCACCGCGATCCGCGTCGCCATCGTCATCGCTTCGATCTGATCGTGGGTGACATAGACGATGGTGGCGCCGATGCGTTGATGCAGGCGCTTGATTTCCATCCGCATCTCGACGCGCAGCTTGGCGTCGAGGTTCGAGAGCGGCTCGTCGAACAGGAAGAGCAGCGGATCGCGCACCAGGGCACGCCCCATCGCCACGCGCTGACGCTGGCCGCCGGAGAGCTGCGACGGCTTGCGACCGAGCAGCGGCTCGATCTGGAGCAGGCGGGCCACATTCGCGACCGCAGCATCCTGCTTCGCCTTCGGAACATGACGGCATTCCATGCCGAAGGTGATGTTCTGGCGCACCGTCATCGACGGATAGAGCGCATAAGACTGGAACACCATGGCGATGTCCCGATCCTTCGGGGGGATGTCGTTGACGACCCTTCCGCCGATTTCGACGGCGCCGGAGCTTTGACGCTCCAAGCCGGCGATGATGTTGAGTAACGTCGACTTGCCGCAACCGGATGGCCCGACCAGTACGGTAAACTCGCCCGGGCCAATCTCGAGGCTAATTCCCTTCAGCACCTCGATGGCGCCGAACCTCTTGTGAACATCGCGAATAGTGAGAGCTGACATGCGGGCCCCTACTTTACGGCACCGGCGGTAAGGCCGCGTACGAAGTACCTGCCGCCGAGGAGATAGACCAACAAAGTGGGCAGCGCCGCGATCATCACCGCGGCGCTTTGTACGCCATGCTGCGGGATGTCCGCGACTGCGGCGGAGAGCGCGATGAGCGCAGCCGTGACGGGCTGCTGTTGGCCGGTCGTGAACGTCACACCATAGAGGAACTCGTTCCAGATATGCGTGAACTGCCAAATCACGGTGACGATCAGGATGGGAGGCGAGAGCGGCAGGATGATGCGCCAGAAAATACGAAAGAACCCTGCGCCATCGATGCGCGCGGCTCTGATCAATTCATGTGGAATGGCGACATAGTAGTTTCGGCAGAATAGTGTGGTGAAGGAGAGCCCCTGAATCGTGTGAACCAGCACAAGACCCGCCAGCGTGTTGATGAGACCGATGTCCCGCAGCACGATGGTCCAGGGAAGCAAGCGCATCTGTTGGGGAAGGAAGAGGCCAAGGGTCACGATGCCGTAGATCCAGCTATCGCCGCGAAAACGCCAGAGCGACACGGCGTAACCGGCAACCGCACCGAGCACGGTGGAGATGATCGTCGCGGGAATCGTGACGAGCGCGGAGTTCAGCATATACGGCCGTATGCCGGCGCAGGTCTCCGCGACGCAGAAACCGCTCCACGCAGCGACGTAGTTGCTCCAGGCCCACTGCTTCGGCCAGCCGATCATCGAGGCCTGCGCGATCTCCTCGTTGGTACGGAGCGAGTTCAGCACGACAACAGCCAGCGGCGCGAGATAGGCTGCAGCGATCAATGAAACGACGAGATAGATCAAAATTCGGCTCGGCGCGAAGGTTCGGTCACGCATGGGCGGCCCGGCGTCGCTGGAAATATCGCCAAGCTGCATACGGCAGCAGCACTGCGAGAAGAATAAGCAACATGAGCACCGCCGCCGCCGCACCGCGGCCGAGGAGGCTGCGCTGGAACATAAGGTCGTAGACGACAAGGGCTGGCAACTGGGTCGCGATTCCGGGCCCGCCGTTGGTGAGCGCACGGACGAGGTCGAAGGTCGAAATGGCGAACTGAAGCTGGATGACGATCACAGTCACGGTGATCGGCCAAAGCGTCGGCAGAATGACGCGCCGGTACGTTCGGATCGGTCCAGCGCCGTCGATCTGCGCGGCCCTGATAAGGTCGGCGTCGACGGACCGTAGGCCGGCGAGGAAGAGCGCCATGGCGAAGCCCGAGGATTGCCAGATCGCAGCGATAACAATGGTCCAGATTGCCATGTCGCGGTCGACCAGCCAGTCGAACCGGAAGGAGGTCCAGCCGAGGTCGTGGACGAGCTTCTCGATCCCAATGCCAGGATTGAGAAGCCAACTCCAGACGGTGCCGGTGACGACGAACGACACCGCAAGAGGGTAAAGAAAGATAGACCGCAGCACGTTCTCGCCGCGAATACGCTGATCGAGCAGGATCGCAAGCACGAGGCCGGTCACCACACTCAGCAGCACGAAAGCACTGCCAAACAGCAGCAGATTGTTGAAGGCGATGTGCCAGTTCCGCGTCGCCATGACCGCCGTGTAGTTGCGCAAGCCCACCCAGCCCGAAACCGGGACAAGAGTGGATGGCGTGAACGAAATCCAGATCGTCCACAGCGCAAACGAGACGAGATGCCCGGCGGACAGCAGCAGCGGCACCCAGATCATCAGATACTCGGGCAGCCGGCGCACCACCCCAGAAATCGCCGGATGGCCCGGGCGCGCTGCCGCGGAGAGAGCGTCGGTCAACGCGCCCCCTCGACGGCCTCGGCGAGGCGGGTGACCGCCTGCTCTGGCGTAATCGTCTTGTTCTTCACGTACTCGGTGATCACGTCGATCATCGCTGCGGTCAAGCCGTTTTCCTGCGCCATGTTGTGCGCGAGGCTGAGGACGGCCTGATTGTTGGCGACAGCGTCCTTGAGCGCGCTTGCGGTTCGCCGTTGACCGTCCGACCAGCCGGCACCGGAAAGGTCGACATCGGTGCGCACGGGGATCGATCCCGTGATCTGCGAATACATTGTCTGGATCGCCGGATCCATGACAAGCTGTGCCATCAGCGTCTGGCCGGCCTGCAGATCGGGCTCGTTGCGCTGCCAGAATATGAAAGCATCGGCATTTAGCAGGAAAACCGGCTTGGTATTGTCGCTGGGGCCCGGCGCGATGATGAAGTCGTCAAATTTGAAGCCGGCGTTGCGCAACACGCCCTGCGCCCACCCGCCCTGGATCATTATGCCCATATCCCCGTCGACGAAGCGCTTCAGGTTGGTGGAATAGTGTTGGGCGCCGATGTTCGGGTTCATCCAGTCGGCAATCTTGCGCACCTGTGCGAAGGCAGCCCTTATCTCGGGGCCCTTCAAGGCTTTATCGTCGAGGTTCATGATGGCTGCGCGGTATGAAGCGGGACTGATGCCGGCGAAAGCGGCCTCGAATTTCTGCCCATCGTCGGGGCGGGTGCCACCGTTGGCGATCGGATATGTTATTCCGCCCGCTTTCATCTTTTCGGCAAGGTCGTTGAAGTCGGCCCATGTGGCGGGGATCTTGTCGGCTTTGGCTTTATCCATCGCGCGTTTGGAGAGAAACAGCATGTTCGTGCTGTAGATCTGCAACGGCAATGAGATCCACTTGCCTCCCGGCTTATGTAATCGTGCAAGGTCTGGAGCGACAACCTTTTCATAGCCGGCGGCAGCGACAAGGGCGTCGAGATCGACGGTCGGGGCAATCTTCGACCAGGCCGCAATCTCGGGGCCTTTGAGCTGCGAACAGGCCGGCGGATCGCCGGCCATGATCTCAGCGCGTAGCTTGTTCATCATCTCGGTGGTGAACCCGGGGACGGGCGAGTGCTGCCAAATCCCGCCCTTCTCCTCGAATTTCTTACCGAGCGCAGTGATGGCCGCCCCATCGCTGCCTGCAGACCATTGCGAGATCACGGTCAGGCGCGGCTTGACCGCGCTTTGCGCACGGGCAAAGGCCGGCAGTGCCAGCGTGGCAGCAGATCCAGCGAGCATATGACGCCTTGTTGTTGTGATCGGCATGGCAGGTTCCTCCCGGGTGTGAACTCTGTGGCGCGAAGCCGTGCGGCCTTACGGCATCTCAGGCGGCCTCCGTCGAAGCGGCAGGCATGCCGCCGCGGCAAGCAAGGCAGAAGGCGGCGAACGCCAGTGCAGCCCTTGGATCATTACCGTTCGACGGCGGCACGAAAGCAAGCGACACCTGCGCGAGCTTGCGCCCGCCGAGCAGGCAGGCGTCGATGCCGTCGATCAGGGCCTTTCGATCGTCCTCCGCAAGAAGCGACGGCCAGCCGGAGATCGCCACGCCGCGGCAGGGTTTGACGTTCAGCGTGTTGCCGATCGCGAGGCCAAGCCGGTACAGGCGGTGCCGCAGCTCTTGCCGCACGCGGGGCGACATCGGGATCACGGTCACCCAATCGCTGCCGAGCTGGAGCAGCTCCGGCTCCGACGTGCCGAGAAGCCCGGCCAAGGCGGGAAGCGAAGTATAGGCTTCGACGCAGCCATGATGACCGCAGCGGCAACGCGGCCCGCCCTCGCCGAACACCATGTGGCCGAGCTCGACGGGCTGCAAGGCATCGGCGTCGATCGCGTCGTCCATCCAGGCGCCGGCAACGCCCTGGCCGACGAACACGAACAAATGCGCGCCGCTGAACGGATAGTTTTCCGTGCGGCAGCGATGAAACGTGGCGTGCGCTACGACCGAGTTGGTGAACGCGACCGGCACGTCCGCGAACATCTCGCCAAGCTGGCCGCGAATGCGCCCGACGTCGCAGGGAATGATGGGATTGCCCGATACGCTCAACCGGCCAAGGCCGGGGACGGAGACGCCGATCTGCGACAGCCGGACCCGGCACCGCCGCGTCCAGTCACCCAGCAATGTCAGCGCATCGAGAAACACGCGGTCTACAGATTCAACGGTCGGCGCTTTCGGCAGCGGCAGCCGCTCGGTGTAGTGCAGTTCGCCCGACATTCCGCCGACACCCACACTCAACCGTTGACCCGCGAGCTCGATGGCGGCCAACGCAACCGAACCATCGAAGGATACGAGGCCTGTCGGCCCGCCCACGTAAGGCGCAGGCCGCCGGATCTCTTCGATCAGACCCTCCGCCTTCAGGTCAAACAGGATGCGCGACAGGCTCGCCTCGGATAGGCGCACTGCCTTGGCCAGAGGTGGCCGAAACATGCCGCCCGATTGAAGCAGATGCCCCAAGATGGCCGCACGCGTCTGCCGCCGACTTCTCGGCTGCTCAGACATTTCCGTCCCTGTCCTAATTCTTACTTAGTGTAAGAATTTGCGCGCGGACCATTTCTCCTGTCAAGGCGTTTGCCTGTCCAGCGCGAGACCTTGCTGTTGTGCGTAGCAGCAAGACCGGATTTGTTCAGAGCTGCCGGCCCCTTGCATAGAACTCTTCAAGATAACTCCAAACGATCTCATCCAGGACCTCAGCACGGGGTCCGTGGCGATGAGGGTCTTGGCCAAATTACGCCTGGGGTTATCGACGAGCGCAAAAGCGCTCGCGCGGGGGGTCCTTGCTTTCGCCAGGACGACGTTGGGGAGGTATGGCGCACGCTCTCTCCACATCGTCATTGCGAGCGCAGCGAAGCAATCCAGACTATCGTCGCGGCGGGATTCTGGATTGCTTCGCTGCGCTCGCAATGACGGATTAAGGTGCGGTGTAACGACTAGTCCAACTCACGATCAAATCGCATCCAACCGCAGACACACCTTCGCCATCCCGCGGCGGATTTCGCCCGAGCTTTGCTTCATCTCGTCACCCCCTTCTAGCCAAGAGGGCGCAGGGAAGGCCGGGTGCCGGCTGGCACCCATAGGTCCGCTGTGCGCATGTAGCGCAAAGGAGATGCACAGCGGCAAACAGGTGAAGCCCAACACACGGCCTTCCCTGCGCAGTGGTTTGACGGCTTATGCCGTGCTCTCCCGGGAGCCGATTTCCCTCTGGCCTCCCTCGCTCCCTGCAAATTGACGGTGCCGTCCGCCCGGTTGGGCTCGCGTGCACCTTCGCTAGAGCTTGACCGTAGCAACGACGGTCAGGACCACACGGTTTTGCCGTACGCGCGTTCGCTGATCGCCACAGGGTTCGAGGGCGCCGTGCACGTAGCCATCGAAATGTTGGCGAGACGAACCCTACAGCGCCGCTCATCCGCACGCAGCCACAGGCTCACAGGGACGACCCGCCCTACCCGCGCCTCTCGTGCCGACGCTGCCGCGTCCACCGCAACCCGGCCCGCGCATCGCGACGACGTACGATCGCCCCTCTTGGTGGACCGGGATAGGCGAGACATACGACAAATCCGAATTTCTGTAAAGTCGAATATTTGCGACTGGGAGGCCCTGAGGTGGCCCCGACGGACAGGTAAGGAATATTGGCATAATCGCTATGCGCGGCGAACGATGCGAGCCGGATCGAATTGCTTCGATCACGCTACAGGCGCATCAGCACTGAAAAGCAGTTTCGACAACAGCGAGGGCACAGCCAATGACGACCAATAACAACATGGCTCCTAGGACTCACCGGCAGTATGCGCCGGGTACCACCCGAGAGAGTTCCGACAATGCGGTGGTGGTAGCGAGAGAAGCATCACGGGCTACGGAGCAACGGTATTCATTCCTAGCTGGGCCAATCTCTTACCACTTGCAGCATTTGGAATGCCCGCTCTGATCCACGATCAGCGCGCAAATATTTTCTTTTTAGATCAATAGCTTATGGGATTTATCATTCAGCGCAAGAGAATCAATGGAATCCTGGTCGGCGCGGCAGATTGGATGAAGTCATAAAGTTGCCGTGCGCCACCTCTCCGGTAATGAGGTATCATACAACCAACCAGGCGTCTCCGACGTGGCAAAAATGCGACAATCCCGCCCCATTTGCGCAACTTTTACGCGTTCGGCCTAGATTATCGCGTCAGTCCCTGCAAAGCTTACCTGCATTTCCAGGGGCCCCGCGTCCGTAGAAGGCGGCGGCGGGTGGAGGTTAAATTGTTTGGGCGCATTCTCATTTCCGGTGCATTGTTTCTCGTCCCATGCGGCAGCGCGTTGGCGGAGCAGTTCTCGATCAACGATGCCTTGAAGCAGGCGGTACACACCAATCCGGGGGTCGGCGAAGCGACTGCCAATCGTCGGGCGACCGAGAGTGAGCTTCGACAGACCCAGAGCACACTGCTTCCGCAAGTCCGCGTCGAAGCCCGGTGGGGGCCCGAGAAATTCGACCAGAGCGCTGCCGTGGCAAGCGGTACCGCCCTACCCATTCCGGTGGCCGGAAATGGTGCGTGGCGAAACGGATCGCAGGAATCCGTCGTCGTCCGGCAGATCCTGTTCGACGGCTTCGCATCGATCCAGGACATCTGGCGACAGACGGCCCGCGTGAACGCGGCGGCTTTCCGCGTGCGTGAGCGGACAGAATTGATCGCGCTGGACGCGGCGGAAGCCTATGTCGACGTCACGCGCTATCTGCGACTGGTCACGCTCGGCGAGCAGAACGTCGCCACCCACGAGAAGATCTTCTCCAACGTCAACGCCCGCTTTGCCGGTGGACGCGCCGGCGAAGGTGATCTCGAACAGGCGCGCGAACGCGTTGATGCTGCGCGAGCGACGCTCATCGAATTCCGCCGGAGCCTGGAGGAAGCCCGCGCCAAGTACCGCAAGGTCGTGGGACTTGAACCCATCAACGTTCGCTTCCCGGCGCCGTTGGGCGGCATGCCATCGACCCGCGACGAGGCCCTTGCAACCACGGTCCGCTTCAACCCCACCATTCAGGCCGCACAGGCCGACGCCGACGCCGCAAAGCACGCGTTTCGTGTGACGGACGGCGCTTTCGTTCCGACCTTCTCGCTCGAGGGCCGGGCGACGCATAACGACAACACCTATCCTTACCTCGGTGTCACTCACGACGATTACAGCGGCAAGGTTGTCATGTCCTGGGATATCTTCCGGGGCGGTCAGGATGTCTGGCGGCGGTCCGAGATGGCCGAACGCTATGTCGAGACGACCGCGCGACATGCACGACTGCAGCGTGATGCCATCGAGTCCATCGACAAGGCCTGGGCCGCACGCACGGTCACCGCAACACGGATCACGGCGCTGCTGCGGCAACTCGAGGCTGATCGGAAGACCATTGCGGCGTTCCAGAAGGAATATGAGCTCGGCCAGCGCTCGCTGATCGATCTCTTGAATGCCCAGAACCAGTATTTCAACACGCTGGTTTCGTTGACCTCGGCGCGCGGCGTCGTGGTGTTCGCCGACTACCAACTCCTGGCGGCCATGGGTACACTGCTCGAGTACCTGAAGGCTCCGCCGCCGGTTGATGCGGCACCGGTGGATCTCGGGATTTTCGGCACCCCGGACTACAAGGCACCCACGCTGCGCGTGAAGCTGCCCCAGACCGGCTCCGAGCCGCTGAGAGTCCCGGTGCCTGCACCCCAACCGGCTCCGCAGCGCCTGGGCTATGCGAGCGAAACGCCGGAGGCCGATCTGTTCAGGGATAGATGGCAGCGTTGGGCCTATCAGCCGACCATGACGGGAGCATCCGAGTGGCTCACGCAGCAGCGAAGCACCAGTAATCCGCCCGTATTGACCCCCTCCCCCGTCACCGCCTATGCAGCGGACAAGAAGCCGCATTGGTTGGCGACGGCATTCGAGCCGGTTCAGAGATAGCCCCGCCCCCAAGCGAATGGGGTCGGGCCGCGAATGCGCTTGGCACGTTGACCAAGCGGCGTAAGGCGCGCCTGGGATTAACCTTTAGGCGCGCTTTCGCCGATTAACCAAATGATTCCTCTGCGTTTTCCGCTATGGTGGAATGACGGTTCGCTGCTCGCTCCGCATCATTTCATTTTGGGCATTGGCAATTGTTGTTTCAATCATCCGAGTCAAGGCGCGCGCCTGTCCGCCCCGTTGCTGAGGTGACGGCAGCGGCTGAACCCAAGCAAGCAGAAGGTCACCTCGAAAGGGACGACCCACTCGCATCATCGCTGATGTACCTGGCCGCCTATCACGGCCGCGCCGTCACCCGCGAGGCATTGCTGGGCGGCCTCCCGATCCTCGATGGACGGTTGTCGGTCCCGCTCTACGACCGCGCAGCCCGGCGTGCAGGGCTCGAGACCGAAGCCGTCAAGCGGGACATTGTCGACATCCCCGCCCTGGTGCTGCCAGCCGTCCTGATCATGAAGAACGGAACGACGCTGATCCTCCTGGACTTCGACAAGTCCGGAAGCGCCGTCAAAGTCCTCAATCCGTCCGTGAAGCCCCACAGCCCGGAGCTTCACGCGATCCAGACCATCTCGGCCGGCTATACCGGATACGCGTTCTTCGTCAGGGCCGCGGTCGAGAGCAATGCGCGCGCCGTCGCCGCCGGCGATCTGCCGCGAAGTCACTGGTTCTGGTCGACGGCCAAGGTGCATTGGCGCAGCTACGGCCACATTGCGCTCGCCGCCCTCCTCGTCAACATGCTCGCGCTCGCCACGCCGCTGTTCACGATGAGCGTTTACGACCGCGTCGTTCCCAATGGCGCCGTGCCTTCACTGATCGCGCTGTCGGTCGGGATGGGCCTCGCCATCCTGTTCGACTTCGTGCTGCGAACCGTGCGAAGCAAGATGATCGACGTGACCGGCAAGACCATGGACGTGGTGCTGGCTGCGAACATTTTCGAGCACATCATGTCGGTCAAGATGGCGCAGCGGCCGACGTCGGTCGGCATCGTCGCCAACCAGCTCCGCGACTTCGATTCGGTCCGCGAGTTCTTCACCTCGGGCAGCGTGGTTTCGGCGACCGATCTGCTCTTCGCCCTGATCTTCATCGGTGTGCTCTTCACGATCGCGGGTCCGCTTGCCTGGATACCGCTCGCGATGTTGCCGATCATGATCATCATCGGCCTTTTGGTGCAGCGTCCGCTGGATCGCGCCATGAAGCGATTGCAGGCGGAATCGGCGGCGCGGCATGGGGTGCTCGTCGAATCCCTGTCCGGCATCGAGACCGTGCGGGCGACCGGCGCCGAGTCCCGGATGCAAACGGCCTGGGAGCGCTCCGTCGCCGCCACTGCGCGCTCCGGCGAGGATGTGCATTTCTGGGCCTCACTTGCCCTGACCAGCACCAACACCGCCCAGCAGGCGACAAGCCTCCTGCTTGTCGTGATCGGCGTGCTCCTCATTCTGGACGGCAAGCTCTCGATGGGCGCGCTGGTCGCAGCCAACATGCTGGCCGGTCGCGTGCTGGCGCCGATCGCCGGCCTCGCCTCGGTGATCACGCGCGGCACCCAGACGTTGTCGGCACTGAAGTCGATCGACCGCATCATGTCGCTGGAGCGGGAGCGCTCGCCACAGCGCGCCTACGTGTCGCGGAAAATCGACCAGGGGCGCATCAGCTTCGATAACGTCAGCTTCACCTATCCGAATGCACCGGGCAAGGCGCTCGACAAGGTGACGTTCAAGATCGAAAGCGGCGAGCGCGTCGGCATCATCGGGCGCGTCGGATCGGGGAAGACCACGGTTGGCCGGCTCCTGGTGGGCTTCTACGAACCGCAGGAGGGACGGATCCTCGTCGACGGCGTCGACTCGCGACAATACGATCCGGCCGACCTCCGCGCCGGCATCGGCTTTGCGCTGCAGGATACCGATCTCTTTTTCGGCAAGCTGCGCGACAACATCGCCCTCGGCAAGCCCGAGGCGACCGACGAAGAAGTGCTTCATGCCGCCCGTCTGTCCGGAGTGGAAGGCTTCATCGCCGGACATCCAATGGGCTATGACATGCCGATCGCCGAGGGCGGCCGCAGCCTCTCGGGCGGCCAGAAGCAGGCGATCGGACTTGCGCGAGTGCTGATCAGGAATCCGCGCATTCTGTTCATGGACGAGCCGACCGCGCATTTCGACGTGCGCAGCGAAGCCGAATTTCTCGAGCGGCTGAAGGCGATCCATGGCGATCGCATGACCCTGATCATCTCGACGCACCGCCTCTCGCTGCTCAATGCGGTCGACCGGCTGCTGCTGTTCGACAGCGGCCGCCTCATCGCCGACGGCCCGCGCGACAAGGTGCTCGCCCTGCTCCAGGGCAAGCCGAACGGGACATCCGCCGAGAACCCGCCTCACCCCAATTTGTCCCGGGCTCAATCACAGGGCTGAACCCATGGCGTCCTCTGATTTCGCCTTCGCCAATGACGTTCGTGCCGCCGCAATGCTGCGCACGCCGCGAACCTCGCGCATGCTGCTGATGACGTTCCTCGCCATGCTCGTGGTCTTCGTGAGCTGGGCGCATTTTGCCATCCTTGACGAGGTCAAGCGCGGCAACGGCCGCGTCGTGCCGTCGCGGCAGATGCAGGTGGTGCAGAGCCTCGAAGGCGGGATCGTCGGCGAAATCCTCGTGCAGGAGGGAGCGATCGTCCAGCAGGGACAATCCCTGATGCGCATCGACGATACCAAATTCGCTTCCGAATTCGGCGAGATCAGGGAACGGCGCGCTGCGATGGCCGCACGCGTCGCGCGCCTCGAGGCCGAAGCCAGGGGAAAGAGCGAGGTGAGCTTCCCCGATCAACTCGACCAGGTGGTGCCGTCGGCCGTGGCCACGGAAACCAGCGTGTTCAAGATGCGCGCGCAGAAGCTGGCGCAGGACGTCGACGTCCTGAACCAGCAGGTCACCCGCCTGACCGGCACGCTGAAATTGCTGGAGCGGGAGCTGTCGCTGACGCGGAAGCTCTACGAGCAGAAGGTCGTGCCGGAGATCGAGATGTTGCGCCTCGACCGTCAGGCGACGGAGATGAGAGGACAGCTCGCGGAGGCCCAATCCAAGATCGCGAGCACGGTCTCTTCCTTCCGCTCCCAGGCGGATGAGGATCTTGCGAAGTCGAAGGGCGACCTCGCCGTGCTCGATGAAAACATCAAATCGGCGCAGGACCGGGTCCGGCGAACCGACCTGAAGGCGCCGGTGCACGGGATCGTCAACAAGCTGAACGTGACCACCGTGGGCGCGGTCGTGCAGCCCGGCGCCAACGTGATGGACATCGTTCCGCTCGACGATACGCTGCTGGTCGAAGGCCGTATCCGGCCGCAGGATATCGCCTTCATCCGGCCCGGCCAGGACGCCGTGGTGAAGATCTCCGCCTACGACTCGTCCGTTTACGGCTCGTTGAAGGGCAAGGTCGAGCGCATCAGCGCCGATACCATCGTCGACGACAAGGCCGAAAAGACACCGGACCGCCAGGAGAGCTTCTATCGCGTCATGATCCGGACGGAGAAGAACCATCTGGGAACGGACGAGAAGCCACTGCCGATCATTCCCGGCATGGTCACGACGGTCGAAATCCTGACCGGCGAGAAGTCGGTCCTGGATTACATCCTCAAGCCCGCCCGTACCCTGAAGGACGAAGCCCTGCGCGAGCGCTGAGGCCGCGGCAGGGTTAACAGGACGCAAAGGCCAGGGCGACAATTCGCCGACAATTCGCCGGCCGCTCGTAGCGCGCGATTGACCGCCTTTGCGACAATCGCCCCGCCCTCCTCCAGCCTTAACTCCACCTAAGCGTCGCAGACCGCAGTCTCGATCCAACAACAGGATCGGGGCGAGGATCGACGCGATAGACGTTGACGACGCTCCCGGCAGGGGACGTCGTCTATGGCACTGCATTTGGAATTGCAGCGAACAAGCCTGCGCGCGCTCGGCGTGGGGCTGGTTGCGTTGTTCGTGGCCTGCGCAACATCGCCCTCCTCGGCCGATGAGACCATTGCTCCGGACGCTCAGGACAATCTCGCGCCCGGCATTGATGCGGCGGCGCGTCCTCCGGCGACGTTCTTCCGCATCAACGACGTGCTGGCGAAGCTCGATGCCATGCGCGGCAGCGGGCCGAATGCGACCCGCCTTGCGGCGCTGACGCCCTCCAACGTCGCAACCGACGCAGCACCGGAGCCCAAGCAGGCAGCCCCGAAGGGCGACGAGCCATTCGGCCTGTTCACCTTCCGCGCGCCCGACGGGCTGTTGTGGCGCAAGTGGCGGGGGCTCGAGGCCAAACTCGCCAAGGACGCGGAGATGCTGAGGCAGTGCGAGGCCGATGCCGGCAATTGCCCCTCCAACGCCGCGCAATTCCTGCGGCTGATCGGCGCGGTGAAATCCAAATCGGGACGCGAGCGGCTGGACGAGGCCAACCGGGCGGTCAACATGGTTGTCCGTTACGTCAGCGACTTTGCCCAGCACGGCGAAGCCGATCGCTGGAGCTCGCCGCTGGAGACCTTCGCGACGACGAAGGGTGATTGCGAGGACTACGCGATCGCCAAATATGCCGCGCTGCGCGAAGCCGGATTTCCGCGCGAGGATTTGCGGCTCGTGCTGGTCCGTGACCGCGCCGTGCGCCAAGACCACGCCGTGCTCGCCGCGCGCCTCGACGGGCAATGGCTCATTTTGGACAACCGGCGAAACAGCTTGATCGAGGACGGCGAAGCGACGAGCTTCACCCCGCTGTTTGCCATCAATCATGACGGAGTCCACTTGTTCGCAACGCCTTACGCGAAACGGCAGCCGCTCACGGGCGAAATCGCGGCCTCGCCTGCCGCCGAAAGCGGCGATCAGGTCGAATGGACCGGGGACGAGGCGCTCGGCGGCGGCGGCGGCATCGGCTCCTTGCCGCTCTGGATGTGAGGCGGCAGAGACAGACGGACTTGCTGACAGAAAAACGCCGCCGGTGGGTGCCGGCGGCGTTTTCATTTAAACGTGCAGCCTACGTCGCCAGAAGCACCGGGCTCACGCGTGGTGGATCTGACCAGAAGCCAGAGTATTGGCGTTGATGCCCGTCAGAACCAGCATCATGTCGGCGCTTGCAACGTTCTCGGTATTGCCGGTCGCATTGGCGTAGATGACCGTGTCCGCTCCGCTCTGGAAGTAGACGATCGAATGGGCCGCCACAGTCGTCGGAGTCGTGGAGGAAAGCGTCGCATCGTGGGTAATCCCGGAGATGGCCGAGAAATCGATCACGTCCGTGTTGCTGAAGTCCGAGATCACATCGTGCGCCGCAACGGTGCTGTCAGTCGTTGCCAGGTACTTGAATGTGTCATTGCCCGAGCCGCCGGTAAGCTTGTCGGCCCCGCCGTTTCCTGTCAGCGTGTCGTTGCCGGTGCTGCCGGTCAGGGTATCGGCCGACGCGCCGCCGACGAGGTCATTGTTGACTCCCGCAGTACCCGTCAACGAGTGATCGCCATCGACCGTGATGTTGATCGTCCCGGCAGTCGTATCCGAGTCATGGTCGGTCACGGTCACGTTGAAGCTAAGATCCTTCGTTCCGGTGGAAGTGACCGTCGTCTCCTTGGCGAGCGTGACCTTGCCCGCGTCGCCTTCCGAGTAGATTTCCACGTAGTCGATGAACTTCGTTCCTCCGGCTGATGGAATCGTGTTGCCGGAGCTCGACGAGGTGAAACTGCTGGAGGCGAAGCTACCGTCTGTGTAATGAACGACGTAGTCGATCGTTGCCACCTTCGAGAAGGTCAGCGTAATCGACGTGACGTTGGCCTGGCTCGCCGACGGCGGCGAGTACGGACCGCTACCGTCAAAGTCGTTCACCGTTCCGAAGTCGAAACGCATGATATCGCCGGTGCCGATGTTGTTGCTGTCGACACCGAATCCCTGAGATGAACCGTTGATGTTGTGAAGCGAAATATGGTCCGTCGTCGTCGATCCGGTGATGCCGTTCTTCCAGTCGGCAAGCACAAATCCCGCATCGGCGTGCCAACCGCTCAGGAGCGACAGATTGTCCCCCGCTGCTGATGTCAGTTCCAGAAGGCTCTTCGGCCCACTGGCGACTGCTACCGAACCCGCAATGTTGACGCTGTTGAAAGCATCCAGCGGCTGCAGTTCGGTGAACGTGTAAGCGCCGTTCACTGCATCGACCGACAGCGTGAACACGTTGTTGAGCGTATGATCCGAGCCGGTATACGCCACAAGCGTGCTGGGGTTCGCCGAGTCGACATAGTAGTGGACGGCGTTGCCGTTCCAGGTAATGCCCGACGGATCGGCGTTGCCGGCAAGACTCGCCGTCACCGGATGATCGGCGCCGCCATCGACGGCCATCTTTCCGACCAGCGTCAGGTTCGCCTCGTTCGCGATCACGCCGTGATCGATCACGCCGAGGCTCGGTGTGTCGTCGTTGATCGTGAGCGTGAGCGCCTTCGTGGCCGTGGTGCCGTCGAAGTCGGTCAGCGTGACGTTCACGATGCCCGTGGCCGATGAGGTGCCCGCCGCGTGGTCATACGCGGCCGTCTGCTTGAAGGTGTATACGCCGGTGGCTTCGTTCAGCGTCAGCACCCAGGCTGCGGCCGTCAGGGTCAGAATGGTCTGACCCAAACCGTTCGTGCTCGTCGTTGCAGACGCGCTACCCAATCCACCGTCATAGACATAGGAGAACGGCGTCGTCGGATTGGCGCCGTCGCCTCCGAAGTTGAAGCTCATGGTGCCGGATTGCGTCTGCGGCACGAACGCATCGCTGTTCGAGTTGACGACATTGTCGTCGCCCGCCGCGTCGCTCGTCGTCGCCGATGCCGCCACAAGGGTCGGCTGGCTGTTGAAGACGGTGATGGTCAGCGTCGTCACCGACGTATCGCCATCGCCGTCCTTCAGCGTGTAGGAGAACACGTCCGTGCCCGACGCATTCGCGTCGGCGACATAGGTGTAGGAGCCGTCCGAGCCGAGGGTCAGCGTGCCGAACGCCCCGTGAACGCCGGCGCCAACGCCGCTGTTGTTGGTGATCGGTATCGGGTTGTTGCCGGCCTGGACGCCCGAGATCGACGCCCCATCCGCACCCAGCGTATCCGCACCCGAGTTGGTGGTGCCGACCGCAGTGATGACGTTGCCACTGGCAGAGCCGCTGACAGTCGTGTCGGTATCGGCATGCGCCGTCGGCACATCGTCGACGATCCGGATCACCAAGTCGTCATTCGCCGAGGTGCCGCCGATGCCGAACACCGCAAGCGCGATGTGGTCGTTGAACCCGGTGCCGTCGACCGTATCCGGCGGCGCCGGGATCACGTCATTGTCGATCGCCGCCGACAGCGTGTAGCTGAAGCTCACCGTGCCGCCGAAGCTGGTGCCGGTGTAATCCGTCAGCGTGAGCATACCCTCGCCGGTGTTCACCGTGCCGTGGGTCGTGCCGAACGCCTGGATCTCAGCCAGCGTGAACGTCGTGCCGCCGACCAGGATCTCCTTGATCCCGTCCGTCGCCGAGATCGTGAAGCTGCCCGTCGTCGCAGCCGACCCGTCTCCTGCATGCGTCCCATTCGGGCTCAGCCCGGCCTCGTACACCGCGGCATCCGGTCCGGACGCCTGCGCCGTCGTCACCGTGGCGCTGTCGTCCGTGCCCGTGATGTTGATCGTCAACGTCGCCGGCGAGGTGTCGCCGTCGGCATCCTGCATGGTGTAGTGCAGCGTGAAGCTGAGATGATCCGCCGACGTCAGCGCCTGGGTCGCCGCACGGCTGTTGTCCAGCGTGTAGCTCCAGTGCCCGTTGCCGTCCTGCACCAGCGTGCCGTAGGTGTTCAGCGCCGCGATGTCTGCCGCATCCGCCGCACTGCTCCAAGCCACGAGGCTCGCCGGCGCATCCGCACCGGACTGGTCGTTGGTCAGCACGTTGCCCGAGACAGCGTTGCTGGGGCTGTCCTCGACCACCCCGTACGGGCCGTCATTGGCCGCCGTCGGCGTGTCGTCGACGATCCGAACCACCAGGTCGTCATTCGCCGAGGTGCCGCCGATGCCGTGCACCGCAAGCGCGATGTGGTCGCTGAACCCGGTGCCGTCCACCGTGTCCGGCGGCGTCGGGGTCGCGCTGTCATTGTCGATCGTCGCCGACAGCGTGTAGCTGAAGCTCACCATGCCGCCGAAGCTGTCGCCGCTGTAGCCCGTCAGCGTCAGGATACCCTCGCCGGTATTCACCGTGCCATGGGTCGTGCCGAACGCCTGGATCTGGGCGAGCGTGAACGTCGTGCCGGCAACGACGATCTCCTTGATCCCGTCGGTCGCGGAGGTCGCGAAGCTGCCCGTCGTCGTCTCCAGATCGGTTGCCGCTGCAGACCCGTTCGGGCTCAGCCCGGCCTCGTACACCGTGGCATCCGGTCCGGACGCCTGCGCCGTCGTCACCGAAGCGCTGTCGTCCGCACCCGTGATGTTGATCGTCAGCGTCGCCGGCGAGGTGTCGCCATCAGCATCCTGCATCGTGTAGTGCAGCGTGAAGCTGAGATGATCCGCCGACGTCAGCGCCTGCGTTGCCGCACGGCTGTTGTCCAGCGTGTAGCTCCACGTGCCGTCATTGTTCTGCTGCAGCGTGCCGTAGGTGCTCAGCGCGCCAACTGCCGCCGCATCCGCCGCACCGCCCCACGCCACAAAACTCGCCGGCGCATCCGCACCCGACGCGTCGTTGGTCAGCACGTTGCCCGAGACAGCGTTGCTGGCAGCGTCCTCGACCACCCCGTACGGGCCGTCATTGGCCGCCGTCGGCGTGTCGTCGACGATCCGGACCACCAGGTCGTCGCTTCCCGAGGTGCCGCCGATGCCGTGCACCACCAGCGCGATGTGGTCGCTGAACCCGGTACCGTCCACCGTGTCCGGCGGCGTCGGGGTCGCGCTGTCATTGTCGATCGTCGCCGACAGCGTGTAGCTGAAGCTCACCGTGCCGCCGAAGCTGTCGCCGCTGTAGTTCGTCAGCGTCAGGACGCCCTCGCCGGTGTTCACCGTGCCATGGGTCGTGCCGAACGCCTGGATCTCGGCCAGCGTGAACGCCGTGCCGCCGACCACGATCTCCTTGATCCCGTCGGTTGCCGAAATCGCGAAGCCGCCCGTCGTCGTCTCCAGATCGGTTGCCGCTGCAGACCCGTTCGGGCTCAGCCCGGCCTCGTACACCGTGGCATCCGGTCCGGACGCCTGCGCCGTCGTCACCGAAGCGCTGTCGTCCGCACCCGTGATGTTGATCGTCAGCGTCGCCGGCGAGGTGTCGCCGTCGGCGTCCTGCATGGTGTAGTGCAGCGTGAAGCTCAGATGATCCGCCGACGTCAGCGCCTGCGTCGCCGCACGGCTGTTGTCCAGCGTGTAGCTCCAGTGCCCGTTGCCGTCCTGCACCAGCGTGCCGTAGGTGTTCAGCGCCGCGATGTCCGCCGCATCTGCCGCACCGCCCCAAGCCACGAAGCTCGCCGGCGCATCCGCACCCGACGCGTCGTTGGTCAGCACGTTGCCCGAGACAGCGTTGCTGGGGGTGTCCTCGACCACCCCGTACGGGCCGTCATTGGCCGCCGTCGGCACATCGTCCACGATGTTGACCGTGATCGAGCTGATGGCCGAGTCACCATCAACGTCCGTTGCGGTTACGGCAAAGCTCTCGATCAGGCCGTTCGGCCCCTGAATGGGCGCGTGAGTTTCGTTGCTGACCAGCGTGTAGCTGTAGCTGAGGTTGGTGCCGTCGAAGCCGGTAATCGAGAGCGTGTTTCCGAGCGACGTCGTGAACGTGCCGCCGGTGAATACGCCGCCACTGATGACCGTGTGGCCGTCGATGACGAGGCTGTCCAAACCGTCAGCCGCGTTGATTGTGAACGTCCCGCTCTGGGTGAGCGCCGGGGTGTCCGGCGACGAGCCGCCTGGGAGGTTGGCCTCATACACCGTCTCGTCGCCGCTCTGAGCGCCAATGTCCGCGATGCTGACGCCGTGGTCCGAGACGTTGATCGTCAGCTTCGCGGTCGAGAAATCGCCGTCGCCGTCGGTCAGCGTGTAGGTGAACACATCCTTGACGTCGCCCACCGGATTGCCGTTGAAGCGCGTATAGGTGTAGTCGCCGTTTTCGTTGATCACGAGAGTGCCGAACTGGCCGGCGACGGTGAAAACGTGATTGACCGGAGTCGTCACAGCCGTGACGCCATCGACCTCCGTGATCTTCGCACCGTCGGTGCCCACGGTGTCCGCGACGCCATCCGTCGTGTTGGCATCGCCTCCCGCGATGTCGATGCCGGTGATCACGTTGCCTGTGGCGACGAGATCGCCATGAGCGACGCTGTCGAGATCGTTCACCGCAAGCGGTCCGTCGTCCTGGAACTGGATATTCAGGGCGACCGGCGAAACCACACTGGTGGTGTCGCCGTCGAAATCCGTCAGCGAGCCCTTGAGGTGCAGGTCGGCCGTGACGGTCGCGATGTCGTCGTAGGCTGCCTGGCTCGATCCGGTGAGGTCGTTGTGGATCGCCTGATACTGCGCGATCCACACATATCCGGTGGAGTCGGCGTAGACCCTGAACACCTCGGTCTGGCCGGCCATGCCGACCACGGCGCCGCTCGCCTCGGTGGTCAGCAGGATGTGCGTGCCATCGAGCGTGGTCAGGCCGGATTCAAGGCCGGTAATCGCGTTGCCGTTCTTGTCGGTGATGGCAAACGAATAGGTACCGGGCTCGTCGGCGCCCACCTTGCCGGTGAACAACGAGCCGGAATCGAGCACGCTGGTCGCGGACTTGGCATATCCGATGGCGCCTGCCTCGAAGATCGCGGCGGGCGGCGCGTCGGAAGTGTCATTGGCGGGATTCGGATCGGCCGTCGTATTGACACCCGCACTCTCGTCCTCGCTGACCTTGAAGGTCTCGATGACGGTCGTGACCGTGGTGATGGTCGACTCGATGCCGTAGACCTTGAACGAATTGCCGTCGGTCAGCGTCTGCGGATTGCCATTGGCGCTGCTGTCGAACTGGAAATTGTCGTAATTGCCGACGTTTAGCGTATCGAACTGCGTCGCTCCGATGACCTTGACCGTCGAGAGGTCCTGCACGCCGTCCAGCACATAGCCGATTTGCACGTGCGTGGTGCTGTCGAACACAGCGGTTGCGGTGACGGGCGAACCGTCAACCGTGAAGGTCAGGTTGACGAATTGGCCGCCTTCCGTCGCCGAGATGAAGACGACCGCGGTCTCGACGCCCTGCGCTTCCGCCACGTCGATCGAGAACGACGCCGTGTTGACGGAGTAGGCCGACCCGTGGCTAACGGTCGGAGTCTGCGGATTCCCGGTGATCGAGACGTTCTCGAAGAACGCCATCGTCAGGATTTCGGGCCCTGACAGCGGCTTGGTGCTGTAGCCGTCGATGATCTGGCCGTCGCCGACACCGATCTTGCTGCCCGTGGTGTTGACGGAGTCGTCCTTGTCGTTGAGATCGACGCCGGTCAGAATGATGTCGTGATTGTCCTGACCGTCCATGGCGCGGATGTCGGTGTTGCCGGCCTGGAGCGTGTAGGTGAAGGTGTCCGTTGTCGTGACTTCCGTCTCGGTTGGCGCGCGCGCCGTGATGACGGGAATGTCGTCGAGCACGGTGACCGTGAAGGTCCCGGTCCCGAGTGGAATGCTGTCGCCGTCGCCGTCCGTTGCGATCACGTAGGACGAGAGATCGATGACCTCAGTGTTCTCGGTATTGTCGCCGGCGAGCCCATTGAGCGTCGGATGATCGATCTGGTCGTGCAGCGCGAACACATAGGAGCCGTCCGAACCGACCGTGAGCGTAAAGACTTCGCGATCGTTCGAATCGAATCCCGGCGTGCCGCTCTCGACATAGCCGTGCAGGCCGTTCGCATCGGTCACGATGAGGATGTGATCGCCCTTCGACGTCAGCCCGCTGTCCTGCGGACCAAACATGGTCTTCAGGCCGAAACTGCCGAAGCCGTCGGCGCCGAAATTCACCAGCGTGTCAAGCTTGCCGTAGGTGGCCGAGGTCGCGACAGCCGAGTTGGTGCCCTGCACTTCACCGGGCAGCAGAGGTGAATGATCCGGATTGGAATTGGACAGGTCCGTAGGAGTGTGGAGACCGTCCTCGTCGACATTGGCGTTGATCGACGTTTGGGAAATCAGCGTCGGACCGTCGTCCCTGAAGTGGATCGTGCCCGAGATGTCTGCCGATGCGGACGCCGTGTCGCCGTCGCCGTCCTTGATCGTCACGACGGCCGAAATCGAGCCCGATGCGAGCGAGATTGTGTCGTTCGGGTTGGAGCTGCTCGGGTGATAGAGCGAGAGATATTCGACGACCGACACCTTGCCGGTCGAAGGATCGATCGAGACCGCGAATGCCGCCTGCCCTTCAAGATCACCGGAATCGACGCGGCCGACGATCCAGCTGTTGCCGGACCCGTCGCTCTCCGCATGAAGGCTGATCGCCGTTCCGTCGGTCAACTTCACGCCGGAGACGGACGAATTGAGGTGCAGCGAATAGCTCACCGGCGTCGTCGGATCGGGCCCGTCGACACCAAAATACGGCAGGAAGCTCAGTGCCGCGCTGCTGCTGGTCGCATAGGCAAGCACCGGTCCGGGCTCATCCGGATCATTGCCCGGATTGGCCACGTTATCGAAGACGTGCAACGGGCCAGTAACGTCGTTGGCCTGGTTGCTGGGGGTCTCGTCCGCGGTCACCCCGAAATCGCGGGTGACGGAAGCCGCCACCAGCGGTCCGTCGTCTTCGAACTGAATGTCACCGGAAATGTTGGCCGACGCCGAGGCGTGATCCCCGTCGCCATCGGTGACCGTGACGGTCGCCTTGACCTGACCGAGCGCGTTTGCCAGCGAGACCGCCTCATCGGAATCGACGCCGACATCGGCGCTGTCCTGGTGAAGCGAAACGTATTGGACGACGGACACCTTGCCGCTGACCGGATCGATAGCGATCGCGAATGCGGCCGGATCGCTGCCGGTGTTGGTCACGTCGGAGCCTGAATCGGATCCGTCGTAACGGCCGACGATCAGGCCGTTCTCCAGGAACAGGAAGATCTCCTTCCCTTCCGTCGTGGTGATGTTGGAATCGACCGGACCGGTCGTGCTGTTGCCCTGCGTATCGGTGAGCGTCAGCGAGAACACCTGGGCGCCCGTCTTGGCTGCGCCGTCGGTGCCGTAGTCCACATTGTTGATGGTGAGCGCCGCGACGGTGCTCTGCGCATAGCCCAGCGGAAGACCGAAGAGGCCCTGCGGGTCGTGCCCCGGATTGGCGACCCCGTTGAAGACAGACGTGAACAGAATATCGTTGTCGTCGCCGAATGGCGGGCTCTGCAGAAACAGAGTTTCGTCGTGAACGACCTGAAAGCCTTGCATCTCCGACGCCGTGACGGTCGGACCGTCGTCGTCGAAGGCGATGAACGATTTCTCGTTGCCGATCAGCGTGACCTGAACCGACGAGCTGGTCTGGTCGCCATCGCCGTCCGTCGCAGTGGTCGTGAGCTCAAGCTTGAGCGTCCCGTTCCCGGCCATGTGCAGGATCGCCTGCTCATCGAACAGGGACGGATTCTCCGAGCCGCCATTGTCGATCGGCAGGAACTGGTCGACGGTGATTTTCGCCGTGGCGGGATCGCTTGCATTCTCCAGCGTGATGCGGAAGGCAACATATTCGTCGCCGTTATTCGCGATGCCGTCGCCGACAATGCGCCCTTCGATCGTGTTGTCGTCGACCTGAACGAGCACGATGGCGCGCTGTGCCGCCGTGAGGTTCTCGAGCGGCGTGCCGACCAGCGCGGTCGCAGTCAAGTTCGTACCGGCCGTCTCGCTCGAAAGCACCAGCGTGAGAACGTTGCTGATACCACCGCCGGCGCCCGGACCATCCGTTCCGAAGTCGACGATGGCCATGTCGAACAGATCCGCGATATCACCCGCGGGGGTCGACAGTTCGCCGATGGCCTGTTCCTGGGTGGGATTGGTCGCGACGGTGACGATGGTGACACCCGTATCATCGGCCGTGCCGTTCGGCAGACCGCCGCCTGACTCGGATTCGCCGACGTTGTAGGTGTCGTGCTGCGGGCCGTCGCCGTGGCCGATGGTTTCGTCGAGATTGAGCCGGTCAAGATTCGACGGATGTTCGCCCTCTTCCCGCGTGATCGTCGGACCGTCGTCGTCGAAGGCGACGAATGAATTCTCGCTGCCGATCAGGTTGACCTGGGTCGTCGAGCTGGCATGGTCGCCATCGCCATCGGTGACTGTCGTCGTGAGTTGCAGGTCGAGCGTGCCGGCGCCGGTGAGCTGGAGGAGCGTCTGCTCGTCGAACAGCGATGTATCGCCGTGATCGATCGCCAGGAACTGGTCGACGGTGACGTGCGCCGTCGCAGGATCGTTGGCGTTTTCCAGGGTGATGCGGAACGCGACGTACTCGTCGCCATTGTTGGCGACGCCGTCGCCGACGATACGTCCCTCGATCGTGGTATCGTTGACCTGGACCAGCACGATGGATCGGGCCGCTGCGTCGAGGCCTTCCAGCGGAGTATTGGCAAGCGCCGTCGCGGTCAGGTTCGTGCCGACGGTCGCGCTCGACAGCACCAGCTTCATGACGTTGCTGATGCCGCCGTCCGGACCGGGACCATCCGTTCCGAAATCGACGAGCGCCGCGGGGAAGAGATTGATGAGCCCGCCAGCGGGCGTCGACAACTCCCCGATCGCCTGGGCCTGCGTCGGTGCAGTCGACACCGTGATGGTGGTCACCCCGGTGTCGTCCAGAGTGCCGTTCGGAAAGCCACCGTTCGATTCTGTTTCGCCGGTGTTGTAGGTGTCGGGCTGCGGGCTATCGCCGTGCCCAATCGTCTCGTCGAGATTCAACACCCCGAGGGAAGGCATTTCGCTGCCCTCGCCGCGCGTGACGGTCGGACCGTCGTCGAGGAAAGACACGCCGAGCGAACCGGTCGAAACCGCAGTGGCCGTGTTGCCGCTGCCGTCCGTCACCGTCTGCTGCACGAACACGACGTCGGCAAGCTGGGCGCCTTCGCTCGTGTCGGGTTCGGACGCGGTACCGTGCTTGATGGCTTCATACTGAGCCACGTCAAGCTTGAAGGTCACGGGATCGAGATAGAGCTCGAAAGCGATCGCACCGTTCGCATCTGCCGCACCACCGGCGGTGCCCTCGCGGCCGACGACGAGATTGCCTTCGGTGAACAGGAAGATTGCGTGGCCGGTCACCGTGGCCTGCAGACCGGAATCGACGCCCGCGAACGCCGCGCCGGTCGACGTCGTCAGTGCATAGGTGATCGTTCCAGTGCCGCCGCTCCCGAAACTGGCGCTCGACGATGCGATCTCCGAAACGGCGCTCTCGGCCCATCCGATCAATCCGACGGGAGAGAAGACCGCAGGCAATGCGGCAATGGCCCGATCGTTGGCGCCGTTGAGGGTCTGCACGTCGACGGTTTCGTCGTGGATGACTATCGTGCCCGAAAGCGTGAAGCCAGCGCTCGGCGGAATCGTTGTAGGCAGTGCCGTGAATGTCTCCGGACCGAGGGCGAAATTGCCGAGCTCTTCCTGACCCAGCAGGTCGAGCGGATTGCCCGCAACCAACGGATCGACGGCGCTGCCGGTGAAGTGGGCGCCGCTTGCTTGCGCGTTGCCGTTGCCGTCGCCGGCTGCGGGCAGCACTGACTGATCCGTCGTGATCGGGAAGAGGCTTGCGAACTCCTGCACGTTGACATCGCGCCCGGGCGCGAGCTCGATCGACAGGAGCCCGCCATCGTCATGCCGGGAGTCGAAGACGGGATCGACCGTGACCGTCGACTGGTTGTCGAACAGAATGATCAGCTTCTCGCCGACATGGACGAGCGTGATCTTCTCATTCGCGATTGCCGAAAAATCGAGCTTGACCTTCTGGTCATACCCAAGATGCACGACCACCGCCTGATCTGTCAGCGGCTTCGATAGCGAGAAAGTTCGAACTGGGGTGGAATTGGTCGGAACAGCGGAACCGGTGGCCTGAAATTGAGCATTCATTAATTGCCCCTGCCAAACACTCTGTGCGCTTGAAAAACAGAAAGTAAGCCGAAAAACTTAGGTATTAAGCTATTGTTAACTGCATCAGCGGTCAACGAAATCAACTAGTTAACGAAGACTTTTTGGTCGACCGTGGTAAATTGGTTGATATGGGTGAGCGTCGCCCGAAAAGGCATTAGAAATGAATATCTTGCCGCGAATTGATCGGAAAAGTTGCACCAAATCGGGAGCGACAATGAAGGTACTATTGTCCGCCGTCGTCGTAATGCTGTGTGGATTCGCCACGCCGGCACGGACCCAGGATGCACCCGCTCCGGTCGAGCGAACGGTCAAATCGGCGCCCAACAGGGACACGCGAATCGGCGTCTACATCAACGTGCTGCCGGACTGCACGTCAGGGCCCCTCCCCACGATCCGCCTGGTCAATCCGCCCGTATCCGGAAAGGTGACCGTCAAGTCGGCGAAGGTGAAAGCGACCAACTACAAATCTTGCCTCGCGCTGGAGGTGCCGGCCTACGTCGCGTTCTACAAGTCGCAGCCCGACTTCATCGGCGACGACGTGCTGACGATCGAGGTCAAATATGCCGGCGGCCGAACGGAAATTCAGAAGATCACGGTCAACGTGACCGGTCCGGGCACGCAGCAGAAGATTTAGGTGGGGGCGGACCTACCGCGCGCAGGTGCCAGTAGGGCCTGATCTCGCCCACGGCGTAGCGCGTAGACGCGCATCGCTAACAGCAAAAATCCGGCCGGGTATATTCCCGGCCGGACTTTCTTGCGAACCATCGAGCTGGCCGCATCGATCAGTCAGCGTCCCCTCCGCTTACGCGTGCAGGGCGAAGTCGTTCGAGCTCAAAGTACCCGAGACATTGGTCAGGTGAATTTCCATCACGTGAGCTCCGGACGTGGCGTCCTCGCTGCCACTGCCGACGTTAGCGTAGATGGTGGCGTTGCTGCCATTCTGCACGAACTCTACATGTCCCGCCGCCAAGGTCGAATTGAAGGTGGTATCGACAGCGGTCAACCCGAGACCATTCAGGAAGCTAATCGTGTCGCTTCCATGCGTGAAGTCGATGATCGTGTCCGACGCGCTATGGGTCGAGTCGACAAGAGCGGTAAAGACGAAGTTGTCATTGCCGTTGCCACCCGCCATCAAGTCAGCGCCACCGAGACCCTTGATGGTGTCGTTTCCAGATCCGCCAAGGATGTAGTCGACGCCAGCGCTGCCGGTCAGGCCGTCGGCGCCGTTTTGTCCAGCCTCAATATTGTTGGTGGGAGAAAGTACGTAGGCCGTTGAAGGCGGTACAGACGGCATGGTATCGCCCGAAGGCGTGTTTGTGCCGAGCAGCAGGGTAAACTCGACGGTGGTCGACGTGCCATCGGGCGCGTCAGCATCAGTAACTGTCACCTGCAGGTCGTGAGTGCCGGCCGATGCGTTACCTGCAATGAGCAGATTTCCAGCCGAGTCGATGCTGATACCTTGATTATTACTGTTGCTGGCCAGCGACCAGGCGTACGTGTCGGTGCTATCCTTATCGACGGCAACAAAATGACCGAGGCTGTTCCCGGTGTTTCCTGTCTGATCCGGCGCGAACAGGATGTTGGTCGGCTTGCCGGTGTCCGCGGCGACATCAAGCGAGCCATCGAGATGGATGGTCACGTACTCGGTCGTCGTGCTGACCGGCGCATACGCGTGCAGCGGATCTGTAATGCTGTAGTCGTTCAACACGACCTGGAAGGTGTCGGACGTATGAACGCCATCGATCTTTGCATCGTCGATCGAATAGTGCCAACTGACCGTGCCCGTGCTGTCATCGACGGTTGCTGTCAGTGTGCCGAGATGATTGGTGTTGTCGATCGACACCGTATGGGTGTCGTGGATATCGGCATCGGTGAACGAGAGCGTGCCATCGGCCGTGAATACCACCGGCGACGTGGTGTCGCTGGTATAAGCGTCGGTGACGGTGGCTTCCGTGTGGTTGCCCGCATCATCGTAGCTCGATGCAAACACCGCCGCATCGTCGGTGCCGGTGATCGTGTACGTGACGGTGATCGGGTCGATGGTGGTCGAGTTGTCACCCGGATGATGCTCAACCAGATTGACCGTAAAGGTCTCGACCTTGGTTTCGCCCTGACCGAGGTAATTGATCAAGCTGTCGGCCACCGAATACGAAAGATCGATCTCACCAACCGCACCATTGCCGCTGTCGGTCGCCACGGTCGCCGTCAACGTACCGAGATCGCCGGCCGCCGCCACGACGCCTGTGGTCGGGTCAATCGAGTGAGTGTCGGTCCAGTCGGCGTCGGTGAACGCGAGTGTCCCGTTCTCAGTCTCGACTCCCGTGGTGTCATCGCCGGTTGCATTTTCGGTGACCCCGGCCGTCCCAGCGAATGAGACCGGGTGACCGACAACGCCGCTCATGTCGCTCCCGGCCGTCACGACGGCCGCGTCATTGGTGCCGGTGATCGTATAACTTACCGTCGTGGTGTCGGTGGTGGTTGTACCGTCGGGGTGTTTCTCGACAAGATCGACCGTAAAGGTCTCGGTCTTGGTTTCGCCCTGACCGAGATAGTTGATGTCGCTGTCGGCCACCGAATAGGACAGGCTGATCACGCCGGTCGCGCCATTCTGGCTGTCCGTGGTCACGATCGCATCGAGATGACCGAGATTGCCGCTGAGTTCGACTGAAGCCGTATGGCTATCGTGCCAATCGGCGTCAGTGAAGTTCAGCGTACCGATCGAGGTTTCGCTCCCGGTCTCGTCCCCCTGCGCGTCCTCGGTCACCCCGACCGCCGTGAACGGTCCGTTGTCGGGGCCGCTCGTGTTGGTCGCCGCGACGATGACTGCGGCATCGTTGTCGCCCGCAACCTTGATGTCGGCCTGCGCTACGCTGAACGCGCCGTTCGACATGCGGATAATGTAAGTGAACTGACCAAAGTCGATGGTCTCGCCAGCAGAGAGATGCTGCAGAAGAGCAGTGTTCGCCGGGTCCAAAACGAAATTGATGTTGTGTGTGGCGTCGAGCAAGACTTTTCCGGTCATATCCCCGACGGTCGAATGTCCGGTCAGAGACACACTCGATGATCCGGGCAGCGGCGCGGCGAAGTTCGACAGGTCGACGTAGTGCGCCAAATTGCCCTGAACCTGAGCGACGGTGTCGGAGGTGATTCCCATGATCGTGGCGGCCGCTCCGCCACCGTCGTTCGCCAGAATGTTCTCGTTCGGGTCGCTGCCGGTGCTGAGTGACTGCGTTCCGTCGCTCAAATCATCTTCCTGCAGAAGTAGATTGTCGTTCTGCGCCTGCGGGGTGAATTTGACTGCAACCGTCAAACCGCCTTTTGCCGTTCCCATAATTTAACTCCTCAGAGGTGATGCGGCAGCACGCCGGAGCGATGTCGCGAAAAGCGCTCGCCTCGTCGGCTGCTTGAGAGATTTAGTAACGATGAAATTCGCGAGCGCTCGTAGAACCCGGCGCGCCCGCTGCTTGGTCCTTCAATTCTGTCTGTTTGCTGAGAGCGCCCGCCCTATTGAAAATGGATACGATGTTGGACCGACCGACGTGCGCGGCCGTTAAGAGAGAGTGTCTGAAATTTCGAATTTGGAGAACGCGGCACAAGATACGTATCGACGCAGCCGCGACTAACGGCTGGCGAGCGAATGGCTGAACTGGATTGAGCGTACTCACACACCGTCCGTGGACGCGCGGACGTGGAGATAGTGCCGCGAGCACAAATCGCTTCGGCGCCCAAATCAGGCGCGGAAATAAAGTCGCCTCGCGAAGAACGCACCCCAGCCCCACAGCAATCGCTTTAACCAAATATTAGCCAAAGGCTATCGTGCGCGTTTGCATTGAGGCAATAGTAGTACCTCGATTTTGTTCGCTCAAAACGATGCGCTTCGCTCAACTTGAGCCAACGCATCGCAACGTCGCGGCATTAATTCCCTATCAGACAGCATTTAAATACCTTCATGCTTCGAACCCGATACAGCAATGCGCATCTCGGCGTCACCGCGATTCGGCCTCTGCGTGTGCTCGTCGGCCACGCAGATATCAACTCTTGCGCGTCCGCATGAGCAAGCCGGAGTATCTCGGCTCCATGCCGCGGCTGTTGCTGGATGGCATTTCGATCGGCGCCGTGCTGCTCGATGCCGCGTCAGGCCGGATCGCGTATGCGAACAATGCTGCGCGACGGGCTCTGGCGTACGATGCGGAAGAGCTCCATCAGCTCACCCTGCACAATCTGCTGCATCCCGCGCACCGTGACGCGTGGTTTGCCAACTTGCGCCGCGTCGTGAATCGCACGACCGATCCGTGCCGCTTCGAGGCCCTTTACTTGGCGAAGAACGGCCACTTCGTGCGAATGAAAACCGTGCAGTCCGGCGTCGCGAATGATGACGGCACGGTCAAGTGGATCGGCTGCCTGCTCGAGCAAGTGCCTGCGGCGCATGACGAGGCCGCCTCGGATCTTGCGGGCGTGACGATCTGGCGGTGGAGCGTGCCGGGACGGCCCGACGGACTGGGCGCATATCGCGTGCTCGCAGGACCGCCTCCGGCCTCCTCTGAGGCCACATTCGATATGCTGACCGAAGCCGTCCATCCCGACGATCTCGATCAGGCGCAAGGACTGCTCAGACGAGGGCTCAGCGGCGCAGCGGGCATGCTGGCTTACCGAGAACTCGCCAGCGATGGCGATGTGCGCTGGACCCGACAGACGGTGAACCCGGTTGGCGACGACCGAGGACAGGTGACGCATCTGATCGGAATAGATGTCGACATCACCGAGCGAAGGGAGCGCAGCAGGACGTCCGAGAAGATGCTGCACTTCATCCAGCATCTGCAAACCCAGTGGGACAAACCCCTTGTCATCGCCGACGTCGCCCGCCAGCACGGCGTCAGCTTACGCGCCGTACAGAAGCATTTTGCATTGCGGGGGACCTCGGTCGCCGAATTCCTGAAGCGCATCCGCCTGGTGCACGCCTACGACATGCTGGCGGCGGCCGGCTCGCGAACAACAGTGACCAAGGTCTGTGCGAAATGCGGCTTTGGCAATCTCGGCCATTTTGCCCGCGACTACCGCAGCGAGTTCGGCGAGCTGCCCTCGGATACCCTGCTACGGGGCAGGATGCGGCGCCCTGACCTGTCGCGTGACGGCAACAGGTGAAGGCCAAGTGCGACCTCCCGGCGTCGCGGCAACGCCGCCGTTTGACGCTGTTGGCGATTTTTGCTCTCTTAGCGTGTGATTTCAAAATGTCTTTGGGGGCGGCGATGCGCAATTTAACGGCCAAATGTCTCACAGCGGCGGTTCTTTTCGGAGCCGGACTGGCTGGCAATCCCGGCGGGGCCGTCGCGGCCGACATGGCCTTGAAGGCTTCGCCCGGCGCGGTCGGCAGTTGCTCGGAGCTCGTCTTCACCTGCGAGAACGGCAGGCAGTATCCCCTGTGTCCGATCGCCGTATCGATCGAAGGCGAGGTCGTTACGGCCTCGCTACATACCGGCCGCTCCGGCGGCGTGCATGTGCGCCTGGTCCCGATGGGGGTTGGATATCGCTATGCCGGTCCGGGCGTTTGGGTCGACGGTTTCCGCGGCAATGCCTTGCTCAACTTCGGCAAGCACAGCCAGATCGCCTGCACGATCGAGAACTACTGATCGACTGGCCCAAGCGGCGCCTCCGCGAGGCGCCGCGCATCCGCTCCGCTCGCTAGCCTTTGGTGCGAACGACGATCGCCCTCGCGCGAGGGTACATGTAAGCCTTGGGACGGACGTAAACCGGGCAGTAGTCGTCCCACTGGTATTGCTGCCAATTCCACTTCCAGCAGCCGTTCGCGATCTCGGGCTCGGGCTCGGGATACCAGTTCAGCCGGTACGGCTCATCACCAAAGGGGTATGGACCGCCCAGAGCGCTGGCGGAAGATGCATACATGCAGGCGGCGGCAGCAATCGCAATAAGGCATGACTTATACATGACTTTCTCCGAATGTGCCGGCATAGTGTCAAATCGCTACATCCATATCAAGTTCGGAAAACCCCAGCCAAAGTCGCGATCTCATTCTTCCGCAGCGCGCCAATGTAGCTGCGTCTGCCCAACGATCACTATTCTTAAGACCAAGATCTTCCTAAGACCGAGACGTTCCTAAGAACCAAGACTTGGGCGTGTCGCACGCCCCGAATACGGACCGGATTATTCGGACCGAACTTGCTGACGGACCTCGGCACCAATTGCGAGAGCCGCTCGGATCATTGCAACCGAAGTCATTCAGTCACCAGTCACCACGACACAAGTCTTGCTTCATGAAACAAACCATCTCCCTCAACGCGAAGCTTCGGTGGCCGGACGTCAAGGACCATTACGTCGTCATTTACGAGGGGCATGTGATCGGCAGCGTGTATCGTTCCGGAGACAGTTGGTCCTGGTCGATAAGCGTCCCGATGGCCTTGCCTGATTGGTCGGCCGGAAATGCTCCTACTCTGCGCGACGGCATCAAGGTACTTGGCAGCGCCTGGACCCGCATATTGAGTTCGACGAGCACCGAGCGCCTGCAGCGGGCGTGGGACCTCGAGAGAGCTGCCGAGCTTCGGAGCAAGGATTCCGGCTCCAACAAATAACGAACGGACCGGGTTCTCCGCATTGAAGCGCCAGAACCTCGGTCCCTCTCGTCAGGGCTTCGAAGGCTCGAGCCGGACCATCGAATTTGCGCCCGATGAGGCCGGGCGTGTGTCTCAATAGGCGCGCGCGAAGTCGCCTTCCTGCTTGATGTCGGTGAACACCGGAAAGCGTGCCTTCCACGGGCTTGCCTTGGCCGTCGTCAGATCGTTGAGCCGCTCGAGCACGGCAAGGCCGTCCTTGCGCAGGCTCGCGGCGACTGCCGCGCGGTCGGGGAAGTTCTTCAGCACGGCGTCGAGCCAGATCGTACGGCCCGCAAGGAATCCGCCCGCGCCCGCGGCATAGGCGAAGTCGAGCACGCGTTCGAATTTTTCCGGTGCAGCACCACCCGACAGCAGCACCCACGGGATGCTTCGTTCGCGACAGATATCGCCGATCGCATCGAATTCCTTCTGCGCGGCTTTCGCCTCCGCGCTGCCGTCGCGGGCCGGCAGGCTGTTGGCCGCAAGCGGGCTCTCCAGTTTCAGAAGATCGACGCCGTACTCCGGCTTGGCAAACTCACGCACGCTCTCGATGACGAGACCGGGAAGCTTGCCGGGCGATTCCACGTAGTCCGCGGTGTGATTGGCACTGCCGAGGAACGGATAGACCAACAACTCCAGGACATAAGGAATGTCGTGCCGGGCACAATCCTGTCCGATCTCGCGGACAAAGCGCTTCTGATGCTCGTTCACCACGGGGTCCGCATCCGGCCGGTACCAGGCCAGAACCTTGACGGCGTCGCCGCCCATGGCGCGGATCTTCTCGACGTTCCAATTGCTGATCGCCCGTGACTTGCGTCCGCCGGAGGTTTCGTCGACGCGGTGCTCCTCGAGCGTCATGATGAGACCGCAGCGCGGCGGCAAGAGATCGATCGCCGCGGGCACCGCGAAGTTCGGATCGAACAGCATCGAGCTGCAGTGCGGGGCGAGGTTCTCCACGAGGAGACGCTTCGCGGCCGTGACGTCGGAGTATTCGACCTTGTCCCGTGCAATCCCCCTCGCCCTCGCGATGGCGTCGAACAGTGGCGGCCGCTGATCCAGCGCGACCATGCGGAAGTGACCATCCGCGTCAGCCAGACGCGCCAGGCCGCGGTTCTTTCCAATCGTTCTCATGGCTTCGTCCTCATGAATGCAAGACACTCGTTGATGGTAGGGATTCCGTTGCGGCCGCCTGCGTGGCGGCATTTCATCGCTGCCGCCGCGGCCGAAAACGCCATCGCCTCGCGCACGTCGAGGCCGACGCCGATCGCAAGCGCGTAGGCGCCGTGGAAGACGTCGCCCGCGCCCGTGGTGTCAACGACATCGACGGCAAAGGCGGCTTGCCGATGCAGACGGCCATTCTCGTACCAGCTCACGCCGTCCTCTCCTCGCGTCACCGCGATGACGCGGCAATTGAAGCGCGCGAGCGCGGCCAGCGAGTCATCCCCCGCCGACCCGGCGAAGGGCGTGAGCGCGGGCTCGGAGAAGATCGCGTGGTCGGTCAGCGGCAGCAACCGCTCGAACACCTCGGCATCGGCCACGTCGCCGTCGAGCACCGTCGGAATGGCCCGGGCGCGCGCTTCGCGAAACAAGGTTGCGGCTCCCTCCGCCCAGCGCGGATCGGCCAGCACGCAAGAAGCGCGGGCGACCACCTCCCGCGGCAGCCAATCCGCAGCTTCCGGATAGAGACCACGGAAATTGACGATCTGCCGTTCGCCGGACCTGTCGACGATGATCCCGGAGACTGACGAACGGCCATCGACAAACAGCCGGAAGTTCTCGACATCGACGCCTTCAGCGACAAAAGCCGACCGCATCTCCTGCCCGGCCGCATCATTCCCCGCCCGCCCCCAGAACGCGACCGACGCGCCGAGCCGCGCAACCGCGACGGCAGCATTGGCGGCCATGCCGCCACCGAGCGTCGCATAGTCGAGGCTCTTGATCTTCTCGCTTCCACCGGCAAAGAGCCGATCGACACGCCAGATCTGGTCGAGCGCGGACAGCCCGAGGCAAATGACCTGAACGCGACGCGTCTTGGACGCGACGTCCGCCAGCGCCGACAGATTTGCAATGTTCACTGGCGAGCTCACCGCAGAACCTGCCCGTTGGCTGCGTCGAACAGGTGCGTCTTGCCCGGTTGCGAACGAAGGCTGAGCCGATCTCCGACCTTCGGCCGCAGCGCCGGATCGATCCGCGCGATGGCCGACACGCCGGCGAGATCGAAATGGATCAGCGTATCCGAGCCGAGCGGCTCGACCAGCTTGACCGTCACGGCGATGCCGTCGGCCATATCGGTGGTAACGGCAAAATGTTCAGGACGAATGCCGAGCACGGCGCTGCCGGCTTGCCGCAGCCGGTCTGCGGCCGCGCCATCCAACGGCAGCACCGTTCCGCCTTGCGAAAGGATCGCGCGCTCCTGTTGCCATTCGACCGGAAAGAAGTTCATCGCCGGAGACCCGATGAAGCCGGCCACGAACTGGTTTGCCGGCCGCTCGTAGACTGTCTCCGGAGTGTCGTATTGCTGGATCGTACCGCTCTGCAGGACCACGATCCGGTCGGCCATGGTCATGGCCTCGATCTGGTCGTGGGTCACGAACACCATCGTGGTCTTGAGCTCCTGCGACAGCGCCTTGATCTCGGCCCGCACCTGCCCGCGCAGCTTCGCATCGAGGTTAGACAGCGGCTCGTCGAACAGAAACGCCTTCGGATTGCGCACGATCGCGCGTCCCATCGCGACGCGCTGGCGCTGGCCGCCGGACAATTCCTTCGGCTTGCGGTCCAGGTAAGGCTCGATGTGCAGCAGCGCCGCCGCACGCTTGACCCGGGCATCGATCTCCGCCTTCGGCGTTCCCCGCAGCTCCAGCGCAAACGACATGTTGTCATAAACGCGCATATGCGGATAGAGCGCGTAATCCTGGAACACCATGGCGATGTCGCGCTGCGCGGCCTGCACGCCGTTGACGCGCTTGTCGCCGATGTAGAGATCTCCGGACGTGATCGGCTCGAGGCCTGCGATGATGCGCAGCAGGGTCGACTTGCCGCAGCCGGACGGGCCGACGAAGACAACGAATTCATGGTCCGCGATCTCCAGGTTGAGATCCGGGATCACGGTGAAATTGCCGTAGCGCTTGACGAGGTTGCGGATCGAGATCGAGGCCATGATCGCTAGTCCAGCGCCAATACCGGCTTGATCAGCTCGCCTCTGGCGAAACGCGCGAAATTCTCCGGCAGGGCCGACAGGCCGAACTCGCCATCGACGAGCACGCGATACTCGTCCTTGTATTGCCGCAACAACGCGATGTTCGGCTCGAAATCGGAGACCGGGAAGTAGAAGGTGCGGATCATGTAGAAGTCCTTGCGGCGGAACACCTTGCCCTCCTCGATGGTCCAGGGCGCCGCATTCTCGCCAACCAGCACCAGCGCGCCGCGCGGCAATACGAGCTCGATGCCGAGATTGCGGGCCGCATGCGCGCCGGAGCATTCCATGATCAGGGCGAAGCGCTCCGACGCATCGCCGACAGGATGCGCCTTGGCGCCGAAGGACTGCGCGATCCTCAGCCGCGTCGCATTCGGATCGGCAACGTGGACGTCGTCATAACCAAGGCTGCGGAGCGCCAGGACGACCCCCAGTCCGACCGGGCCCGCGCCCATCACCAGCACCGGCCCCGCATCGCTCGGCGCCACCACGCGGCTGACAAACCGCACGGCATGACCCGACGTGCCGATCACGTCGAGCAGGAGCGGCGCGAGACTATCCTCGATGTCGTCGGGCACCGGCAGCAGGCAGTTCTCCGGCACCGGCACATATTCGGCATAGCCCCCCGGCCTGTTCCAGCCGATCAGGCTCGACACCTCCAGGCACATCTGCGTATCGCCGCGCTTGCAGGCCGCACAGTGATCGCAGTGCAGCGGGATGTAGACGGCGCAGCGGCGGCCATGCAGGCGGTGACCGGGCTGCTCGACGACCCCGAAGATCTCGTGGCCTGCGGTGAACTCGGCGCCCTTGTGCCAGAGCTTGAAATCCGAACCGCACAGCGCGGTGCGCGAGACCCGCACCAGCACCTCACCTGCCAGGACGTCGGGCATCGCCACGCGCTCGATGGTGATGCGCTCGTGGCCGTGAAAGATCGCCGCCTGCATGATCGAATTCGGACGTGGTGATACGTTCATCAGATGCCTAGCCTTTCACCGCACCGAGCGTCAGCCCGGACACCAGCCAGCGCTGAACGAGAGCCGCCAGCACGAGCGGCGGCAATGCGATCAGCGTTGCCGCGGCCATGAGCGCGCCCCACTGCGTCGAGCCTTCGCCGATAAAATTGAAAGCCGCCGCAATCAGCGTCTTGCTGTCGCCGTTGGAGAGCACCAGCGCAAACAGGAAGTAGTTCCACGAAAATACGAAGGCGAGGATCGCCGAGACGGCGATGCCGGAGGCCACCAGCGGCAGCGCGATCCGCCAGAGAATGCGCGTGACGCTGCATCCGTCGACCTGCGCCGCCTCGAACACGCTGCGCGGGATGCCGTCGAACGACGGCAGCAGGACCCAGATCACGATCGGCAAGGTGATGACGGCGTGACTGAGGATGAGCGCCGTATAGGAACCGATCATGCCGATCTGCCGGAACATCACGTACCACGGCAGCAGGAACAGCGTGCCCGGTGCCATGCGCGCCGCAAGCGTCAGGATCGCCGGCCACGAGATCCGCGTCCAGGAAACGGCAAAGGCGGCAGGAATTCCGAATAGCAGCCCGAGTGCGGTCGAACCGACCGTCACGATGAGGCTGTTGAGAGCGTAGCTCAGGAACGGCGTCGTCTTCGTGAGCTCGACGTAGTTGTCCAGCGTGGGCGTGAAGACCAGCGTCGGCGGATAAGCCGTCACCTCGAAGGACGGCTTGAGGGAGGACAGCACCATCCAGACCGTGGGCGCCATGATGATTACGCCGGCGAGCACGAGCTGCAGCAGGTTGAGCCAGCGTATCCAGCGGTCGGTGGCGGCTGCGTCCGTCATGACATCACCACGCGACCGCGCCGCGCAGGCGGTTGCAGGCGAGCACCGCGCCGAACACGATCGCGGTCAGCGTCAGCATCAAGGCGCTGGCATAGCCGATGTTGAAGAATTCGAAGCCGACCCGGAAGCCGTAGATGTTGAGCGTGTTCGACGCGTTGCCGGGGCCGCCCTGGGTCGTGATGTAGATGATGTCGAAGAAGCGCAGGAGATCGACGCTGCGGAGTATGGCTGCGGTGACGATGGTCGGCAGCAGCAGCGGCAGCGTGATGCGCTGGAAGGTCTTGAACGCAGATGCGCCGTCGATCTGTGCGGCCTCGTAGACGCTGGGCGGCAAGGACTGCAAGCCGCCGAGGACAATCAGTGCGACATAGGGCGTCCACTGCCAGCTATCGATCAGCGCGACGGTCGGAACCACCCATGTCGGCGAGGCCAGCCAGTCCGACGGCGGCAGGCCGAACGACTGGAGGATATAGTTGGCCGCGCCCAGCGACGGGTCGAGGATCACGAGCCACATCATGCCGGCCACCACCGGCGGCATCATGAACGGTGAAATGAACAGCGAGCGCACGATGCCCGGCAGGCGTTTGGCGTGGAACAGGACCAGCGCCAACCAGACGCCGAACACGAGTTGCAGCGTCAGCGAGAGCACATAGAGCGCGATGGTAACCCAGAGCCCATGCCAGAACTCGTTGTCGGACACCAGCTTGGCGTAGTTCGCCAGGCCTACGAAGGATTGCTTGCCGGTCGATGAAAAGCTCTGGAAAGCGAGCCACACCGTATAGATCACCGGAAATGCGATCATCGCCACGGTGAAGACCACCGCCGGCGCCGAGAGCGCCGACAGTTCCAGCCTTTGCCGGTCCTGCGTCAATGTCGCAGCCGTGTCCGACATGCCTGCATTCCCTGATCCGTTGAGGCGCCGGCCGCATGAAGCAGACGGCGTTCTGTGCCGTTACTTCTGCGCAATCAGCGCGTCGAGTGCCTTGTCCGCGTCCGCGCAGGCCTGGTCGACGGTCTTCTGCTTCAGGATCAAGTCCTGCACGGCCTGACCGATGAATTCGCGCGACTCCGGGTTGGCGACGATGGGATAGCCGACCTCGGACGAGCCCTTGGTTGCGAGCACGTCGAGTGCCGCCTGCCACTCTTTCCGCACCGGCTCCTCGTCGATCCACTTGCGATACTCGGGATCGTTGGCGACCGACGGCCGCGGCGGTGCGATCCCCTGCAGCGCCATCTTCTTCTGCACCTCGGGGCTGGTCGCCCACTGCACGAAGTACCACGCCGCATCCGGCTGCTTGCTGTGCGAGGACACCGCCATGCCCCAACCGATCGTGGTCGGCACCTGGCCGGCCTCGCCCGCCGGGAACGGCAGCAGGCCGGTATCCTTGAGGCGCGCGCCGCCGTCCATCACGGTGCGCAATTCGTTGGACGATTCAAACGCCATCGCGGCGCGGCCGCTGCGATAGAGCGCGGAAATCTGCTGGAAGCTGTAGTTGACAACACCGGGCGGTCCGAAATCGCGCAGCAGGCGACTATAGGTATCGAGCGCCTCCTTGCCCTTGGCCGAGCAGAGGTTCGACTTGGCATTTGCGATGTAGCTGCCGCCGATATTGTGCAGCATGTTGCTGAAGGTGTAGGCAACCGCCGGCTTCAGGCCGCGCGACACGAACGGCGTGAGCGCGCTGTCGCATGTCTTGATCTTCTCCGCGGCTGCCTCGACATCCTTGATGGTCTTCGGCCGCTCGATGCCGCACTTCTTGAAGATGTCGGTACGGTAGTAGAAGATCGGCCCTTCGATGTTCATCGGCATGCTGGTCAGCTTGCCGCCGAAGGTCGCGGCCTTCAGCAGGGCCTTGCTCAAGCCGGCCGGGTCGTACTCCTTGGCAACTTCGTTCTTGGCCATCGCCGTGAGATCGGCATACCAGCCGGCAGCGGCAAACTGCTCGCCCTCGCGCGAGGGCAGCGTCATGAACGCGTCGACCTCGTCGCTATGCGCGTTCATCACCGTGACCAGGCGCTGGCGCATCTGCTGTTCCTGATAGCCGTCGACCTTCAGGGTCATACCGGTCAGCTTTTCGAAATCGGCCTTGTAGGTCAGGAGCGCCTGCGACACCGGATTGTTGTTGGCGAGAAAGGTGACGGTCTTGCCCTGAAACTTCTTCCAGTCGAAATCGGCCCCGTGCGCCTGCGCGCTAAGTGCGGCAACCGCAAGAACCGGCAACGCGAGGCGCGTCGCGAACATCCTGGCCTTCATCGAACTCTCCTCCCGGCTGGCCGCCTTAAGCTGACGGCACCTTTAATTGACGGCAGCTTTTTGCTGACGGCACTTTCTGAAAACGGTTACATCCTAAGCATCGGATCCGCCCTGTCAAGCGATGGACAAGCGACACGATATGCGGCAGATTCGCGACAAAATCGCTTGCCAGGCGGGTTCGCCAACCGGTATGTAACGTTACATTCATGACCGTGCCGATTGCCAGATCCGAGAAGCAGGGCATCCGCGCCGTTGCGGCCCGCGCCGGCGTGTCCACGGCGTCGGTCTCGCGCGCACTCAACAATCCCGACGCGGTGAGCCCGTCCTTGCGCGCGCGCATCGCGCAGGCAATCGAAGCCGTCGGGTACATCCCGCATGCGCCGGCTCGCATCCTGTCGTCGCGACGGTCGCGTACGCTCGGCGCGATCGTGCCCACGATCGACAACACCATGTTCGCGCGCGGCATCGCCTCACTGCAAAGATATCTATCCTCGGTGGGATACATGTTGTTCCTCACCACGAGCGGATACGATCTGGACATCGAGCTGCAGCAGGCGCGCAATCTGATCGGCCGCGGCGTGGACGGCCTGGTGCTTCGCGGCGACTGCCATCACGACGGGCTGCGCAAGCTGCTCGCGGACAATGCGGTGCCCTTCATCAACGTCGGCATCTATCAGCCCGACCGGCCCTACCCTTGCGTTGGAACGAACAACGAAGCCGCGGCCCATCGCGCGGCCGCACATGTCATCGAGCTCGGTCACCGACGGATCGGAATCGTCTCTGCTCTCCAGCGCAACAACGACCGTGCCAGCGCGCGTGTCGCCGGTTTTCGCCGCGCGCTTGCGGAGAACGGACTTGAACTCCCTCCGGAATGGCATGTCGAGGTGCCCTATACCTTGGACGACGCGCGCGAGGCGGCCCGCCATCTCCTGAACCTCCGCGATCGCCCGACGGCCGTGGTCTGCGGCAACGACGTCATCGCCTATGGCGTGCTGCTCGAGGCGGAGCGTAGCGGCTTTTCGGTGCCGCGTGATCTGTCGGTCGTCGGCTTCGACGATCTCGACTGGAGCCGCCATTTGCGACCGAGCCTCACCACGATTCATGTCCCAACCGACGAGACCTGGCAGCGCGCCGGAGAATACCTGGTGCGAAGCCTCGCGGGCGAGCAGACCATTATGCATCGCGAGATCGACTTTTCGCTGGTGGTCCGGGAATCGACGGCTTCGCCTCCCACAATCCTGAAGTGAGATCCACGCGATGAGTTCCAGCTTTTCCCTCGCCCCCGGCTTTCATGTCATCGTGATCGGCGGCGCCGGCGATATCGGTGCTGCGATCAGCAACCAGTTCTGCGATCTCGGGGCGACGGTGACCGCCACGGGCGTCAACGACGCCGATCTCGCGCGCTCCACGCTCAAGCCGCGCGCTGGACTTACCCTCGCGACTCTCGATGTCACGAGCGATGAAGCCGTCGCGTCATTCGCCCGGCAACATCAGCGCGTCGACGCGCTGATCAATTGCGCCGGCATTCTGGCGCGCGACAAGGAATACGAGATCGAGACCTTCATGAGGGTGCTCGATGTCAATCTCACGGGTACGTTCCGGACCTGCATGGCATTCCGCCCACTGCTGGCGGACAGCAAAGGGGCAATCGTCAATATCGCCTCGATGAATGCGACCCTGGCCCTGCCCCGGATTCCCGCGTACTGCGCCAGCAAGGGCGGCGTCGTGATGCTGACCAAGGCGCTGGCCCTTGCCTGGGCCGAGGATGGCATCCGCGTCAACGCAGTTGCACCCGGCTACATCGAGACCGCGATCAATGCCGCGGGCCGCACCGATCGCGCGCACTATCAACGTATCGCCGACCGCACCGCGTTCAAACGTTGGGGACAACCGGAAGACATTGCCGGTGCGGTCGCCTTCCTCTGCATGCCGGCCTCACAATACGCGACCGGAACGGTGGTCGCGGTGGATGGCGGGTTTCTCGCGGGGTAGCAGCCGCCCCGCAGCTTCTTTGCAATGGCTCGCATCGAACACCGAAGGGCGGGCACGGACATTCGATTACCGTGCAGGTGATGTCGGCTACGTCCCGATGTCGATGAGCCATTTCATCGAGAACACTGGCAACGAGCCATTGCGCTTCCTCGAGCTGTTCAAGGCGCCGCGCTTCGTCGATGTCTCGCTCGCGCAATGGATGGCGCTGACTCCACCCGAGCTCGTCGCGGCGCATCTGAACATCGAGCGCGCCGTGCTTGAGCAATTGCGCAAGGCGAAGCAGCCGGTCGTGTAGACCTTTGTCCGCGCTGGACGCGCACGCCTCGGCAGAGCAGCGAGGAACGATGTGACCGGACCGGGATCACCGGACACGAACACTCTACTTCGCAGACGTCACATTGGATGTACGACCTCCCCGTTCCGAAGCGGATTCAGCCGTGCTCTCGCGATCGGTCACCGCGGGGCTTGCGAACACGTCGCGGCCGGGGGGCTCCTGTGTCTTTCGCCACTGCGCCGGCGTGACACCCATATGGCTCTTGAAAGCGCGCTGGAATGCCGCCTCGGATTGATATCCGACCGCTTCGCCAACCGCTCCGGTCGAGATCGACGATGTCCTCAATTGGTTCGCGGCGAGGATCATACGGATGTCGGTCAGGAGACCACTCGGCGAGCGTCCGAGCTTCTCCTGAAATAGACGGGCGAGTGTCGCGCGCGACATGTTGCAGAGGCGCGCCAGCGCGGGCAGCGTCCACGCGCGTGCCGGCTCGTTGAACAAGGCGGCGACAGCCGGCGCCAGGCGGGGGTGGCCTGCAAGCGCAAGGAGCCCCCGTGGCGCGCCTCCGGTCTCGCTGGCGAGCCGCAGCACAAGCGCGAACATCGCCGTCGATAGCGCGTTCAGCATCGCAAGCCCGCCCAATTGGTCTTTCGCCGTCTCGCCGCGCATCAGGGCAACGAGGCCTGCGACCTGCCCCGCGCTGCCCCGCTGTCCGGCGTGAGCGCCGGCATTCACGATGAGGATCGGCGGCAGATAACTGCGCAGCAACCGATCGTGCGGCGGAGCGATCGCGAAATGTCCGCATAAGAGATCGAGGCGCTCGTCCGAGCCGGGATTTTCGCTGATCGTGAAGTTGAGAGCCGCGCGATTGCGGGCCTTGAGCGGCGCGGCCCCGCTGCCGTCATGCATGACGTGTCGTGGATTGCCGGGAAGCAGGAGGATGTCGCCGGTCTTCAGCAGCAGCGGCCGCCCTCCCGCTGGATTTTCCAGCATCGCAGAGCCGGCAAGCACTGCATGGTACGGGATTTCGTTCACCTCCCCAGGCCCCTGCTCGATTCGCCAGGGCGCGCCGTAGGCGCAGCGCAGGTCCAGACGACCGCGCACCGGCATCATTTCGAACAGCCGGCTAAGCCAATCCATCGCGCACCTCCTCCTCCTGCTGCTTGAGACGATTGAGCATGTATCAGAGCCATATCGGCATTAAAAGTCTCGTATCGGGACCCTACTGTCACTCCGTGATCGTTCACCACCTCAACCACGGAGTGCCACCATGTCTCGTCTTTCTGTCCCGAACCTCGAAGCCGATGCCGGTCCGTCCGGTCAGGTCTATGCCCAGATCAAGAAGACCGTCGGCAGCGTGCCGAACACGTTTGCAGCCATCGCCGCCCATGGCCCCGCTGCACTCAAGGCAATCCTCGCCGCCGATACGGTGCTCGCCTCCGGCAGCCTGACCAGGCCCGACAAGGAGCTTATCAAGCTCGTCATCAGCGAAGCCGCCGGCTGTGACTATTGTGTCGCCGCCCACAGCTACCTCGCCAAGCTCGCCGGCGTGAAGCCGGATGTGCTCAAGCAGATCCGCGAAGGCGAACTCACCGGCGATGCCAAGCGCGATGCGCTGGTCGGCTTCGTCCGCAAGCTCGCGCGCACCAGCGGCACCGTCAGCGACGAGGACTTCGCCGTGATTAAGGCCGCCGGCTATAGCGACGCGCAGCTCGTCGAGATCAGCCTCGCCTTTGCGACCACGGTGTTCACCAACGTCTTCAACCGCATCAACGACACCGAGATCGACTTCCCGGCCGTCGCGTAACGCGACTGCGCCTCGTCGATCATCCCAAAGGGATCACGACCATGACCACGCTTTTCAACACCGCAACAAACCCTCTCGTCCGCATGCTGCACAGGTCCGGCCTGCTCGCTGAGGACCTCGACTACCAGGTCGTCCGCGCCGCGATGGTGATCATGTTCTTCTTCTTCGGTTACCAGAAGTGGTTTCCTTACGAATTCGAACGACTGGTCCCGTTCATCAGCAACGGTCCGCTGATCTGGTGGCTCTATCCCGTGTTCGGCCATGCAGGCGCCAGCTATTTCCTCGGCGTCTCGGAATGGACATTCGGCTCGCTGCTGCTCGCGGGCTTCTGGAGCAAGCGGCTCGGCGTACTCGGCGCCCTGGGCTCGACCGGCACCTTCATCGCGACGGTTACCATCATTCCGTTCATGCCGGAGGGCTGGGACGTCGCCGCGGGAGGCTTCCCTGCCATGACAGGAAACGTGCCCTTCCTGATGAAGGACGTCGTTCTGCTCGCAGTCTCCCTCTATCTGCTGAGACAGGACGTGGTTCGCCTGACGCGGCAATAGGGTGGCACCTGCTGAGGGCGATACGTCGCCGGCGAGCTTTCCCGCTCGCCGACGATTGCGCGTCTGACGCTCTAGCGAGAGTGGCTGAACAGGTCCGTCGTGGCGTCATCGACTGCGATATCGACCAGCGCGGGACCGCTTGACGCCAACGCTTCGGTCAGAATGCGATCGAGGTCGCCGACATCAGTCACGCGCCGGCCTGGGCAACCGAGCCCCTTGGCGAGCGACACGAAGTCGAGCCCGGGCAAGTCGATCCCAGGCGGGCGATGTGCCTGCATGAGCTGGCTGAAGGCGCGCATCGCGCCATAGCCGGAATTGTTCATGATCACGAAGGTGATCGGCAACTTACGTTGCGCCGCGGTCCAGATTGCCTGCACGCAATACATCGCCGATCCGTCGCCGATCAGGCCCACGATGCGATGGTCCGGCCGCGCCAGCGCCACGCCGATGGACGCCGGCAGGCTGTAACCAAGCCCACCGCTCGCCATGGTGTAGAAGCTGTCCGCTCCCGGTCTCGGCAGAAACTGTTGAATGGCAGGACGATGCGACGGCGCCTCCTCCACCACGATCGCATCGCGCGGCATCAACTCCGATAGCCGGCTCAGCGCATAGGCGGGTGGAATCGGATTCGTCGCTGTGGGAATCACGGGCCGTGGGCGCGCGGCGGGCGCATCGCGCTGCGCGATCTCAGGCAGCGCCGACAGTAGCGCAGTGAGCGCCTTGGGGAGCGTGCTGATGATGGCGTCGCCGACAGCGGCGGATGCGGCCTCGGTCGGATCGTCGGTGATCTGCCATACCGGCGTTCCGTCGTCGAGCAGTTCGCATTGCCCCTCGACATGGAAGGTGAACACGGGCGCCCCGACCACGACGATCAGATCGGCCCCACGCAAGGCAAGGGCGAGCCCTCCTGGCACAGCCGGAAGGAAGCCCGCGAATTGCGGATGCAGTTCCGGAAAGCTCGACCGGCTCGACATCGGGCTTGCCCAGACGGGCGCCCTCACCCGTTCGGCCACCGCGACCATCGCCTCGACGCAGCCGTTGCGATCGACCTCGGGCCCGACCACGAATGCAGGCCTCTTTGCCGCTGCGATCGCCGCACCGAGCCGAATGATCGCAGCCGGATCCGGCGCAAACTCCATCGCGATATGGCGGACCGGCGGAAGCGACGCAGGACGCCCAATCATCCGACGGCACCGACACGAATGTCGGGCCGCGCGGATGCTGCATGGCGGTGAGGAAGGCTTGCGCGATGGCCGCGGGGACATCCTCAGGCCGCGCAGGCTCCGAACTCCATTTCACATAAGGCTTTGGAAACTGTTCGGCGTCCTCGGCGAAGAGGTAGGGCCGCATCCGCAGCAGGCTGCGCGCCTGCTGCCCCGCCGTGACGACCATCGGCGTCTTGTTGCGGAACGCCGTGAAGAGATTGCCGAGCGCATGGCCGAGTCCCGCGGCCGAATGCAGGTTGACGAAGGCGGGGCGTCCGGTCGCCTGCGCATAACCATCCGCCATGCCGACGACGCAGCCTTCCTGCAGACCGAGCACGTAGTCGATGTCGTCCGGCCAATCGTGCAGGAAGGCAAGCTCGGTCGAGCCCGGATTGCCGAAGACACGATCGACGCCGAAGGACCGAAGCACACCGAGGGTCGCTTCCCGAACCGTCAAAACTTTCGAATTCATGGACTGTCTTCCTGGCATGCTTCGTCGTGTCGTGGTGCGATCAGAAGGGATAATGCTGGGGCTGCGTCTCGATGGTGATCCAGCGCAGGTCGGTGAATTCAGCGATCCCGGCCTGGCCGCCGAAGCGGCCGTAGCCCGATCCCTTCATGCCGCCGAACGGCATTTGCGCCTCGTCATGCACCGTCGGTCCGTTGACATGGCAAATGCCGCTTTCGATGCGCTGCGCCACCGTGAGCGCACGCGCAACGTCCTTGCCGAACACGGCCGCCGAGAGGCCGTACTCGGTGTCATTGGCGAGCCGGACCGCATCATCCACGCCGCGCGCGCGGATCACCGAGACGACGGGGCCGAAACTCTCTTCGGTGTAGATGCGCATGCCGGGCACGACGCGGTCGAGCACCGTTGCCGGGACGACCGTGCCGGCGCGCTCGCCGCCCGCGAGCTTGACGGCGCCCTTGCCGGTCGCATCGTCGATCAGCGCAACCACGTGCTTGGCCGGCGCCTCGTCGATCATCGAGCCGACGACGACCGGACCGGAGCGCGGGTCACCCGCCGGAAGCGCGCTGGCCTTCTTGGCAAGCTTCTCGACGAACTGATCGGCCACGAGTTCATCGACGATCACGCGCTCCGTCGACATGCAAACCTGGCCCTGGTTGATGAAGGCGCCGAACACCACGGCCGCGACTGCGGCATCGAGATCGGCATCATCGAGCACAACGAGGGGCGCCTTGCCGCCGAGCTCGAGCAGCACGGGTTTGAGATGCCGGCCGGCGAGTTCGGCGATCACGCGGCCGACGCGGGTCGAGCCGGTGAAGTTGATCCGCCTGACGGCAGGATTGGCGATCAGACGTTCGACCACGGCGGGTGCATCGGCTGGCGCATTGGTCACGACGTTCACAACACCAGGCGGGAAGCCGGCATCCCTGAACACCTCTCCGATCAGTCGGTGGGTTCCGGGACAGATTTCGGAGGCCTTGAGCACTACCGTGTTGCCGCAGGCGAGCGGCGTTGCCACCGCGCGAACGCCGAGAATAATCGGCGCATTCCACGGTGCTATGCCAAGGCATACGCCGGCAGGCTGACGAACCGACATCGCAAGGCATCCCGGCTTGTCCGACGGGATCACTTCACCGGCAATCTGCGTGGTAAGCGATGCCGCCTCGCGCAGCATGCCGGTCGCGAGCTTCACGTTGAAGGCCGACCACACTTCCGTGGTGCCGATCTCGGCCATCATGATCTGGATGAACGCGTCACGCTTGGCCTCGAGCGCATCGGCTGCCTTCAGCAGCAGAGCGCGCCTCGCATTCGGGCCGAGCGCCGACCATTGCGCCAGCGCGGCGGAAGCCGCCGCCACCGCGGCGTCGGCATCGGAAGCCGTCGCGCCGGCCGCCCGGCTTGCAAGCTCTTGCGACAGCGGATTGCGCCGTTCGAACACCTTGCCGGTGGAAGCGGCCTGATCCTGCCCGTTGATCAGAAGACTGACGTCCATGAGAACCTCCCTTTTGTTGGCGCGGGCCTAGCCGAGCAGCCGCGATTTGCTGGTTTCGCGCGCAAAGCCGAGCGCGATCATCGCCGCGAGCGCGAGCGCGATGTAATATCCGGTGATCGCATAGGTCGTGCCCGTTTGCGCAAACAGGCTGGTGGCGACGAGCGGCGCCATACCGCCGCCGAGCACCGTTCCGAGCTGCTTTCCGATCGACACGCCGGTGAAGCGGATACGGGTCGGAAACAGTTCCGGGAAATAGCTGCCTTCGGTGCTGAACATCAGCGGATGGATCACGCCGGCGGCCAGGATCAGCGCCGCCGTCACCAGCAGCGTATTGCGGCTCGCGACCACGCCGTAGAATGCAAACATCGAGGTGGTTGCGAGCGCGACACCGGCGAGGAACAAGCGTTTCCGTCCGATCCGGTCGGACCACGCGCCGATGAGCGGCATGGCAATCAGGCCAACGAGGTTTGCGAACAGCACGGCCTGCGTGATCACATCCTTTTGGACGCCGAGCTGGCGCGTGGCGAAGGAAATGGTGAAGATGGCCGTGAGGTAGAAATAGGATGTCTGCGCCATCTCGGCGAAGAACACGATGAGGATCGGTCGCCAGTGTCCCCTCACCGCCTCGACGGCGGGCACGGCTTCAACTTCCCCCGCCTTGCGGAACGTCGCGCTCTCCTCGATGCGCAAGCGCATGTAGACGCCGAGCGCAACGAGCACCGCACTGATCAGGAACGGAACGCGCCAGCCCCAAGACAGCAGGTCCGCCTCCGGCAGCCGCGAGATCGCGAGCGCGGCAGAAGATGCGAGCACGACGCCGACGGGCCCCGCGGCCTGGATCACGGCGGCCGAGAAGCCGCGCTGGTGGCCGGGAGCCGTTTCGATCGCCATGAGGATCGCCGCGGTCGACTCGCCGCCGAGGGCAAAGCCCTGAAGGAAGCGCAACACGACGAGCGCGATGGTCGCGATCAGACCCGCGCTGGCGTAGGTCGGCAATAGTCCGATCGACATGGTCGCTAGTCCCATCATGAGCAGCGTGCACAACAGGACGGATTTGCGACCCAAGCGGTCACCGAAATGGCCGAACACGATCCCGCCGAGCGGACGCGCCAGGAATCCGACGGCGAACGTCGCGAAGACCGCGATGGTCGCCGTGAGCTGATCGAACTTCGGGAAGAAAAGCTGGTCGAACACCAGCGGCGCGATCAGGCCGTAGATGAAGAAATCGTACCATTCGATCGCGGTACCGATGGTGCCGGCGATCAGAATGCGCCGCCGGCTGCTTGCCGTCTGCTCGGCGCCGATAGCGGCGGCCGCATGATCGTCGTAGTCCTCGAGCGTCCTTGTCGTCAATTTGTCCTCCTCCGGTATCATTGTCGTTTTGTTGTTATTGCTGCGCGCCGCAGGTGGGTGCGGCGGCGGGTATCGATCAGCTTGCCAGACGCGCGCCCTCGCTCGCGCCGTGCCCAAGCGCGCGGGCAAGGACGCGCCCGATCATCCCGGCCTGTGATACGGTGCCGCGCCAGGCCACGATCTGGTCAGGACGTATGAGTGCGAGATCCGCCTCGTAGAGATCGCGCAAGGATCTCGGCAGCGTGACGAGTTTCACGTCGACACCAAGCGCGCGGACAGCCTCGGCGAACGGAGTGTGAGCGAGCACGACCTCCCCAAACTGAAGCAGCGTCCATTCGAACCCGAACAGGTCGTACAGGGACACGCCGTCCTCCAGCCACGCATGCGGCGCGCGGCCGCCGGGACAGGCGCTCGGGACATAGACATTTGCAGCGTCGGGCGGCGGCTGGCTGCCGTCGGAGACAATGACCGGCGAGCCGTCGTAACGTCCGCCGAAGGTAACGCCGGGGATGTTGAACTCGGCGCGGGCGTGCCGCTCGAGATAGATACCTGCCTTACGCCGCGCCTCGTCGCCTGCTTCCGTGGCGTCTTCGATCTCCGGCGCGGGCGCAAACAGACCGAGCGAGTCGGCGAAGCGGCGCGCATAATCGGTGTTGCGGAGTGCCACCGGACGCCGCTCCACCTCGTAGCTGTCGAGCAGCGCAGCCGGGCTCACGCCCTTGACGATGCTTGCGAGCTTCCAGCCGAGATTGACCGCGTCCTCGATCGCGGTGTTGTAGCCGAGCCCACCGGTTGGCGTGAACAGGTGCGCCGCGTCACCGCCGAGGAAGACCCTACCCCGCTGCATTCCGGTCGCGACCAGCGCGTGACCTGCGGTCCAGGTCAGGAACGAGAGCACGTCGCAATCGATCGGCGCGCCGCAGGCACGCTGGAACGCGGCCCTGGCCTCGTTGACGGCGATCGCACTCTCGTCTTCGTCGGGTCGGAGCTGCGTATGGAACGCGAATTCGTCGCGACCGTTCACGGACGCCATGAAGGCACGACGATCGCCATTGAAGCAGTTGTACATCCACGCCTTGGCGTGCGGGATGTTCGCGTAGAAATCAGGTGAACGGAGATAGACCGCCAGCATCCGCCCGCCCATGAAATCGCGCTGCGTTCCCGTCTCGCCGCCATAGACGATCCCGAGCGATTGCCGGACCATCGAGCGCGGCCCGTCGGCGCCGACCAGGAAATCGGCATGGAGCTGAAAGCGGCGACCATCATCGAGACATTCGATGTCGCCGACGATGCCCTCATCGCTCTCGGTGTAGCTGACCAGCCGATGACCGTAGTTGAGCTTTATTCCAGGGAGCCGTTCGGCATGCCGGCGCAGCACCGCCTCGACATATTTCTGCGAGACGCGATGCGGCAGTTCGGCGGCGCTCCAGGAGCCGGACATGCCCTTGATGAGCTCGCTCGCGCGTGACGATGACGGCAACGAAAACCGCGCCAGCTCATAGCCGGCATAACGGGTGAAGTACGCGACATCGGTCGGATAATCGGCAGGCAAGCCTTCTCGTCTGATCTCGTCGGCAAATCCCAGCCGCCGATAGTGCTCCATCGAGCGGGCCTGCGTCGCATTGGCCTGCGGATTGAACGCCGTCCCCGGCTTTTCATCGACCAAGATCGCGGACACGCCGCGGCGGCCAAGCTCGTTGACCAGCATCAGCCCGCATGGGCCCCCGCCTACGATGAGCACCGAGGCCGTCAGACGTATCTCCAAGACGCTTCTCCCTACCAGCATTATCCTGCATGGTAAGGTCGCCTGACGATATCGTCAAGTAGCCTGACTAATCTGCGTCGAGCGTATCGAACTTCGCGCCATAGACGGCGAGGCCCTTCAGGATCGCGTCCATCGTGGCCTTGCCGAGTTCGGCGCGCATTTCCTGTTCGGCAATGTCGACCGCATCGCGAAACGCATCTAACCATTTGATCCCGGCCGGCGTGAACATGACGATACGGGCGCGCCGATCTGTCGGATCGGCAATGCGATCGACGAGGCCGAGCTCGGCGCATTGATCGACCAGCTCACCCATCGCCTGCTTGCTCATGGATGCGCGGCGGGCAAGCTCGGTGAGCCTCGTCCCCTCCACATCGAGATTGCGGGTCAGGCTGACATGCGCGATGCGCGTTTCGTCGTGCCCCCTGTCGCTCATCAATTCGAGCACGCGACCTTCGAAACGTCGCACTGCGTTATTGAGCAGGCGACCGATATTGGCATGTCGCCACGCGGTGCCGGATGTCCTGGCTTTCAAATGGATGTGCCTTCTTGGAAGCAGTCTGAATTCGAGAATGTATCTTGCTCACTTCGTTGCATCCATCCAGATCCCCGGCTCCGAATGCTCGCGGATGTAAGTCACCAGGAAGTCTGAAAAGACCCTGATCTTGGCCGGCAGCCCGGCGCGGTTCTGATACGCGATGTTCATGGTGAGCAGAGGCAGCTCCCAATCCATCAGCACCGGGACGAGACGGCCCGCCGCGATGTCGCTCTGAACGATGTAGAGCGGCTGGATGAGGATGCCGAGCCCTGCCAGTGCCGCGCCGCGGATGACCTGGCCGTCATTGCTGTCGAGCGTCGGCGTGATGCGGATGGTCTGCGCTCCATTGCCTTTGCGCAGGCGCAGGGAATAGGGATCGTTGGCAAGGTTGTAGACCAGCATGTTGTGACGCGCGAGGTCGGCCGGCTGTTCCGGCCGGCCGCAGCTTGCGAGATAAGACGGCGCGGCCGCCAGCACACGGCGCATCTGCCCGATACGGCGCACGACGATGTTCGAATCCGGTTCCTGCTCGCGCGTCCGGATCGCCACGTCGATGCCCGCCTCGATGAAATCCGGGTATCGGTTCGCGGTGGTGATCTGCAGGTTGAGCTTCGGGTAGCGCGCGCGAAACGCCGGCAGCATCGGCGCCAGATAGATCACCGCAAAGGAGAGCGAGCTGGTGACGCGCAGCATGCCCTGAGGCGACAAGGCGCGATCGCTGACGATGTCCTCGGCTTCGGCCAATTCGTTCAGAACCGGACCGCAACGTTCGAGCAGCTCCTGCCCCGCTTCCGTCAACCACAATCGGCGGGTGTTGCGCTCGATCAGCCGGACTGCAAGGCGCTCCTCCAGCGCACCTAGATAGCGGCTGGCAGCCGCATTCGACATCCGCAGCGCCTCGGCGGCTTTGGAGAGGCTGCCGAGCTCAGCCGTCTTGGAGAACACTTCAAGCTGCAGCAAGCGGTCCATTTTTTCACATATCGAAAAAGAGACTTACAATTATTGGCCTTTATTTCCGTGTTCTGCAAGGCAAAATGCCGCGCAAACAAGCAGAGCGGCAGGCGAGGAATCAGGAAAATGTCGGGCCCGATCAGGCACATCGTGATGTGGCGGCTGCGCGGGGAAACCCCCGAGGAGCGCTCCGCCGCCCGGCTCAAGGTCAAGACCTTGTTCGAAGGCCTCAAGGGCCGGATCGACGGCCTCACCCACATCGAGGTCGGCGTCGACGTCAGCGCCGTCGATTACGCCTGCGACGTCGTGCTGTTCTCGGAGTTTGCCAATCAGGCCGCGCTTGCCGCGTACGCCAACCATCCGGAACATCTGCGCGTGCGCGAGGCGCTCGGCGACTTGCGAACCGGTCGCTTCCAGGTCGATTATCCCATCAAAGAGACCGGCACATGATCGGTTCGTTCACCTTTGAAAACCTCCCCTGCCGTGTCGTGTTCGGCACCGGGACGCTCGCCGCGGCCAAAGCCGAGGTCGAGCGACTCGGCGGCAAGCGCGCGTTGGTGCTGACGACGCCGCAGCAGGAGACGCAGGGCAAAAGCCTCGGCGCGGCGCTTGGCCCACTCTATGCCGGCATCTTTCCCGGCGCGACCATGCATACGCCGGTCGACGTCACGGAGCAGGCGCTTGCCGCCATGAAGGCGTGCGATGCCGACTGCGTCGTGTCGCTCGGCGGTGGATCGACCACCGGCCTTGGCAAGGCGCTGGCCCTGCGCACCGGCGTCAACCAGCTCTGCATTCCCACCACTTACGCCGGATCGGAGATGACGCCGATCGTCGGTCAGACCGAGAACGGCCTGAAGACCACGGTGCGCGATGCTGCGGTGCTGCCTGAAACCGTGATCTACGACGTCGATCTCACCTTGACGCTGCCGGTGAGCCTCACTGCGACCTCCGGCATCAACGCGATCGCGCATGCGGTGGAAGCGCTTTACGCGCGCGACGCCAATCCCGTCACCTCGCTGATGGCGGAGGAAGGCATCCGCGCACTCGCGCGCGCCCTGCCCGCGATAGCCGCCAAGAGCGACGACCGCGAGGCGCGCACCGAGGCGCTCTATGGCGCCTGGCTGTGCGGCGTCTGCCTCGGCACGGTCGGTATGGCGCTACATCACAAGCTCTGCCATACCCTCGGCGGCACCTTCGATTTGCCGCACGCCGAGACGCACACCATCGTGCTGCCGCATGCGCTGGCCTACAACGCACCCGCCGTGCCCGATGCGATGGCGCGCATCTCGCGCGCGATCGGCGCCGCCGATGCTTCGCGTGGACTCTACGATCTGGCGAAGCGGCTGAATGCAAAGCTTGCGCTGCGCGATGTCGGCATGCCCGAGGGCGGCATCGACAAGGCGGCTGATCTCGCGGTCACTAACGCCTACTGGAATCCGCGCCCGCTCGAGCGCAATGCCATCCGCGACCTGATCGCGCGTGCCTGGGCCGGCGATCCGCCGAGCGCAACCAAAACGGCGGCTTGATTCGATGCGACGCACGCTGATCAAATCCGCCGTCGTCATCAGCATGGATGACAGGATTGGCGATCTTCGCACCGGCGACGTGCTGGTCGAGCGAAATCGCATCGTTGACGTCCGTCCATCGATCGATCTCGGCAGCGGCACGGCCGACACCGAGATCGTGGACGGTACGGGGCGCATCGTCATCCCCGGCCTTATCAACGCGCATATGCACACCTGGCAGACGGCGCTGCGCGGCTACGCAGCGAACTGGACCCTGCTCGAATATTTCCGCCGCATGCATGCCGGCCTCGCAACCGTGTTCCGGCCCGAGGACATCTACATCGCGACGCTGGTCGGCGCGCTGAACCAGATCAATTGCGGCACCACCACGCTGGTCGACTGGTGTCACAACAATCCGACGCCCAACCACACTGACGCCGCCGTGCGCGGCCTGATCGAGAGTGGCATCCGCGCCGCCTTCTTCCACGGCTCACCGAAGCCCGAGCCGAAGCCTGGCGAGCCGCATTTCTCTGAGATTCCGCATCCACGCCGCGAGGTCGAGCGGTTGCTGGCAGGCCCCCTCGCCGACCGCGACGGTCTCGTTACGGTTGGACTCGCCATTCTCGGCCCGCACTATTCGACGCTCGATGTCGCCATGCATGACTTCCGCCTCGCGCGGGAACTCAACCTGATCGCATCGATGCACCAGGGCGGCGGTCCGGCCAAGACGCCCGGCGGCTGGGAGAAGCTGATCGAGGCGCGCCTGGTCGGCCCCGGCATCAACATCGTCCATGGCAACGACCTGCCTGACGATCTCCTCGATCGCCTGGTCGGTCTCGGCGTGTCGTTCTCGGTGACGCCGGAGAACGAGATGATCCAGGGCCACGGCTTTCCGATCACCGGACGGCTCTTCAAGCGCGGAGTGCGCCCGACGATCGGCATCGATCTCGAATCCGTGCTGGCTGGCGATCTCTTCTCGGCCGCGCGCGTCGCGCTCTCGATGCAGCGGGCGCTCGACAACGCTGAGACACGCAGGGCCAACGGCACGATTCCGGCGACCACCACGATTCCGGCGCGCGAGGCGCTGCACTGGATCACGACGGAAGGCGCGCGCATGCTCGGCCGCGAGGACCAGATCGGCTCGCTGACACCGGGCAAACTCGCCGACCTCGTCATCATCAATGCGTCCGATCTCAATCTCTTCCCGGTGCACGATCCCGTTTCCACCGTCGTGATGCAGACGAGCCTCGCCAATATCGAGGCCGTCATGATCGGCGGCACCTGGAAGAAACGGAACGGTCGGCTGCTGGTTGAGGGGCTGGAGACGAAGAAAGCGCTGCTCGCGCAATCCGGCCAGCGGCTGGTGCAGGACATCGAACGACAGGGACGCGCCGCCTAGCGGCGCCAACGGACAACAACAATGACAGACGCTTCGAAGAATGTCGCCTTTATCGGGATCGGCAAGATGGGCCTGCCGATGTCGGTGCTCGTCGCCAAGGCCGGCTACGCCGTGACCGCCTTCGATCAGAGCGCCGCGCGGCTCAACGAGGCGCGCACGCAAGGCATTTCGACAGCCGCTTCGCCCACTGATGCGGTGAACGGCAGGGCTGCGGTCGTCACGTCCCTGCCCGATGACGCGGCGTTGCGCGCCGTGATGCTCGGCCCCACCGGACTCATCGGCGCGATGGCCCCTGGCGCCGTGCTGATCGAGACCAGCACCGTAAGCGCCGAGGCGTCCGCCGAGGTCGATGCGGCCGCGCAGGCGCGCGGCGTCATCTACCTGCGCGCGCCGGTCTCCGGCAATGCCAGCATCGTTCACACCGGCGCGCTGACCTGCTTCGTCTCGGGCCCCAAGGACGCCTTCGAGCGCACAAAACCGCTGTTCGCCGCCTTCACCCGCGCCCAGACCTATCTCGGGCCCGGCGAAGAGGCGCGCTACGCCAAGCTCGCCGTCAATCTGATGATTGCAGTCTCCGCAGCCATGATGGCCGAGAGCCTGGCGCTGGCACGCAAGGGCGGCATCGCCTGGCAGGACATATTGAAAGTGCTCGACGACAGCGCGGTCGCCTCGCCGATGGTGAAGTACAAGACCGCACCGCTCCGGACCCGCGATTTCGAGTCCACCTTCTCCTGCAAGCAGATGGCGAAGGATCTCGATCTGATCTTAGGGGCCGGCCACGCCGTCGGCGTGCCGCTGCAGCTCGCGGCCCAGGTGCGCGAGACCTACGGTTCGCTGGTCGCGCAAGGCGACGGCGAGACCGACTTTATCGCAACCGTCAAGCATCTCGAGCGGCTGTCCGGCCTCGGCGAGCCCAAACTCTGATCCACGGAGGCACATATGCGTAACTTCAACGAGAACACGATCACGGACGCAGTGCTGGAGCGGATCAAGGACGCGACGGATCCGCGGATCAAAGAGGTCAGCGAGGCGCTGGTGCGCCATCTTCATGCCTTCGTGCGCGAGGTGCGCCCGACCCAGAAGGAATGGGAATACGGCATCGATTTCCTGACCCGCACGGGTCACATGTGCGATGACAAGCGCCAGGAGTTCATTCTGCTGTCGGACACGCTCGGCGTCTCCATGCTGGTCGACGCGATCAACCATCCGATGCCGGAAGGTGCGACCGAGACCACGGTGCTGGGGCCGTTCTTCGTGCAGGCCGCGCCGGAGAAGGACAGCGGCGCGGATATCTCGGGCCCGATGGAGGGCGACCCGATGCTGGTCACCGGCTCGGTCTCGACCGTCGATGGACGGCCACTTGCGGGCGCCATTGTCGACGTCTGGCATTCCGACGATGACGGCTATTACGACGTGCAGCAGCTCGACGACATCGGCGGCGATCTCGCCATGCGCGCACGCTTCCACACCGACGCCAACGGCCGCTTCCATTTCTGGTCGATCAAGCCCGCCGCCTATCCTGTTCCGCATGACGGCCCGGTCGGCGAGATGCTCGAGGCGCAGGGTCGCCATCCCTGGCGCCCCGCGCACGTGCATTTCATGATCTCCGCACCGGGCTTCGAGCAGCTCGTGACCCACGTATTCGTTGCCGGCGACCAGTATCTCGACAGTGACGTGGTGTTCGGCGTCAAGGACAGCCTGATCCGCGAGTTCGTCCGCCACCCGCCCGGCCGTGCGCCGGATGGTCGCATGGTGGATAGCGCGTATTTTCATCTCAACTATGATTTCGGCTTGAAGCAGGTTGCGAGCAACGTGCAAGCCGCCTAAGCCGGACGGTAGCGGAACGGACCGACAAGAGTCCGGCATCGGGGGCAGAGAGGGAGCAAGGATGGGACCGCGGGTCAGCACAGCAGCATTGGCCGATCGCCTCACAGGCATGATTGGCCCGCGCGCGAGCGTTGCGCGCGGCGTGCTCGATCAGCATGGGCAGAGCGAATCCCACTATCGCAACCTGCCGCCGGACATCGTGGTGTTCCCGGAGACGACGCAGGAGGTCGCCGAGATCGTCAAGCTGTGTGGCAGCGCGAGTATGCCGATCATACCCTTTGGCGCCGGCACCTCGCTTGAGGGTAACGCGGCGTCGGTCGCGGGCGGCGTCTGCTTCGACTTCGCGCGCATGAACAAGGTGCTGGCGGTGCATGAGAGCGACATGGACGTCGTCGTGCAGCCCGGCATCACGCGAAAGCAGCTCAACGCGGCGCTGCGCGGCACGGGCCTGTTCTTCCCGATCGATCCCGGCGCCGACGCCTCGATCGGCGGCATGACATCGACCCGCGCTTCGGGCACCATGGCCGTGCGCTACGGCACCATGAAGGACAATGTCATGGCGCTGGAGGTGGTGCTGGCCGACGGGCGCGTGATCCGCACCTCACAGCGCGCGCGCAAAACCGCTGCCGGCTACGATCTGACGCGGATGTTCGTCGGCGCGGAAGGCACACTCGGGATCATCACCGAGATCACACTCAAGCTCCATCCCGTGCCGCAGGCGATCTCGGCGGCGGTCTGCAGCTTCGATACCCTGCACGATGCCGTCGACACGGCGATCTCCGTGATCCAGTCCGCCATTCCCGTGGCGCGCATCGAGCTGCTCGACGATGTCATGATGCGGGGCATCAATGCCTATGCAAAGCTCGGCTATCGCGAGGCCCCGACCCTGTTCTTCGAATTCCATGGTTCCGAGACCTCCGTCGCCGAGCAAGCCGAGGCCGCGCAGGCCATCGCCGCCGACCATGGCGGTCATGGCTTCGCCTGGGCCAAGGCCCCGGAAGACCGCAGCCGGCTCTGGCATGCCCGTGACAACACGCTCTATGCCGGCCTCGGCTTGCGGCCCGGCGCACGCGCCGTGATCACGGATGTCTGCGTGCCGATCTCGCGGCTCGCCGAATGCCTGACCGAGACGCGAAGGGACGCAGACGAGCACGGCTTTACGGCCCCGATCGTCGGCCACGTCGGCGACGGCAATTTCCACATGCTGATCCTGATCGATCCGGCAAGATTGGATGAGGCCGAAGCCGCCAAGGCGCTGCAGGCCCGCATGGTCGGCCGCGCCATTGCCATGGACGGCACCTGCACCGGCGAGCACGGCATCGGGCTCGGCAAGATCGACTATCTCGCCGACGAGCTCGGCGAAGCCGTCGATGTGATGCGATCGATCAAGCGGGCACTCGATCCGAACGGCCTGATGAACCCCGGAAAGATCTTTGCAGGCGGAGCCCAGGCATGAGCACGGCGATCTTGCCCACTGAGGCCCCCTCGCCCGCGCCGCTGCTGGAGCTGCGCGGCATCAGCAAGGAATTTCCCGGCGTCAAGGCGCTGGACGACGTGTCCTTCGCCGTTTTCCCCGGCGAGGTCCACATGCTGCTCGGCGAGAACGGCGCCGGCAAGTCAAGCCTGATGAAGGTGCTGTGCGGCGCCTATCGCGCCGATGCCGGCGAGTTCTTCTACAAGGGTGAAAAGGTCGCGATCAGCTCGGCCGCCGACGCGCAGAAGCTCGGCATTGCCGTGATCTTCCAGGAATTCTCGCTCGTCCCCCATCTCGATATCGCGCAAAACATCTTCCTCGGCCGCGAGCCGAAGGGGCGCATTCCCGGCACGATCGACCGCCGCAGGATCCTGGCCGACGCCAGGCGCGTGCTCGACACGATCGGCTTCGACATTGATCCCGCCATCACCGTCGACAAGCTTGGCGTGGCGCAGCAGCAGATGGTCGAGATTGCGAAAGCGATCAGCCAGAACGCCCGCATCCTGGTGATGGACGAGCCAACCGCGGCGCTGTCCGACCGCGAGACCGAACTCTTGTTCGCGCTGATCGCGCGGCTGAAGGCCGATGGCGTTTCCATCGTCTACATCTCCCACCGCATGGCCGAAGTATTCGCGCTTGGCGACCGCATCACCGTGCTGCGCGACGGTCGTCGCATCGACGGCGTCCGCCCCGCCGACGTCACCCCGGACCAGCTCGTCCGCATGATGGTCGGCCGCAACGTCGACATGACCTATCCGCGCAATTTTGCCGACAAGGCTGGCGAGGTGCTGCTCAGGGTCAAGGATCTGGCGGCGCCGACCGGCATTTCCGACATCAACATCGAGGTGCGCCAGGGCGAGATCGTCGGCCTGTGTGGCCTTGTCGGCTCGGGTCGCAGCGAGGTCGCGCGCGCCATCTTCGGCGCGGATCCCGTGACCTCCGGCGAGATCATCTTCGACGGCAAGGCGATCTCCGGAGAGCCCGACATCGCGGCCCGCCGCGGCATCGCGCTGATCCCGGAGAGCCGCAAGAGCGAGGGGCTCGCGCTGCTCCGCTCCGTCAGCGACAATCTCGTCGTCTCGGCGTTGCGAAAGCTGTTCCCGAGCGGCCTGTTCGACCAGCGCAATGCATTGCGCACATCCGACAGCCTGATCCGACAGCTCCGTATCGCGACGCCGAGCGCGCGTCAGACCGCCGGCCTGCTCTCCGGCGGCAATCAGCAGAAAGTCGTGATCGGCAAGTGGCTGGCGGCCGGCGCAAAGCTCTTCATCTTCGACGAGCCGACGCGGGGCATCGACATCGGCGCCAAATCCGAGATCTTCGCCCTGATCGACCGTCTGGTCGCCGAAGGCGCGGCGGCGCTGATGATCTCGTCCGAGCAGGTCGAGATCTGCCATGTCTGCGACCGCGCCTATGTGATGCGCGAGGGCCGTATCGCCGGGCATCTGACGCGCAATGAGCTGACGGAGGAAAACATCGTGCGACTGGGGATGCATCATGCGTGAGGCCGCGGTCGCATCACAACCAAATCCGCTGCAACGCATTCCCGGCGTCGCCATCGTGCTGGTGCTTCTGATCGCGCTGTTCGGCGTGCTCGCGCCGGGCTTCCTGTCGGTCGCCAACCTCTCCAACGTGCTGGTGCAGTCGACGATCCTGACCATGCTCGCGCTGCCGATGACGCTGATCATCATGACGGAAGGCCTGGATCTGTCGATGGGCGCGGTGTTGACGCTGACCTCGCTCTGCGTTGCGATCGTGTCGCTCGCGACCAAGTCGATGCTGCTGGGCCTGGGCGCGGGCCTGCTGGTCGGCGCGGCCTTCGGCACCGTCAACGGCTGGCTGGTTGCGATCCTCCGCATTCCGCCTTTCGTCGCGACACTCGGCACGCTCGGCATGGCACAGGGCCTGTCGCTGATCGTCAGCGACGGCCAGAGCGTGGTCGGCATCCCCCACAGCGTACGGGACATCTATTCCGCAACGCTTCTGGGCGTTCCTGTGCCGATCGTGATGGCGCTCGTCACCTATGCAGCGTTTCACGTCCTGCTCTATCATACCCGCTTCGGCACCTACATCTTCGCCCTCGGCGGCAATCGCGAGGCACTGCGCTATGCCGGCCTCTCCGCGAACCGGCTCCTGATCGCGGTCTATGCGATCGGCGGCGCCATGGCCGGCATCGCCGGCCTTTTGATGACCGCGCGCATGAATTCCGGGCATCCGACCGCGGGTCTCGGCCTCGAATTCGACGCCATCGCAGCCGTGGCGGTCGGCGGCACCTCGTTCGAGCGTGGCAATGGCTGGCTGCTCGGCACCGTGCTCGGCGTGATCGCGGTGGGCGTGCTGCGCAACGGGTTGAACCTGATCTCGCTGCCGTCCTCGGTGCAGGTCGCGAGCGTCGGCGTCCTCGTCATCGTCGCACTGTTCCTCGATGGCCTTCGGAGCCGGTCATGACCGACATCACCAAAGAGACCATCGCACCGCCCCGCTCGTTCCTGTCGCAGGACGCGATCCAGCTCTGCTATCGCCTGCTCGCCGCGTTCCTGATCTGCGCTGTGCTTGCGGTGCTCAGCGATTCCTTCCTGAGCCTCGGCAACATCCTCAACGTGCTGCGACAGGCGAGCCTGACCTTCTTCATCGCGTCAGGCCTGACGCTGGTGGTGCTGACCGCGGGCCTCGATCTCTCCGTCGGTGCCAATGTCGCGCTGTCCGCCTGCCTCGCCGGCACGGTGATCCACCAGACCGGCTCGCCCGTGCTCGGCATCCTCACCGCGCTGGTCGTCGGCGGCGTCGTCGGCTTGCTCAACGGCATCATGGTCACCGCGCTGCGCATCCCCTCCTTCATCGCCACCTATGGCATGCTGTGGGTGCTGAACGGCCTCACCTACTGGTACATGGCCGGCGACACCATCCACGGCTTCCCCGCCGGCTTCCGTCAGATCGGCAGCGGCTATCTCTTCGGCCTGCCGATCCCGGTTTATTTGCTCCTGATCTTCCTTTCGATCGGGACACTGTTCGCGCAGCGGACGATCTGGGGCCAGGAGATTTATGCGATCGGCGCCAATCCAGTCGCGGCACGGCTCTCCGGCATTCCGGTCGCCCGGCGCCTGCTCCTCGTCTATGCCGTGTCCGGCACCATGGCGGGCCTAGCCTCTATCATCTTCCTGTCGCGGCTCAATTCGGCCGAGGCCGATATCGGCGAGAGCCTGACGCTGCCCGCGATCGCGGCCGTGCTGATCGGCGGCACATCGCTGTTCGGCGGCCTCGGCACCGTGTTCGGCACCTTCGTCGGCGCGCTGATCCTGACGCTGGTGTTGAACGGCATGAACCTCTTGTCGGTCAGCGCCAACTGGCAGCCGCTCGTCACCGGCATCATCGTCATTCTCGCCGTCTGGCTGGACATGAAGACCCGGCGCCGCGGGCAATGAGTTCCTGATATCCAACAAGCCAAAATGAGGGATGGAGACGACATGAGACACCGGAAACTGGGCTACCTGGCACTGCCGCTTCTGATGGTCGCCGCGTTGACCACGCAGGCCCGCGCCGACGGCGAGACCATCGCCGTCTTCACCAAGAACCAGACCAATCCCTATTTCCAGACCGTGCGGGTCGGCGCCGACGTTGCGGCCAAGACGATGAACGCCAAGACGCTGCACTACATCCCGACCAAGCCCGACTCGATCCCCGAGCAGCTCAGCCAGATCGAGGACGTCGTGGTGAAGAAGCCGAGCTCGATCGTCTTCATCCCCGTCGACTACAAGGCCATGGTGCCGGGGGTCGAGAAGATCAACGAGGCCAAGATCCCGGTGGTCAACATCACCGACCGCTCCGCCGGCGGCAAGTTCGTCTCCTTCATCGGCGCCGACGATTACAGCCTCGGCCTCGAGACCGCGCGCTATCTCCTCAAGACGCTCGGCGGCAAGGGCAACATCGTCATCATCGAGGGCGTCAAGGGCTCGCTGACCAACGTCGACCGTATCAGAGGCTTCAACGACGCCATCAAGGAGAATCCGGGTGCCAAGCTGCTGGCCTCGCAGCCGGGCAACTACCAGCGGCTCCAGGCGCTCCAGGTGATGGAGAATTTGATGCAGTCCAACTCGCAGATCGACGGCGTTCTCGCCGCCAACGACGCCATGGCGGTCGGCGCGATCGAGGCCCTCGACGGCGCGAACCGCAAGGCGCAGGTGATCGGCATCAACGGCACCAAGGAGGCGATCGACGCCATCAAGTCGGGCAAGCTGCTCGCCAGCGGCGACTATAACGGCTTTGCGCAGGGTTGCCTCGGCACCATGATGGCGATCCGCTCCCTGCGCGACCAGCCGGTCATCAACGAGATCGTGCTGAAGCCGACCGTCATCACCAAGGACAATTACAAGCCGTTCGATGTTCCGCTGGAGCAGCGGAGCTGCCCGACCTTCGAGGAGGCCGGCAAGCTCGGCAGCAAATAGACTCCGCACATCATCGCAAGCCTGGACGGCCGCTCTCTGCGGCCGTCCATCAAGACTGGAGTTACAATGCTGTTCGCAATTCACGCGCTCGACCGCGCCGGCGCGCTGCCGATCCGGCTTTCCAACTACGACGCCCACAAGGCCTTCCTGAGCGACACCTCGCGCTTTGGCGTCAAGATCGTGATGTCGGGCCCCCTTGTCTCGGACGACGGCCAGACCATGATCGGCAGCCTGTTCCTGATCGAAGCTCCCGGCCGCGCCGAGGTCGAAGCCTTCAACCGCGCCGATCCTTTCGCCGCCGCAGGCATCTGGGAAAAGGTCACGATCACCGGCTTCCTGCGCCGCCAGGGTTGAGTCCCTGCGGCGGCTCCTCAAGATGACACGCCACCCATTGATTGCTTCCGGTGGCGCGGAGCTGCGGTTCTTCGGTCCGGCAGCGATCGAAAGCAAACGGACAGCGGGTGTGGAAGCGGCATCCGCTCGGCGGGCGGATCGGGCTGGGCACGTCGCCGCGCAGGATGATCGGGCTGCGCGCAGCGCCCGGCTCGGGCACCGGCACCGCCGACAGCAGCGCCTGGGTGTAAGGATGTCTCGGCGCGGCGAAGATCTCCTGCTTCGGCGCCAGCTCGACGATCTTGCCGAGATACATCACCGCGACGCGATGGGTCATGTGCTCGACGATCGCCAGATCATGGCTGATGAAGAGCAGCGCGAGGCCGAACTCGCGCTGGAGGTCCTGTAGCAGGTTGACGATCTGCGCCTTCACGGAGACATCAAGCGCGGAGACCGCCTCGTCGCAGACGATCAGCTCGGGGTCGGCCGCGAGCGCCCGCGCGATCCCGATGCGCTGACGCTGGCCGCCCGAAAACTCGTGCGGCCTGCGGTTCAGCGCCTCGCGCGGCAGCCGCACGGTGTCCATCAGCGACGCCACGCGTGCCTCGAGGTCGGTTGCCGACTTCGCAAGACCAAAATTGCGGATTGGCTCGGCCAGGATGTCGCGCACGCGCATCCGCGGATTGAGGCTCGAGAACGGATCCTGGAACACGACCTGCACGCGGCGGCGCATCTGGCGGAGGGCGCGCGGTGAGGCGTCATCGATGCGCTGGCCGTCGAGGATCACCTGGCCGGCCGTGACGTCGATGAGACGCAGGATGGCGCGGCCGACCGTCGACTTGCCGCAGCCGGATTCGCCCACGAGCGACAGCGTCTCGCCGCGCTCGATCTCGAAGGACACCCCGTCCACCGCGTAGACCCGCTCGGACCTGCGGCCGAACAAGCCGGCGCGCACCGGAAAATGCTTCTTGAGGTCATTGACCTGGAGCAGCGGAGGACTCATGCCGCGGCGGCTCCTTTGGCGGCGTAGTGACAGGCGGCGATATGTCGAGGGCCCTTCTCTTCGAGGCCCGGCGCATATTGGCGACAAAGATCGGTCACCAGCGGACAACGTCCGGCAAAGACACAGCCGGTGATCGGCTTGCGCAGATCCGGCACTTGGCCGGGAATCTCGGCCAGCCGTTTCGAGGCACCGGAGAGCGAGGAGCCGAGCCTCGGCACCGCGCCGAGCAGGCCTTGCGTGTAGGGATGGCGCGGCGCGCGAAACAGCTCGGCCACCGGCGCCTCCTCGACCTTGCGGCCGGCATACATGACCATGACACGCTCGGCGATCTCGGCGACGACGCCGAGATCGTGGGTGATCAGGATGATCGCCGCACCGACCCGGCTCTTGAGATCCAGCATCAGTTTAAGGATCTGCGCCTGGATCGTCACATCGAGCGCGGTGGTCGGCTCGTCCGCGATCAAAAGCTTTGGATTGCATGCGAGCGCGATCGCGATCATCACACGCTGGCGCATGCCGCCGGAGAGCTGATGCGGATATTCGCGCACGCGCCGCTTCGGCTCGGGGATGCCGACCAGCGTGAGCATCTCGATTGCGCGCGCTTCGGCCTTCTGCTTGTCGAGGCCCTGATGCATCATCAGCGTTTCGCGGATCTGCCGGCCGACAGTCAGAACCGGATTGAGGCTCGTCATCGGCTCCTGGAAGATCATCGAGACGTCGTTGCCGCGAATGGCGCGCATCTCCCGATCGGAAAGCTGCAGCAGGTCTCTGCCCGCGAAGCGGATGGTGCCCGCGATCCGGCCCGGCGGCTCCGGGATCAGCCGCATCAGCGACATCGAGGTGACCGACTTGCCGCAGCCGGACTCGCCGACGATCGCCAGCGTTTCGCCTTCGTTGACGTGGAACGACACGCCTTCGACCGCGCGGTTGATGCCGCCGGGTGTGCGGAAGTGGGTTTGCAGATTCTCGACTTCGAGCAAGGCCATCGCGATTCGACTCGACGCGCTAGAGACGCTTGGCCATGCGCGGATCGAGCGCATCGCGAAGACCATCGCCGAGCAGGTTCACGGCGAGCACGGTGACGGACAGGAAAGCCGCAGGAAAGAACACGATGTAGGGCTTGACCTGCCACAGCGCGCGGCCCTCGGCCATGATGTTGCCCCAGGACGGAACGGTGGGCGGCGTGCCGGCGCCGATGAACGACAAGATCGCCTCCGTGATCATGGCGCTGGCGCAGATGTAGGTCGCCTGGACCAGCATCGGCGCGAGCGTGTTGGGCAGGATATGGCGCAGGATGATCATCGGCGTACGCGTGCCGCAGGCCACGGCCGCGTCCACATACGGCTGCTCGCGCAGCGAAAGCACGACACTGCGCACGAGGCGCGAGACGCGCGGGATCTCGGCGATGGTGATGGCCAGGATGACGTTGCCGACGCTGCCTCGCGTCAACGCCATCAGCGCGATCGCCAGCAGGATCGGCGGGATCGCCATCAACCCGTCCATGAACCGCATCACGACGCCGTCGGCCCAGCGCACGAAGCCGGACACGACGCCGATCGCGAGGCCGGCAAACGAGGCAAGTGTCGCAACCGATAGACCAACCGTGAGTGAGACTCGTGCTCCATAGAGCACGCGCGAATAGATGTCGCGGCCGAGCACGTCGGTGCCGAACCAGAAATCGGCCGACGGCGCGCGGGTGCGCTTGGCGGGGGCCAGCGCGGTCGGATCGACGGTTCCAAGATACGGCGCGAAGATCCCGATCAGGATGAGCACAATGAGCAGCGCGCCGCCGATCGCGACCGTTGGATGGCCGCGCAGAAAGCCGATGATGCCGCGCCGGATCCTAACCGGCTGCAGCAGCTCCGGGAGCTGCGGTGCGATGACGAGGCCGGCCGGAAGCGGCTGCGTGTTAACGGTCGTGTCGGTCAATAGCGGATCCTCGGATCAACCAGGGTGTAGATGACGTCGATCAACAGGTTGACCAGCACGTAGACGAAGCTGAACAGCAGCACGATGCCCTGGATGACGGGATAGTCACGCCGCAGGATCGCATCCACCGTCAACCGGCCGAGGCCGGGAATCGCGAACACGCTTTCGGTCACGACCGCGCCGCCGATCAGGAGCGCGATGCCGATCCCGATCACGGTCACGATCGGCACCGCCGCGTTTTTCAGTGCGTGAATGAACAGGATACCGCCCTGCCCCAACCCCTTGGCGCGCGCGGTGCGGATATAATCCTGCTGCAACACTTCGAGCATGGCAGCGCGCGTGATCCGGGCGACCAGGGCGATATAGACGCAGCCGAGCGCGATCGCCGGCAGGATCAAATTCTCCAGCCACGGCCAAAAGCCATCGCTGAGCGGCGTGTAGCCCTGCACCGGAAGCCATTCGAGCTCGAGCGCGAAGATGTAGGCGAGCATGTAGCCGACCACGAAGACCGGCAACGAGAAGCCGAACACGGCGAACGCCATGATGGCACGGTCGATCAGGCTTCCCGCCTTCCACGCAGCCACCACTCCGAGCGGCACCGCGACGACGATCGTGAGCAGGAGGGTGACGGTCATCAGCGACAGCGTCGGTCCGAGACGCTGTCCGATCATTGCGGAGACCGGCAGGTTGGTGAAGATCGAGGTGCCGAGATCGCCGTGCAGGATGCGCCAGACCCAGTCACCAAACTGGATCAGGAACGGGCGGTCGAGGCCAAGGCTCTGACGGATGCGCTCCACATCCTCCGGGCTCGCCTGATCGCCTGCAATCACCACGGCCGGATCACCGGGCGCGATGTAGAGCAGGCTGAACACGAACAGAGCGACGATCGCCATCACCGGCAAGGTCGCGACGATGCGCCGGAGGATATAGGAGAGCATCTGGCTTCAGCGCACCGTCATGCGGACTTCGACACGCCCCAGAAGAACGGCAACGGCCCCTTGGTGATGCCGGCAACGTTCTTGCGCCAGGCCGTGTAGCTCAGGAAGAAACCGGTCGGCGCGTAGACGACGTCCTCGAGCGCCGCCTTGTTGAGGCGACCGACTGCGGCCTTCTCCTCGTCGAGATTCTTGGCGTCGAACCAGGCCGTGACCTCCTTCTCGACGCCTGGGCTGTTGGGCCAGCCGAACCAGGCCTTGTCGCCATTGGCGCGAACGGCGGTGTACGGGGCGGGATTGATGCAATCGGCGCCCGCATGCCAGGTGTGGAACATGTTCCAGCCACCCTGCCCTGGCGGTGTCTTCTGCGCGCGGCGGGAGCCGACCGTGCCCCAGTCGGTCGCGACGAAGTCGACATTCATGCCGAGCCTCTTCAGGAGGTCCGCAGTCACGTCGCCCTGCGCCTTGGTGATCGGCTGGTCCTGCGCCACGAGGCACGTGACCGGCTGGCCCGCATAGCCGCTTTCGGCGAGCAGCTTCTTGGCAGCGTCGAAATCGCGCTTGCCCTTCAGGATCTCGCCGCCCAGTTCGCTATAGAGCGGCGTGTCCGGCGTGAAGAAGCCGGGCAGCGGCTTCCAGAGCGCATTGTCGTCCCCGACGATCGCGCGCATGTAGTCTTCCTGACTGAGCGCCATCAGCACCGCGCGGCGCGCCCGCACGTCGTTGAAGGGCGGGAACAGGTGATTCATGCGGAACGATCCGATATTTCCCAGGGGATCGCCGATGTCGACGCTGATGTTCTTGTTCTTTTTCAGCACGGGGACGAGGTCGGCAATCGGGTTCTCCCACCAATCGACCTCGCCGTTCTGCAAGGCGGCAGCCGCGGTGGCCGGATCCGGCATCACCACCCACTCCACGCGATCGACCAGGATCTGCTTGCCGCCGGCGAGCCAGGACGCCTTCTCCTGCCGCGGCACATAGTCGGCGAACTTCTCGAACACGGACTTCGCGCCGGGCACCCACTCGGACTTGGCGAACTTCATTGGCCCGGAGCCGACATAGTCGGTGATCTGCTTGAACGGGTCGGTCTGCGCGATGCGCTCGGGCATGATGAAGCTGCAAGGCGAATTGTTCTTGGCGAGCGCGTAGAGCATCTTCGGGAAGGGCTGCTTCAGGACCCATTTGAAGGTGCGGTCGTCGACGGCGGTGAGCTCCTGTTGCAGGGCCTTGATCATCAGGCCCATCGGATCGCGCGCCGCCCAGCGCGAGAGGCTCGCGACGACGTCCTTGCTCAGCACCGGCTCGCCGTCATGGAACTTCAGCCCCGGCCGCAGTTTGAACGTCCAGGTCGTGCCGTCGTCGGTCACCTCCTCGGACTCGACCATCTGGCGCTGCGGCTGGAGCTGCGCGTCGATCCCATAAAGTGTATCCCAGACCAGCGCGGCGGCGTTGCGCACGACGTATTGCGTGCCCCAGATCGGATCGAAATTGGCGAGGTTGGCTTGCGGCACGAAACGGAGGGTGCGTGCGGCGGCGCCTTGCGCCAGCGCGGGGGCAGCGAGGCCACTGGTCAATGCCAGACCGCCTGCGCCGGCCAGTCCCTTCAATACGGTCCTGCGATCCATGAAGTCCTCCCCGTGGTGCTGTGATGCCAGCCGCTCAAGGACCGAGCGCTGGTGAAACCGACGCCGTCGCGGTGCAAATGGTATGCCAGCAATCGAGCTTTGGCCAACAGGATTCTGATCGACCCTTGACACTTCTCTTGGCACTTCTCTCTTGGCACTTCCACGCAAGCAGCTCGACACTGCCGCAATCGGCGCGCCTCGTCGTTCCCTCGATGAGAGGGCACAGGGAAGGTCGGGCGCCGGCTGGCACCCATGAGACCCCTGTGCCAAGACATTGCGCACCCTATGCACAGGGGAGAGACAGGGCAGCCAGTGGCCCATTCGCTGTCATTCCACATTGCGCAAGTGCGCAATGGGGCGCGCCATTTGGCGCGAGCCCGGTATCGATTTCTCCGCGTCGCACGCTGCACGATGGATTCCGGGCTCGCGTCATCGGGCCGCGCTCCGCGCGGACCCGTTGGCGCGCAATGACGGCATAAGTTGCGATGTCACGATGACACAATTCGTCAACTCGCTGCGCTGTCGGAACCCTGGCATGCGACCCTGGTTGATGATCTAAGCATCCTCCTCTCCCGTGATCGCGCGCTTCCTTCCCCGGAGTTTCATCGATGACTTCAGCCGACCGGCCGGCGACACGGCTTGCGACACGGCTTTCGTTTCTGGTCGCGGGCTTCGGTATCGCGTGCTGGGCGCCGCTGGTGCCGTTCGCCAAGGAACGGCTTGCCGTCGATGATGCGGTCCTTGGCTTGCTGCTGCTCAGCCTCGGCATCGGCTCCGTCGTCGCGATGCTCGCAACGGGGATCCTGAGCGCGCGCTATGGCAGCAAGCCGATCATCATCGCCGGCGGGCTCGGCCTCGCCCTCGTGCTGCCGCTGCTGACAATCGTGGGCTCGCCCGTGGCGCTGGCGCTGGCGCTGCTCGCATTCGGCGCCTCGCTCGGCTCCATCGACGTCGCCGTGAACATCCATGCGGTCGAGGTGGAGCGCGCGGCGGGGCAGCCGCTGATGTCCGGCTTTCATGCGCTCTTCAGCATCGGCGGGTTCGCCGGATCCGCCGTGATGACGACCCTGCTCTCATTCCACCTTGCACCACTCGCAAGCACGCTGATCTGCTCTATGCTGATGCTGCTCGCGATGGGGCTTGCCTGGCCGCGCCTCTTACGCTCGCCGCAGACGCAGGACGGGCCGCTGTTCGTCCTTCCGCACGGCATCGTGCTCTTGCTCGCGCTGCTTGCCGCCATCACCTTTCTGGTCGAGGGCGCAATCCTCGACTGGGGCGCGCTGCTCGTCATCGGCGCCGACCTCGTCGGCGAGGCGCAAGGCGGCATCGGCTACATCGTATTCTCGATCGCAATGACGGCGGGGCGGCTCGGCGGCGACGCCGTCGTGGCGCGTGTCGGCGATCGCGCGACGCTGGTGTCGGGAAGTTTGCTTGCAGTCGCGGGTCTTGCGGTGCTGCTGCTCGCAACCGGCGCGGCCGTTGCAATGGCCGGCTTCCTGCTCATCGGCCTCGGCGCTTCAAACCTGGTGCCGGTGCTGTTCCGCCGTTCCGCCACGCAAACCGCGATGCCGGTCGGGCTTGCGGTGGCGGCGATCACCACCGCCGGCTATGCGGGCATTCTGATCGGCCCCGCCGGCATTGGTTTTGTCGCCCATGCCGGCGGCCTGCCGTTGGCGTTCTGGATGCTCGCCGCGCTGATGTGCCTCGTCACGCTCTCGGCGCGCACGGTCACGGCGAAGTAGAAAAGCGCGCCACGGCAGGCCGTGACGCGCTTCGCTATGGACGGCGCGCGTCAAGCGCTCGCCTGGGTCACAAACTTGGTGTTGAGGTAGCCCTCGATCGCCTCAAGTCCGCCTTCCGAGCCGTAGCCGGAATCCTTGATGCCGCCGAACGGCACCTCCGGCAGCGCGAGCCCGTGATGGTTGATCGACACCATGCCGCTCTCGACGTCGGCACCGATCGCCTGCATCGTCTTGGTCGAGGTGGTGTAGGCATAAGCCGCAAGCCCATAGGGCAGACGGTTCGCCTCGGCCACCACCTCGGCGTAGCTGCGGAACGAGGTGATCGGCGCGACCGGACCGAACGGCTCCTCGTTCATGATGCGCGCATCGCGCGCCACATCGGTCAGCACCGTCGGCTCAAAGAAGAAGCCTTCGTTGCCGATGCGCTTACCGCCGGTGCGCACATTGGCGCCGCGCTGCACTGCGTCGGAGACGAGGCCTTCCATCGCATCGACGCGGCGTGGATTGGCGAGCGGCCCCATGCGGGTGTCCTTGTCGAGGCCGTTGCCGACCTTGAGGCTCTTGGCGGCCGCGACGAACTTGTCGACGAACGGCTCGTAGACGCTCTCATGCACCAGGAAGCGCGTCGGCGCCACGCAGACCTGGCCGGCGTTGCGGAACTTGTTGGCCGACAGAATCTTGGCCGCGTTGTCCAGATCGGCATCCTCGAACACGATCGCCGGTGCGTGGCCGCCGAGCTCCATAGTGACGCGCTTCATGTGGGCGCCGGCCAGCGCAGCGAGATGCTTGCCGACGGCGGTCGAGCCGGTGAAGCTGATCTTGCGGATGATCGGGTGCGGGATGAGATATTCCGACACTTCGGACGGTACGCCGAAGACGAGATTGACGACGCCGGCGGGAATGCCCGCGTCCGCATAGGCCCGCACCAGCTCCATGCAGCTTGCCGGGGTCTCCTCGGGCCCCTTGACGATGATCGAACAGCCCGCGGCGAGCGCAGCCGAGATCTTGCGCACCGCCTGGTTGATCGGGAAATTCCAGGGTGTGAAGGCGGCGACGGGGCCGACCGGCTCCTTGGTCACGAGCTGGGAGACGTTGCCCATCCGCGGCGGCACGATGCGGCCATAGGCGCGGCGCGCTTCTTCCGCGAACCAGTCGATGAGGTCGCCGGCCAGCATGGTCTCACCGGTTGCTTCCGCGATCGGCTTGCCCTGCTCCATGGTCATCACCGGCGCGATCTCGGCGGCGCGCGAGCGAATGATGTCGGCCGCTTTCCGCATCAGCTTGTAGCGGTCGAACGGCGAGGTCCGGCGCCAGGTCTCGAAGCCGGCCTTGGCGGCTTCCAGCGCCTGGTCGAGGTCCCTGCGGGAGGCGTGCGGGGTCTTGCCGATCGGCTGACCGGTCGCGGGGTTGAGGATGTCCTCCGACTTGCCGGAGGAACCATCGGTCCACTCGCCGGCGATGAACATCTGAACTTTCGGGTACATCCTTGCTGCCTCCTGACATGATTTTCGCATCGTCGGCGGGATGGGCGCCCGCCGTTCCAAGCCGGGGCAGAGCTACACTGAAAGCCGGCCGGCGAAAAGGGATCCGTGATGTCGCAGCAGCGCATCGCTGATCTTCCTCTCATGCAGCGAAAGAGAGGCGCAGGCGGCGCCAGCCGATGACGATCCCGGTGATGGAGAATACGAACCCAAGGGCGCAGAGGCCGACGATCAGGCCGTCACGCAGCATCGGGTGCGCCATCAGGACCGGAAAATCGAGCGTGTGCAGCGCGCTGTAGAGCCAGCGATAGGCCCGCCGCGACGCGTCGAGCCTTTGTAGTGCGGTGCCGTCGGCAGCGTCGATGTCGAACCAGACGTCGCCGCATATGGTACGGTAGACGGGCGCGCGAGAGACGACGGAGTACGCGGGATAGTCGTCGTTGGCCGCAAGGACGGTCGGCGTGTCGCAGCCTGTCGCAAGGCGGGCAACAAATCGCTGGACCTCGCCCGCACTGAGGAATCCCGTCTGCCGAACCGGCCCGCCCTCGTCTGCGCCGAACAGGACTTGCTTATCGAGCGCGATCCGGTCGCGGCGATAGAGTTGGCCGTTGAAGGCGAACCATTCGACCTCGCGGGCGGACGGCGACAGCGGCGCATGATCCAACGACACGGCTGCGATCCAATCCGGAGCAGCGCCCGCGGCGACCGCTTCGGCTGGCGTCAACTCGCCGCGCGAAAACAGCCGGCCGTGATCCATGGAGAGCCAGCCGCTGAAGATCCATGTCAGCACGAATGTCGTCGCCACAAGGCCGATGATGTGATGCAAGGCGTGCCAGCCGCGATAAGGCAATCTGATCCGCGCGATGCCCAACACCGCACCGAGTACGGCTGCGATCAGAGCCAGCAGCGACAACGTCCAGACCAAGCGATCCCATAGCGGCCAGTTGCTTCGGAGTACCGTCGGATAGATCCAGTGCAGGACGCTGCCGGCGAAATTCCAGCCACGCTCGCTCCGCGTCGTGTCCAGCACGACCTCGCCTGTGCGGGGCGATACATAGACCTCGGTCCCGGCGGCGTCGCCGAGCCCAACGCGAAACAACGGCCGGTGCCGATCAAAACCGTTCGGCACGCTCCATTGATCGTAGCGGGCGCGCGCGACGATGGCCGCATGCGCGGCGTCGAGCCCGCGCCGGCGGGCATGATCCCGTGCGATCGCAAGCGCGACATCGGGCGACGCCACCGCTGCATCGGTTCCATCGGAGGCGCGGACGGCGCGCAAGCGCGACGGGCCCGAGACGATGTACACGGGACCGTTGCTGCGCTGGATCAGGCGAACGCGCCTGGCGTCCGCGATCCCGCTGGCGGCGACCGCGTCAGCAGCGGCGATGACCACCGACGTGCGATCGAGACTCGCGAGGCCAGCAAAGCGTTCCGCCTCCGTCAGCGACGGAAACGGAACGAAGTGCATCACGATCCCTGTCGCGAACCACATGGCGAACAGCAGGCAAAATGCGATGCCGAGCCAGCGATGCACAAGGACGATCGCGCCCATCATACCTTCAGCGCCTCACCATTTGAACGCCGCGGAGACCTCGTAGGTGCGTGGCGCTCCCAAGAGGATCTGATCGGGATAGAACGGGTCACCCCAGATCGCATAGCGCTTGTCGGTGATGTTGCGCACGCGGAAGGTCAGGCGGGCCTGGTCGACCGCGCCAAACACCGTCCTGGGGATGTCGACGAAGGCATAGACGTCGGCCACAGTGTAGGCTTTCAGCGTCACGACGTTCGCATCGGTGTTGAAGCGGTCGCCGACATGGCGGCCGACGATGCCGAGCTCGACCGGCCAGGGCGTGAAGAAGCGGTACGATGCCCCCGCATTGGCGACGATGCGCGGTACGTTCGGCGGGGTGTTCCCTGAGAACGATCCACCGACGAAATTGTAATCGGCGTAGCGCGCATCGACATAGGCAATGTTGCCCCACAGCCGTAGCGCGTCGATGGGACGGACAGACGCCGCGAGCTCCACGCCCTTCGACTCCTGCCGTCCGGCAATGTTGAGCTGCATGCCGCCAGCCGCAGCATAGACGTTCTTGCGCTGGATGTCGTAGGCCGAGAACGACCACTCCGCCCTGTTGTCCCAGAACAAACGCTTTACGCCCGTCTCATAGGTGCGCGAAGTCGTCAGGTCGAGCGGCTGGGTGGGTGCGAGCAGGAAGATGTTGTTGGCGGAGACATCAGCCCCGGTGGCGTACTGGCTGAAGAAGGTCAGGCCGGGAACGGCCTCCCAGGTGTAGCCGAAGCGGCCCGTCACCGGTGCCCAGGACTGCGAGAACGGGAAGTTCGCCTTCTCCAGCCCGTTCACGTCGGTCGCGTTGCGGTCGAGCCCGATATGCTCGACGCGCAGGCCGCCGACCAGCGCAAAGCTGCGTGTGAGTTTCAGCCGGTCCTCGAAAGTCAGCGCCTCGTTGTCGATGCGCGCGGTCTGCTGCTGCGTCGTCAGCAGGCCGTAATAGCCGCGCACGGGATCGACCAGCGTGACCTGATCGTGCGGAAAATTGGCGGCCCCCGGCCGGACGAAGTCGAGGTTACTCACCGCAAGCGTCGTGACAAGGCGATTATCGAAGCCTGCGATATTCGTGTCCCAGGTCAGGTCGGTGATGTTGCCGACCAGCCGCTGGCTGTGCGCGACATAGAAGCGCTCGCGGTCGACCAGGTTCGAATTGGCATTGAACGCCTCGACTTCGTTGTTGAACCACTCGCGCTCCGCGCCATAACCGTAGGCCTGGCTCTTCAGGGTGAGGCCCGGCGCGAGCTTCAGCTCGAAGCCGCCGCGCAGCCACACCTCCTGAGCGACGTTACGGTTATCGAGAACGTTGTAGTTGGTATTGAAGGTTCGGTCGTCGATGGTGACGGCGCCGAGGTTCGAGCCGTTGTAGTTCGAAACGTAATTGCCGGAGACGATGCCGCTCGTCGCATGCGAGCCGCTGAAGGCGATCGGCACCAGCGGCACGCCCCAATAGGGGCTCCCGCGATCCTCGCGGTATTCGATCGCGCCCCAGATCTTAAGACTGTCGGAGATGCGGTAGTTGAGCTGGCTCGAGACGTCGAACGTCCTTGTATTGGTATCGTCGGCAAAGCCGTGCAGCGAGGAACGGCTGATGTCGAAGCGGTAGTCGAGGCCTTGTACGTTGGTGCTGCCGCCGGAGCCGTAATGGGCGCGGAACGAGTTCAGGGAATCCCAAGAAAAATCAGCTTCATTCCGGATCGGTCCGGTATGCGGCTGCTTGGTGACGACATTGACCGCGCCGCCGGCGGCGCCCTCGCCCGACATCACCGAGGCCGGGCCTTTCAGGAATTCCACGGCCTCGAGATTGGCCGTGTCCATGATGCGCGACGTCATGTTCTGCGGGCCGATCTTGATGCCGTTGTAGAGCATGTTGATCTGGCTGTTGGTGAAGCCGCGCATCGAGAAGGCCGATGGCTCGGCCGGATTGTCGCCGGAGGTGACGCCGACCGCACCTTGGGCGACCTCCGAAACGGTGCGGTAGCCCTGCTCGCGCATGGTCTCGGCCGAGATCACCTCGACGGTTGCGGGGATCTCGCGCACGGTCAGGCCGAGGCGCGAGGCGCTTACGGCCACCGCATTGGTGTTGAGCGGTGTCTGCGCCGTGGTCGCGACAACCGGGTTCTGCGCGGCCGGCACTGCGGCAGGCCTGACGGCCGCGGTTCGGCGCACGGACCGTCCCTCGCTGCGCGCAGGCTTGGCCGGTTTGCGGGACGGGGCGGGGGTCACCTCGACCGGCGGCAGCGGATCGCGGGCCTGCTCCGCGGATGCCGCAGGCATGTCAATTGACGCAAGCGATGTGAGGGCAGCGGACGCGAGCAGGACTTTGCGCGGACTCGCCGCACGGATGAAAGACATGGTTCGAACCTCGGTGTGACGTCAGTGGCACGTCACAGCGAACCAGGTCTCACCTTCGGCCTTGCAGCCCTCCGATGAAGCCGAATGTCTGTACTCCCCGACCGACATTTTCGCGTGTGACCACGGCTGACGGCAGGTCTCCTGGCTTGCGGGTCATGACCGCTTCGTCGCCTTCCCGGGACCGAGGGCCCAGTGGCTCCTGACGAAGGATTCTCCGCTCACAGTTGCGGGGGCAGCTACGGCATTGGGGATACATCCCCGCACCGCATTCCCTTTTCATCCCCTTTCGGGGAAACCGTCAGGGACATCTAGGATTAAGAGGCGGACCGAGTCAATGTATGTGGGCTGGGCTGCGGCGTTCTTGCCGCAGTGGTTTTCAGGAGACATCGAATGGAAGGCGAGACCTTCCTCTGGCTGATACGTCATGCGGCCGTCGACGGCATCGCGGGCACGATCCATGCGGCGGAGGCACCGGCCGATCTCGGCGACCGCACGCGGATCAACGCGTTGCGACGCTGCCTGCCGCGTGAAGCTGTAAGCTATGCAAGCCCTTCGCGGCGGACGGTCGATACGGCACGCGCGCTCGGGCTCAGCCCTAGGCTCGCACAGGAATTCGGCGAACAGGATTTTGGCGACTGGACCGGCCAGCGCCACGATGATCTGGCTGCGGCGGGCGGCGATACCTATGCGCAATTCTGGAACGACCCCGCGCGAGCTAAACCGCCCGGTGGTGAAAGCTTTGAGGAACAGATCGCCCGCGTCCGCCAAGGCCTCTCGACCGTCAAAACCGGTCCGGTCATTCTCGTGGTCCACTCCGGCACGATCCGCGCCGCGCTCTGCATCGCGCTCGATCTTGCGCCGCGGGCGGCGCTCCGCTTCGTCATCGATCCGTTGTCGCTCACCCGCATCGACCGGCTCGCGACCGGCTGGCGCGTCGTGTCCGTCAATCAGCGCGCCGGCTGAACATCAGGCCGGACGATCCGGCACGTTGGCCTCGGCAAACGTCGCCATGCCGTTGTGGAGTGCGCAGGCCAGACGGACCAGCGGCAACGCGATCGCGGCGCCCGATCCCTCACCCAGCCTGAGATCGAGGCTGATCAGCGGCTGGACGTTCAGCGCGCGCAGAACCAGCCGATGCCCCTGCTCCGCGGATTGGTGCGAGGCCAGCAGAAACGGCTGGCATGACGGGTTGAGACGAACCGCAGCCAGCGCCGCAACCGAGACGATGAAGCCATCGATCAGCACCGGAATGCGGCGCTGCGCGGCGGCGATGATCGCGCCGCAGATGGCCGCGATTTCGAGACCACCGACGGCGTACAGGATCTTCTCAGGCGAAGCATCGGTCAAACCATGGCGCGCGATCGCGGCGTCGATCACGCTTGCCTTGTGCGCGCGGCCGGCCGCATCGATGCCGGTGCCGCTGCCCGCGATCTCCTCGGCGCTCATAGCGAGCAGGCTCGCGGCAATCGCCGCCGAGGTCGTGGTGTTGCCGATGCCCATCTCACCGAGAATGAGTAGATTTGGCTGTGAGGCCGCGGCGCGAGCCACAGCGCGGTGCCCGCATGCAAAGGCAAATGCCAGTTCCGACGGTTCGAGCGCGGCCTCGACGCTGAAGTCGCGGGTGCCGCTGCGTGGCTTGTCGGTGATGATACCGGCCATCTTCGCCTGCGCCAGCGTGCCGGCGTCGACTACCTCGAGGGATGAGCCGAGCTCACGCGCCAGCACCGAGATCGCGGCGCCGCCGGACGCAAAATTTGCCATCATCGCAATGGTCACCGCCTGCGGATAGGCCGACACGCCTTGCGCGACCACGCCATGATCGCCGGCGAAGACGATGATCGGGACGCAGCCAGCGCGCGGCTGCTCGGTGGCCTGGAGCCCGGCAAGCTCGATCGCAAGCTGCTCGAGCCGCCCGAGCGCGCCGGTCGGCTTCGTCAGTTGCGCCTGACGCGCGGTCGCGGCGTCGCGATGGACCGCGGAGATATCAGGACATTTCTGGTAGACCCATTCGGGAAGCATGCTACCTCGTTTACGTCATGGCCTGCGTTTGAGAATGTAGCTGTCCATGATCCAGCCATGCCGCTCGCGCGCCTCTTGCCGCGCGGCGACGATGCGCGGACCGACCTCAGTGAGCGCGCCAGACATGATGATCTCATCGGGCATGCCGAGATTGGCACCCCACCAGATGTGCAGGCCCTTCGGATCGAGCGACTGAAATGCCGTGCCGCCATCAAGCATCACGACGACCGTATCTGCTCCTTGCGGCCATCCACCCTCGCGCAGGCGCCGTCCTGTCGTGACCAGAAAGGGCTCGCCGATGTCGTTCAGCGGCAGCGCATGCGCCGCACACAAGGCCTGGATCGAGGTGATGCCGGAGACCACCTCGATTGTCGGCAGTGGATCAAGCCGGCGCGCGATACGCAGCGAGGAATCGTAGAGCGAGGGATCGCCCCAGATCAGCAGCGCGACACGGCCCTCGCCTTCGAGATGATCTGCGATCGCCTGCGACCAGGTCGCGGCGACAGCGTCGTGCCAATCGTCCACCCCCTTGCGATAATCCGCTTCCTTGTCACGCACCGGCAGATCGAATTCAGCAATGCGGGTCTTTTCGTTGGTGAGCACGTCGGCGCAGATCGTCCGCCGCAAGTCGGCAAGATCGGATTTCGCGGTCCCCTTGCGCGGGATCAGGACGAGATCGGCAGCGTTGATGGCACGGATCGCAGCCAGCGTGAGCTGCTCCGGATCGCCGCAACCGATGCCTATCAGCGAGAGCGTCAGCACGATCAACCAGCCTCCGCCAGGGCGCCGAACACGATGACGGCGGCCGTCGTGGCTGCGCCGCCCCGCGCGAGCTGCCTGGCCAGCTCGGCGATCGTGGTGCGCAGCAACCGCTCGTCCGGGCGACCGAGGGATTCGGCGAACAGCGCCGGTGTGTCCGGGGAAAGCCCATGCGCGATCAGCTTCGCGGCGAGATCCGGGAATGTGCGGCGGCCCATATAGACCACGGTCGTCGCCTCTGGATCGGCCAGCGCAGCCCAATTGAGATTCTTGGGCAGTTCGCCGGTGACATCGGCCCCGGTCACGAACTGTACCCGGCGCGAGGTGTGGCGCCGGGTCAGGGGAATGCCGGCCTCGGCAGCCGCGACACATGCCGAGGTGACGCCGGGGATGATCTCGTAGCCGATGCCGGCCGCGCGCAGCGTCTCGATCTCCTCTTCCAGACGTCCGAATATTCCGGCATCGCCCGACTTCAGCCGCACCACGCGCGCGCCGGTCGCGGCATAGTCGACCAACAGGCGGTTGACGTGCTGCTGCTTGGTCGAGGGGCGCCCCGCGCGCTTGCCCACCGCGACGAGATTGGCGCCGGGCCGGGCGAGATCGAGGATCGCGCCGGAGGCGAGGTCATCATAGAGCACGACGTCGGCCTCGCGCAGCCGCGCCACCCCCTTCACCGTGAGGAGTTCGGGATCGCCGGGACCGGCGGAGACGAAGGAGACGAAGCCGCTCACCGGTCCTCCGCGATCAGATGGAAGAACGTGCCCGTGGCACGGTTGCGGCGCGAGCCGGTCTCGGCAATGACTGCGCCGGTGGCATCGCGCACGACCGCAAGTGCAGTATCAGGCTGCGCGATGATGGTTGAATAGTGGAATTCATGGCCGCGCAGGCGTGCGCCGGCCCGATGCCCCGGCATTGGCGCGGCGAGTTCGGCGAGACGATAGCCCAGATGCATGCGGCGCTTTGCAAAGCTCGTCTCCAGCCCGAGCAGGCCCGTCATCTCGTGGCGGACACCGTCGGCGTCGGTCAAGGCCGTGCCCAGCACCATATAGCCTCCGCATTCGCCATGCACGGGCCGCGTCTCGGCAAAGGCGCGCAAGCCGCTGCGAAAGCGCGCATTGGCTGCGAGCTGACCGGCATGCAGTTCGGGATAGCCGCCGGGCAGCCAGCAGACATCGGCACTCGCATCGGGTCCCTCGTCGGCGAGCGGCGAGAATGTCACGATCTCGGCGCCGGCCGCGCGCCAGGCTTCCAACATGTGCGGATAGACGAACGAGAACGCGGCGTCGCGGGCCAGCGCAATGCGCTGCCCGGGCGGCGTCACACTCAGGCCATTGGTCGCCGTTTGAGGCGTCCAGGCGGCCGCCGATCGCAACACCGCATCGAGATCGACATGCTCAGCGACGAAGCGCGCAGCCTCCCCGATCAAGCCGCCGATCTCCGCTTGCTCCTCGGCCTGCACGAGACCGAGGTGGCGCTTCGGCAGGCTGATCTCGGCGTGACGCGGCAGCGCGCCGAACACGGCGATGCCGGCATCGCTGAGCGCGCGCCGCACGAGATCTTCGTGACGCGGGCTCGCGACGCGGTTGAGCACCACGCCGGCAAGGCGCACGCCGGCGCGGTAATCACGCAGGCCCGCGGCGATCGCTGCAGCCGTCTGCGCCTGTCCGGATGGATCGATCACCAGCAGCACCGGCCAGCCCATCATCTCCGCGATATCGGCGGTGGCGCCGGTGCCGCAGACGCCGCGCGCGGCGACACCGTCGAACAGGCCCATCGAGCCCTCGGCAAGCACGATATCGGCATCAGTGCCGCGACTGACCAAGTGGGCGATCATTGCGCGGTCCATGGCCCAGCTATCGAGGTTGACGGAAGCGCGCTCCGTGGCGGCAGCGTGGAATGCCGGATCGATATAGTCGGGCCCGCTCTTGAAACACTGCACCTTGAGGCCACGATCACGCCAGGCGCGCGCAAGCGCCAGCGTCAGCGTCGTCTTGCCGACGCCGGAGGCCGGTGCGGAGATGACGAGACTGGTCGTCATGAGGCCTCCGGAAAGCGCGGCTCGGGGCCGACCGGGCGATAGCGGCGGTCATAATCTGCGGCATAGAGACGGCTCTCGGAAAAATCCGCAGAGCCCAGCGTCTTGCCGACTAGGATGAGCGCGGTGCGTTCGAGCTCGGCACCGACCGCGGCATCGAGGGTGGACAGCGTGGCGCGCACGATGCGCTGGTCCGGCCAGCTCGCGCGCCAGACGATGGCGACCGGGCAGTCCGCGCCGTAATGCGGCGTGAGCTCGACGATGACCTTGTCGAGCAGATGGATCGACAGATGGATCGCGAGCACCGCGCCGGTTGCGGCAAAGGCGGCGAGCTTCTCGCCTTCGGGCATTGCGCTGGCACGGCCCGGCGTGCGCGTCAGCACCACGGTCTGTGCGAGACCAGGCAGCGTCAGCTCGGCCTCGAGCGCCGCCGCAGCCGCCGAGAAGGCCGGCACGCCCGGCGTGACGCTGTAGGGAATGCCGAGCGCACGCAGGCGACGCAACTGCTCGCCCATCGCCGACCAGATCGACAGATCGCCGGAATGCAGCCGCGCGATGTCCTTGCCTTGCGCATGCGCGGCGGCAATCTCGGCGATGATCTCGTCGAGCGACAAAGGCGCGGTATTGACGATCCGCGCACCCGGCGGGCAATGCGCCAGCACGCCCGCGGGGACAAGCGAACCGGCATAGAGGCAGACCGGACAGGCGACGATCAGGTCGCGTCCGCGCAAGGTCAGGAGATCGGCCGCGCCCGGCCCCGCGCCGATGAAATGCACCGTCATGCGCCGTCTCCTTCTGCGATCGCCGCCGTCGCGGTCCGATCCTGCGAGACCGCCCGCGTCGCAATCAGCCGCGCGCCGGGCCCGGCCGCAGCAATTGCTGCGGCCTCGGCGATCGATCCCGTACCGAATTTTTCCACGATGAGCATTGATTGGGTCGGCGTTGCGGTGCCAGCCAGGACTTCGGCCGGAATGCCCTTGATCGGCACGCCACACTCGCGTGCGAGCAGCTTGAGTGGTTCCGCGTCCGCCTTGTGGCTGACCGTTGCGACAGCGGAAAGGCCCGCGGAACCGCCGGCCGCAACCAGCGCCTCGCGAAGCGAGGCAAGCGTCACATCCGTCTTGAACCCGAGACCGGCAACTTTCATCGGACCGCGCTCCATTGCACCACCGGACGCGCCGCCTCCCAGGAGCGATAGCGGCCGAGCGGGCCGACATGCGCGATCTCGACCCGCATCAACTCGCCGCCGTGGCGCTGGTGCAACTCACCGAGCAGCGCGTCCGTCTCCAGCGTCACGGCATGGGCAACCAGCCGCGTGCCAGCCAGAATCCGCGACCAGACAGCGTCGAACATCACGCTATCGAGACCTCCGCCGATGAAGACAGCGTTCGGCGCTTCCAGCGAAGCCAGAACTTCAGGCGCCTTTCCTGTGATGACAGCAATCCGATGCGCCAATCCGAACGCCGCCGCGTTGCGGCGAATGTTCGCAGCGCGATCCTCGCGCGCCTCGACAGCGATCGCAGTTCCTCCGCCCAGTGCCCATTCGACCGAGATCGAGCCTGAGCCGGCGCCAATGTCCCACAACCGCTCGCCAGGGCGTGGTCCCAGCGCCGACAGCGCGAGCGCGCGCACTGGCCGCTTGGTGATCTGGCCGTCGTGGACGAAGAGATCGTCCGACAGGCCCGAGCTGCGGGGAATGCCCTGCGCTCCCCTCGCCTCCAGCGCCACCGCGACCACGTTGCCGGTGGAAGCGCTCGTATAACTGTCGGCGCGATGCTGCGTCACGCTTTCACTTGGTCCGCCGAGCGCGGTGAGATTCCAGAATGTCGAAGCGCCCCAGCCGTGGGCGGTCAGCCATCTTGCGAGGTCGCCTGCCGCGTTGTTGTCGCGGACCAGGCAAATGATCCGCACACCTTGCGCCAGATGCGCCACGAGGCGTTCGAATGGCGCGGCGTGGAGACCGAGACAAACGACTGATTCGAGTCGCCAGCCCAGTCGCGCCGCGACGAGCGAGAACGTCGACGGCGCGGTGTACGCGGTCCATTCGCTGCGATCGAGTTTCTCGGCAAGGCTTCCACCGGCGCCGTGCCAGAACGGATCGCCGGAGGCGAGCACCACTGTCGGACGACCGCGACGGCTCAGCACGATTTCCGCGTCGAACGGCACCGGCCACGGACGGCCGCGGCCGGTTATGCCTGCGAGTGCAAGATGACGCTCGCCGCCGAAGACGGTTTCGGCCTCGGCGAGCGCCTTTCGGCTTGCGTCCGAGAGGCCGGCAAGGCCATCTTCGCCGATACCGATGATGGTCAGCCAGGGATCAGCCATGACGCGCGCCCTCGTTCTGGGCGGAACGGCCGACGCGAGCCTGCTCGCGGCGGAGATCGCGCGCGCGGGTATCGACGCGGTGTACTCCTATGGCGGCCGCACCCGCGCTCCTGCCGGCCAGCCGCTGCCGACCCGCATCGGCGGTTTTGGTGGGCCGAGTGGTCTTGCCGACTACATTCGACGTGAAGGCATCACGCATGTGGTCGATGCGACGCATCCCTTCGCCGCGGAGATGAGCCGCAACGCGATCGAGGCCTGCAAGGATACGGCCACGCCGCTGCTTGCACTCGAACGCGCGCCCTGGGGCCGAGCGCCCGGCGACAACTGGATCGAGGTCGCTGACGTCAACGCCGCGGTCGCTGCGCTTCCCGAGGCGCCGGCTCGCGTATTCCTCGCCATCGGCCGCCAGCACATCGCGCCGTTCGCGACCAAGCCGCAGCATGCCTACACGCTGCGTTTCGTCGATCCGCCCGCAGCGCCCCCGCCCTTCGCGGCAGACGTGATCGTGTCGCGCGGACCTTTCACGCTTGATGGCGAACTCGAAATGATGCGCACGCGCGGTATCGCGTGGATCGTCGCCCGCAACTCCGGCGGCGATGGCGCACGCGCCAAGATCGACGCCGCCCGCGCGCTCGGTCTGCCCGTGATCATGATCGCGCGGCCGGAGCTGCCCGAGAGATCGCGGGTGGAGAGCGTCACCGAAGCGATGCAGTGGCTCGGTCATCGGACCTGCCTCGGCGCATAGACCCAGCGGCCAACGCGACGCGTCTGCGAATTGCCGACGATCACGAGCGTGCGCATGTCGGCCATCTCGGGTCGGGCCTCGTGCAATGTGACGGTTTCGATCCGTTCGTCTGGTGCACTGACCGCACGCGCGAAAATCACCAGGCGCTCGCCGCAGCCAGCGTCTTTCAACACGGACAGCGCGTGGCCAAATCCTTCCGGCCGGCTCACTGATCTCGGATTGTACATTGCAATGGCAAAATCGGCTTCCGCGGCGAGCCGCAGGCGCTTCTCGATCACCGCCCATGGCTTCAGATTGTCCGAGAGATTGATCGCGCAGAAATCATGGCCGAGCGGCGCGCCCGCGCGCGCCGCCGCCGCCAGCATGGCAGTGACGCCGGGTAGCACGCGGATCGGCAGATCGCGCCATTGCGGCGTCTGTTCGAGTGCCTCGAACACGGCAGAGGCCATCGCAAAAACGCCGGGATCGCCAGAGGAGACGACGACGACCTGCCCGCCTTCGGCGGCGAGACGCAAGGCCTCGCTTGCGCGCTGCAGCTCTTCGCGATTGTCCGAGGGATGCAGCTTAAGTCCGGCCCGTGGCGCCACGCGCGCGACATAGGGCGCATAGCCCAGAATGTCGGTTGCAGCCGCAAGCGCGGCGGAGACCTCCGACGTCACCACCGCGTCGCTGCCCGGCCCAAGGCCCGCAATGGTCAGCGTACCCGTCATTCGGCGCTATCCATGAAACGTCCCTTGCCGTGCACGAGCACGATCGCGAAGTAGGGACACTCGGCCGCATCGACGTCGGCGAGCCGCGCGACCCGCTCGCCCGGCATGGTGCCGCGCTCCACCAGCCAGGCATCGTCGAGCCGGCCGGTAGCGGCGAGCGCGCGGTGCACTTTCTGGAGATTGCGGCCGGTCTTCATGATGACGAGCGCATTGGAATCGCGCATGCGCCGTTCGAGCTCATCCTCGGCCAACGTGCCCATCAGCACCGTCGTGACGTCGTCGCCGAGCGCGATCGGCTGGCCGACAGCGTTCCAGCAGCCGACCATGCCGGGAATGCCGGCGATCACCTCGATCTCGACACGACCTTGCAGGCGCGTATGCAGATGCATGAAGGAGCCGTAGAAGTAAGGATCGCCTTCGCAGAGCACGACGACATCGACAGCGCGAGCAAGCCGCGCCAGGCGCTCCGCCCATTCGTCGTAGAAACCGGCAAGGAGCCGAACATATTCTGGACTGTCGAAAGCGATCTCGGTGGTGACCGGATATTCCATCGGATACTCGGTCACCTCAGTTGCAAGCATGCCCTCGACGATGCGCCGCGCCTGGCCGGGCCCGCCCTTCTTGCGGAAATAGGCAACGTGCTTCGCCGCCCGCACCATTCGGTCCGCGCGCACGCTCATCAAATCAGGATCGCCGGGACCGAGACCGCAACAGATGATGCGTCCCATCGCTATTCGCTCCGGCTCGCCAGCGCGTTCACGGCAGCAACGGTGATCGCCGAGCCGCCGAGGCGGCCCTCGACCGTCAGCGCCGGTGCCGGCGGATCGGCCATCAGCGCGGCCTTGGATTCGGCGGCACCGACGAAGCCGACGGGACAGCCGATGATCGCTGCTGGCCGCGGACAGTCGCGATCCTCCAGCATGTTGAGAAGATGAAACAGCGCGGTCGGCGCATTGCCGATCGCAACGATCGCACCATCGAGATGCGGCCGCCATAGCTCCAGTGCCGCGGCCGAGCGCGTGTTGCGCATGGATTGCGCGAGCGTGGGAACGGCGACATCGCCGAGCGTGCAGATGACGGCATTTCCGGCGGGAAGTCGCGCGCGCGTAATTCCCTCCGAGACCATGCGCGCGTCGCACAGGATCGGCGCGCCATTCTTTAAGGCAGCCCGCGCCGCGGTTGCCATGCCCGGCGTGAAGCGGATGTGCGCCTCGAGGCCCACCATGCCGGCGGCATGGATCATCCGCACCACGACCTGCTCTTCATCAGCTGTGAAGCGGGCCAGATCCGCCTCCGCGCGGATGGTAGCAAAGGATTGCCGATAGATCGCCGCGCCATCGGTCTCATAGAGATGCGGCATCAGTGGCCTCCCAACAGAATGGAAGGATCACCGACGATGTCGGCGCCACTCAAGCCGCGCAAGACCGGCTCATCGCGCGTCGAGCCGTCGCGGACGAGATCGAATCCGGCGCGGGTCGCCACCAGCGTAACCGCAGCCGCGCCGGAATGGGCGCAGCCCTTGGCGCAGCCGGAAACATGAAGCCGGGTGTCGGCAGCGATGCGCGGCGCGAGTACCGCCGCAAGCGCCCGGGTGTCGGCATGCGCCTCGCGGCAGCGCGGCGCGCCGCTGCAGGCGATGACGCGCAGCGAGGGATCAAAGGCGTCGGTGATGAGGCCCGCCGCGCTCGGCATCTCCCGCTTGCCTTCGCTGAGGACCATTCGCCATGGCGTCATGCGCAGCGCATGTCCACAATCGGATAGCTGATGCAGCGTCGTGTGCGGCAATTGCCCGAAGGCGATGCCGACCAGCGCGCCTTGCGGATATTGGCCGGGGCGCGCCGCGGCCGTGATCGGCGCGGGCTCGGTCTCGCCGCCCAATGTCCCGGGCAATGTCACACCACGCGCGAGATGAGTGGCCATGCGCCCTCGCCCGCCCTTGATACCGCCGGAAGCGATGAACCATTCTGCCAACGCCAGCGCCGTCGTCACAGCTTGTCCACGCGTAACGGACCGACCGAGCTTTGCGCCGTCGGCCCGTACCAAAAGCCGGCCCACGCGGTCGCGCTCGATGCGCACATCGGCGGAATCGCCGGCGAGCACGCGCGATGTCCCATCATCGATAGCGAAGCCGAATTTTGTCGGAAGCTCGAGCGCGCTGTCGGCCAGCGCTTCCTCCAGCTCCGCAGCGAGCGCCTGCGTCTCGTCGCGATTGTCCCAGAACGGTGTCACCAGAATATTGCGCCGCGATTCCGTCGCCTGATCGGGGTCGAGCAATCCCAATCGCGCAAGCCCATCGAGCAGCGGCCCATGCCCCCGTTCATCGACGCCCCTGATCTGGAGATTGGCGCGGCTCGTCACGTCGATCAGGCCATTGCCGTAACGCCCGGCGAGATCGGCAATGCCGACAATTTGTGTTGCTTCGAGCCGCCCGCCGAACGGGCGGATGCGGACCACAAGGCCATCGCCCGACTGCATCGGCCGAAGCGCGCCGGGACACCAGCCCTTGATCGCGACCGCGCTCATGAGGCCTCTCGCAGCGCCGCCGCGATCGAATTGCGGCGCGTTTGCCAGAGCGACGCCTCATGCAGGCGCGTGAAGCATGCCTCCATCGCAGCCAGCGCCGCCGGATTCTCGCGCGCCATGAAGGTGCGGACGTCGTCATTGCCGAGCGTCGCGTCGAAGTAGAGATCGAACAGATGCGGCGGCACGGCGCCGGCCAGATGAGCGAAGGCGGCCATATGCTCCAGCGTCGCCGTGATCTCGGCGGCGCCGCGAAAGCCGTGGCGCATCATGCCGGCGATCCAGGCCGGGTTGGCGGCCCGCGCACGCACCACACGCGAAATCTCCTCGGTCAGCGTACGCGCATGCGGCTGCTCGGGCCGCGTTGCGTCGAGATGATAGAGCGATGGCGCGGCCGCGCCGAGGCGTGCTGCGGCTGCCGCGACGCCTGCTTCATGCGCGGCGTAATCGGCGGCGAGCAAGAGATCAGTTTCCGGCAAGTCCTGAACGTGAACGAACGCATCGGCGGCGGCAAGCCGCGCCTCGATGCCGGCGCGATCGGGCTGCATCGCGCCATCGGCGGAGAACGCCCAGGATGAAGCCGCGAGCCAGGCTTCGCCTGCGGCCTCGCGCGTATCGGGCGTGAAGACATCCGGGATCGACGATAGGCCGACGCCGTATTGTCCGGGGCGCGGCGCGAACACGCGGGCCTCGCAATGGCGATACGGATTCTCATCGCCCTCCTCCTCGCGCGCGGAGAGCGCCTCGGCTGCGGCCTCGAACATTTGAGCGAGACCTGAAAACACGTCCCGGAACAGGCCCGATACACGCAGCGTGACGTCGATGCGGGGACGGCCGAGCTCGGCCGGTGCGATGATGTCGTAGCCAGTCACACGCCCAGAGGCGTGATCCCAGCGCGGCGCAAGGCCGGCGAGATGCAGCGCCATAGCAAACTCCTCGCCTGCGGTGCGCATCGTTGCCGAGCCCCAGAGATCGACGACGAGCCCTTTCGGCCAGTCGCCGTGATCCTGCAAGTGGCGGCGGAGCAGCTCTTCCGCGAGCTTGATGCCTTGCGCATGCGCCGACGGCGTCGGCACGGCGCGCGGATCGACCGCAAACAGGTTACGCCCGGTGGGCAGCACGTCCTGGCGGCCGCGATAGGGCGAGCCCGACGGCCCCGGCGCGACGCGTTGTCCCGCAAGCGCGGCGCGCAGCGCGTCCCGCTCCGCATCGCCGCAGGCGCCGCGGCCGAACACGTGCAGCCCGTCGCCGAACTGACTTTCCTTGAGGTCGCAGACGAAGCGATCGATGCGCGGGATTGCTTCGGCCGGCGCAGCCGCGGGGCTCAGGCCGAGATCGTCCTCAAGCCCGGCGGCGCGGGCTTCGTCGCGGATCGCGGCGATCAACCGCTGGCGGCGGGCGGGATCGAGACCATCGGCCGTCGAATATTCGTCGAGGAGCCGTTCAAGCCGGCGCAAGCCTTCCGGCACCGCGGATTGCGCGAGCGGCGGCGGCAGGTGGCCGATCGTGACGGCAGAGATGCGCCGCTTGGCCTGTGCAGCCTCGCCGGGATCGTTGACGATGAAGGGATAGATGACCGGCAGATCGCCAATCAGCGCCTCCGGCCAGCAGCTCAACGACAGTGCGACGGATTTTCCGGGCAGCCATTCCAGCGTGCCGTGCGCGCCCATGTGCACGACGGCATCGATGCCCTGCTGCCGGAGCCAGAGATAGAACGCGACATAGGCGTGGCGCGGCGTGCGGGCGAGATCGTGGTAGTCAGCATCGCGCGTGCTCGCCTCACCGCGCTCCGGCTGGACGGCGATGATCGACTTGCCGCATGCAAGGCCAGCAAAATGGAACGCGCCGTTGCAGCAGCTTGGATCGTCTTCCGGCGCGCCCCAGGCTTGCGCGAGATCGTCCTGCAATTGCTGCGGAAGACGCGAGAGCGCCGCGCGATAGTCGGCAACGCTGCAGGTCAACTGCCGCGTCAGAAGGGTCTCGCCGAGCGCGTGCGCCGGCGAGACGTCGAAGCCGGTCTCAGCAAGATCGAACAATAGCGCTTCGACCGAGGCGAGCGCGTCGAGACCGACCGCGTGCGCGATCTGGTGCGGACGACCCGGATAATTCGAGAGCACGATCGCCAGCCGCCTCGTACCGGCCGGCTTCTCCGCAAGCTGCCGCCAGGCCGCAACACGTGCGGCAACCACATTCACGCGCTCTTCATCCGCACGATGAGCAAGATGGGAGAATTGCAGATCGTGATCGCGCGCAGCGGCCGATTTGAAACTCACCACGCCCGCGAACAGGCGGCCATCGACCTCGGGCAGCACCACATGCATCGCGAGGTCGCCGGGCGACAGGCCGCGCAGCGACTCCGACCAGTCCTCCCGTCGTGCCGTCGAGAGCGCGACCTGGAACACCGGGCATGAGGCTGCATCGAACGGCGTCGTGCCGTCATCGCCCGCCGCGGAGAACGCCGTCGCATTGACGATCGCCGCCGGAGGGCTTTGCGTAAGATGCGCGCGCAGCCAATCCGCAACGCCCGCAGCCTTCAGCGAGACGACGAACACGCCAAAGGCGTCAAAGCCCTGCTTGCGCAACGCCGCGATCAGGGCATCAACGGGACCGGTGTCCGCGGCGGTGAGATAGGCGCGATAGAAGGTCACAAGCGCGCGCGGCTTGCCGTCGGAGCCAGGGGGCGCCGCGATCACGCCGCGTACAGGATCGTAGAACCCCATTTCGGGAACGTTCATTTCGCCGACGACCGGCCCGGCATAGAGACCCGAGGCCAGCGCAAGCTGCGCGATCGCGGCTTGCGCTGCGACCGGACCGCCGGTGTCGCAGAGCACCTTCAGCCGCCGCAGCGTCGAGACCGGCAGGGTCGAGTACGCATCCAGCCGCGTATCGTCTCGGCCGTCGGCCGGCAGCACCGCCAGCACGATGTTACGGTCCTTTGCCAATTGGTGAAGGGCCGCGAGCCCGTAGGACCAGTAGGATTCACCGCCGATCAGGCGCACCAGAATGCCGCGCGCCTGCGAAAGCGTGCGCTCGATATAGGTATCGACCGAGAGCGGATGACGCAGCTCCGCAAGATTGGCGAGCCGCAGCGACGGCAGGCTGTCGCGGCCGCGCCGCCAGCCGGCCGCGAATGCGGCAAGATCCGAGTCCGAGAACGAGAGCACCACGAGATCGGCCGGGTCCTGGCCGATGTCCCTTGGCGTCGCGGTCTCCTCCAGACCGCGGCTCTCGCGGAAGACGACGTGCATCAGATACCAAGTCCTGCCCTGATTGCGGCCTCGTCGATATCGCCGTGTTCGCCGATCACGACCAGCTTCGACTGCCGCGCGCCCGTGCTCCAGGGCTTATCGAACTGGTGCCGCACGCGCTCGCCGACCGCCTGCAGCAACAGGCGCATCGGCTTGCCCGCGACGGCGATATAGCCCTTGGCACGCAGCACGTTCTGCTCACGCGCAAGCTTCTGGATCGATGCGACCAGCCCGTCGATATCCCTGACCTCCGGAAGATCGATCACGACGGAGGCAAAGTCGTCATGCTCGTGCTCCTCCTCGCCATCATGATGCGAGGGCCGCGCGGCGAGATCATTCTCCGCGGCAGCACCCAGGCCGAGGATCACGCGCACGTCGATCGCGCCATCTGTGACCGGCAGCATCGGCACGCGGCGCGGCATCTCGGCCAAGATCGCCGCCTTGGCTGCCTCGAGGCCTGCGGCGCCGGCAAGATCGGCCTTGGTCAGCAGCACGATGTCGGCGCAGGCGATCTGGTCCTCGAACACCTCCGACAGCGGCGTCTCGTGATCGAGATTTTCATCCGCCGCACGCTGCGCTTCGACCGCGTCGGGATCCGGCGCGAAGCGGCCGGCTGCGACGGCCTCGGCATCGGCGAGTGCGATCACGCCGTCGACCGTGATGCGCGAACGGATCTCCGGCCAGTCGAACGCCTTGAGCAGCGGCTTTGGCAGCGCCAGGCCCGATGTCTCGATCAGGATGTGATCGGGCTTCACGGGCCGCGCCAGAAGCTGCTCCATGGTCGGAATGAAATCGTCGGCGACGGTGCAGCAGATGCAGCCATTGGCGAGCTCGACGATATTCTCTTCCGGGCAGTTCGCATCAGCGCAGGATTTCAGGATCTCGCCGTCGACACCCTCGCTGCCGAACTCGTTGACGAGCACCGCGAGCTTCTTGCCGTTGGCATTGCTGAGAAGGTGCTGGATCAGCGTGGTCTTGCCGGACCCCAGAAAACCGGTGACGACCGTAACCGGCACTTTTGCGAGCGAGTTCATTCGGCGGCCTCCGGCACGACGGCAATGGGGGGAATACGGGCAAGCGACTGCTTGCGGAAGATCTCGGGACGGCTGCGCCAGGGTACGATGCCGTCAGGCGCCGCCGCATAGGCCGTGGCACCCGCGACCACATCGCGTGCGTTGGCATCGGACAATCGGCCATAAACATAGGACCAGCGGCCGGGCGCGCTCAGCGCCACCGAGCAGCCCTGGCTGCAAGCCGAAAGACATTCGACGGGAACCACGGTGACGCCCTCGGGCACACCGGCGTCGAGGATCGCGCCATGCAGGCGCTTTCCGGGCGTGACTTCGCCCTCGGCGAGCGTCTGGCCGGCACGGCAGGTGATGCAGACATGAAGCGTGACGGTCATCGCCCCTTCCACGAAAGACGGCCGGAGGCGATGAGGCGCACGAGCCGTTCTGGCGAAGGCTCGTTTCCCCGTCGCGGAACACCCCGTCCGCCGGTCTCAAACTCCGCGCTGGCAGGTCTCCCGGCTTGCGGAGCAGGGTTTGTCCCTTCGATCCCCGCCTTCCCGATCCCGGGGGATCAGTGGCTTCGGGCATCTCTCCGGTCACGGTCGCGGGGGCGGCTGCATTTTGGGCTCAAATCTTGCCGATTCGCGCCCTATCGCATTCCCTCTTCGCCTGTCGTAGGACAGGAACCAACGCGGGCCCACCATTTGCCCATGGCCGCCACTTGTCAAGCCGAAGGACCCCGTCCGATGACGCCTGAACCCGATACCCGAACCACCGAGGACACCGACACACGGCACGCTGCGAAAATGGCGAAAATCAAGGTCGCCCGCGACAAGATCATGGCGACCAAGAGCGGCGAGAAGGGCCTCATCATCGTCCATACCGGCGCCGGCAAGGGCAAGTCCTCGTCGGCCTTCGGCATGATCGTCCGCTGCGTCGCTCATGGCTTCCCCTGCGCCGTGGTCCAGTTCATCAAGGGCGCCTGGGATACAGGCGAGCGGCGGCTGCTCACCGGCCATTTCGGCGATCTCTGCCAGTTCCATGCGATGGGCGAAGGCTTCACCTGGGAGACGCAGGACCGCGCCCGCGACATCGCCGCGGCACGCGCCGGCTGGGAGAAGGCGAAGGAGCTGATATCCGATGAACGGCTGCGCATGGTCGTGCTCGACGAGATCAACATCGCGCTGCGCTACGACTATCTCGACATCGCCGAGGTCGTCGATTTCCTGAAGACCTCGAAGCCGCCGATGACGCATGTCGTCCTCACCGGCCGCAACGCGAAGGACGAGCTGATCGAGATCGCCGATCTCGTCACGGAGATGACGCTGGTTAAGCATCCGTTCCGCTCGGGCATCAAGGCGCAAGCCGGCGTCGAGTTCTGAGACAAGATCGCAATGGCGCGCGCATTGATGATCCAGGGGGCCGGCTCGGACGTGGGCAAATCGCTCATCGTCGCCGGCCTTGCGCGCGCGTTCACGCGGCGCGGCCTGCGTGTGCTCCCGTTCAAACCGCAGAACATGTCGAACAATGCCGCCGTCACGGTTGATGGCGGCGAGATCGGCCGTGCCCAGGCGCTTCAGGCCCTCGCCGCGGGCGTCGAGCCGCACACCGACATGAACCCGGTGCTGCTCAAGCCTGAGACCGATATCGGCGCACAGGTGATCGTGCACGGTAAGCGCATCGCCACCGCACGCGCCCGCGACTACGCTGCAATGAAGCCTTCCTTGATGGGCGCCGTGCTGGAGAGCTTTGAGCGGCTGAAGACGCGCGCCGACGTCGTGCTGGTCGAGGGTGCCGGCAGCCCGGCCGAAGTCAATCTGCGCAAGGCCGACATCGCCAATATGGGCTTTGCGCGCAAGGCCGACGTGCCGGTGGTGCTGGTCGGCGACATCGATCGCGGCGGTGTCATCGCGCAACTCGTCGGGATCAAGATGGTGATCGACCCGGACGATGCCGCGATGATCCGGGGCTTTGTCATCAACAAGTTCCGCGGCGATCCCACGCTGTTCGACGACGGCTACCGGCTGATCGAAACGAAAACGTCCTGGCACGGCTTCGGCGTGCTGCCGTGGTTCACGCGCGCCGGCGAGCTTCCGGCCGAGGATGCGCTGGGGCTGCGCGACGCGCGAAAGCCGGGCCAGTACAAGATCGCCTGTCTCGCATTGTCGCGGATCGCCAATTTCGACGACCTTGATCCCTTGAAGCTGGAGCCCGGCGTCGATCTTGTGATGGTGCGACCGGGCGAAGCGATCCCCGGTGACGTCCGCCTTGTCATCATCCCCGGTTCCAAGTCCACCCGGGGCGATCTCGCCTTCCTGCGCGCGCAGGGCTGGGACATTGATCTCCTCGCCCATCACCGCAGGGGTGGTCACGTGCTCGGCCTCTGCGGCGGCTACCAGATGCTGGGGCGAAGCGTCGCCGATCCCGACGGTATCGAAGGGCCGGCAGGCGAAACGCCAGGCCTCGGGCTTCTCAACGTGACGACGGAGATGAGCGCGCAGAAGACGCTGACGCGCGTCGCAGCCGTGCATACGGCTACCGACCAGCCGATCGAGGCCTACGAAATTCACATCGGCCGCACCGAAGGGCCGGATCGCGCACGCCCGTTCGCAAGGCTCGACGGCGCACCGGAAGGCGCCATCTCACGCGACGGGCGGGTGCACGGCAGCTATCTGCACGGCCTCTTCACCTCGGATGATTTCCGCAAGGCGTTTCTTGCAAAACTCGACATTCCCGGTGGCGACGAGCCCTACCACGCCAGGGTCGAAAGCGCGCTCGACGCGCTCGCCGAGCACATCGAGACGCATCTTGATGTCGAAGGCCTGCTCGCGCTGGCGCGCTGAGCGCTCAGCGCGCCAGCACATCCGCGAGGCGCGTCCATTCCGGCTCGCCGCCCGGAAGCCCCAGACGCAACCATGTCGGCTTCTGCGCGAAGACGCGCGACCAGATGTGGGCACGCGCGAGCTTGTCCTGCGCTACCAGCGCGTCGCCGGTCTCGTAGAGACGAAACAGCGGCGTGCCGCCGACGAGCCGCCAGCCTTGCGACTGCACCATGGCGTCGAGCCGAATGCTGTCGCGCACGAGCCGCGCTGCGGTTGCCTTGGCCCAGTCATCATCGCGCAAGGCGCGTTGCCCGATGGCAATCGCGGCGCCCGACACCGGCCACGGGCCGGACATCGCCGCGAGCGCTGCGACATCGGTCGCATTGCCGAGCGCGAAACCGAGCCGCAGGCCGGCAAGCCCGTAGAACTTTCCGAATGAGCGCAGGATCAACAGTCCCGGCCGATCGGCCTCACGCGCAAGCGACAGGTGCGGCAGCGCGTCGGCAAAGCTTTCGTCGATCACGAGGCGGCCGACGCGCGGCAGCAGCGCCAGCAGCGTCTCGGGTTGGTGGCATCGGCCGTCGGGATTGTTGGGGTTGACGACAAGGGCGAGGTCGGTGCCTGCGAGCGCATCCAGCTCGCCGACCTCTTCAACGTCCCAGCCCGCGGCCACAAGAACCGCGGCATACTCGTTATAAGTCGGCGCGAGAATGCGGGCGTGGCCGCGCGATGCAATGTGCGGCAGCAATTGAATCGCGGCCTGCGCGCCACCTAGCGCAACGACCGGCGCGCGCGTCCCATAGGCGTGTTGCGCGGCCTGATGCAGCGACTCGATCTCGGATCGCGACGGCAAAGCGCTCCACTGCGGCAGACTCACCTCGACGGCCGGGTAAGGCCGCCGGTTGATCCCCGTCGAGAGATCGATCCAGTCCTCCGCGCGTCCGCCGAAACGTTGCCGGGCCTGATCGAGGTTTCCACCGTGCTCGCGCATGTCTTGTTCTTTCACGCGAAGGCGAGGATCGCAAGGACGCCGGCGAGCAGCAGCATGGCGCGGCGATAGATCGTCAGCCCATGCTTGAGGTCGGCGGCGAGCGGATCGCGTGCACCTTCGTTCAGCCAGGGCTCGTTGGTGATGCTGCCGTGATAGATGCGGGGACCGCTGAGCCGCACGCCAAGCGCGCCGGCCATGGCGGCTTCCGGCCAACCGGCATTGATCGAGCGGTGGCGGTTCGCGTCCCGCGTCATGCACGACAGCGCCTCTGGCGGCCGCGGCGCCAGCAGCACGAAGAGAAAGCCGGTGAGACGCGCCGGAATGAAGTTTGCGACATCGTCGATGCGCGCTGCGGCCCAGCCGAACGCCTCGTGCCGCTCGGTGCGATGGCCGATCATCGAGTCCAGCGTGTTAATAGCCTTGTAGCCGAAGACGCCGGGCAAGCCGAACAGCGCGCCCCAGAACACGGGCGCGACGATGCCGTCGGAAGCATTCTCCGCCAGGCTCTCGAGAGCCGCACGCGCGACGCCGGCCTCGTCAAGCGTAAAGGGATCGCGCCCGACGATGCGCGACACGGCCGCGCGCGCGCCGGCGATGTCGCCGGCCTGCAACGGATCCGCGACCGCAGCCACGTGATCGCCCAGCGAACGCAACGCGACCAGCGGCCAGGCGAGGACGCCCACCAGCACGATCCCGATCCAGCCCGAGGAGAGCATGGACTGAAGCACCCAACCGAGCGCGGCGGACAGCGCGATCACGACGAGCGCGCCGGCAATGCCCGCGACGCGGCGAAGCGCCGGCGCATCGGACGGCCGATTCCAGGCGGTATCGATGGCCGTGATCAGCCGGCCGAGCCAGGTCACGGGATGGCCGATCCGCGCGAACAGCGGCGATGGCCAGCCCACCAGGGCATCCACCGCCATCGCCACCACCATCGCGCCCGCAAAACCCACGCAGCTCTCCCGTCTCGCTTTGCCCCTGATGCGCAAGACCCCGGCCGAGCGCAAGCCCCCGTCTGCCTGATTTCGGCTTTGTCTTTGCCCGCGTTTGGTGATTAGTGCTGGCCGACAGGAGACTTTGATGGCCGTCATTTTGATCACGGGCGGAGCGCGATCGGGCAAGAGCCGGCGCGCGGAGGCGCGCGCGCACAACTTTCCGGGGCAGCCCGTGTACATCGCAACGGCCGAGGCGCTCGATGCCGAAATGACGGAGCGCATTGCAGGACATCGCGCGCGGCGCGGAACCGACTGGATCGAGCGCGAGGAGCCGCTGGACCTCGTGCAGGCGCTGACTGAGACCGATGGCGGCGGCGCAAGGCTCGTCGACTGTCTGACATTATGGCTGTCCAACCTGCTCCATGCGGAGCGCGACTGGACGCGCGAGGTCGCACGGCTCGCCGAGGCCCTGCCCCGCCTCAAGAGTCCGGTCGTCCTCGTCAGCAACGAGGTCGGCCTCGGCATCGTGCCCGACAACGCGTTGGCCCGCGCCTTTCGCGACGCCGCCGGGATCATGAACCAGGCCATCGCGGCCATTGCCGACGAGGTCGAGTTCGTCGTCGCCGGACTACCGATGAAGCTGAAATGATGCTGCGCACCGAGCTTCTGCACGACATCGTCACCGATCTCAGGATCGCGGCGTCGTTCGTCACGGTCCTGCCGTTGGCACCGTCCAAGCCGGCCGGCAATGGCGCGATGGCGCGCGCGAGCTGGGCGCTGCCCGTCGCCGGCCTGCTGGTCGGGCTTGCAGGGGCGGCGGCCTACGCGATCGCGAACCGGGTCGGGCTGCCGTCAGCCGCGGCCGCCCTGTTGGCGCTGGCTGCGACCATCCTCATCACAGGTGCGCTGCACGAAGACGGGCTTGCCGATACCGTTGACGGGCTCGGCGGCGGGCGGACACGCGAGCGCAAGCTCGAGATCATGCGCGACAGCCGGATCGGGACCTATGGCGTTTGTGCGCTGATCCTGTCGTTCGGCCTGCGCTGGAGCGCGCTCGGGGCCATCACCGATCCCTGGCTGGTAGCGCTCGCGCTGTCGTCGGCGCATGTCGCATCGCGCGCGGGCCTGCCGGCCTTCATGTCGCTGGTGCCATCGGCACGGCCGGACGGACTTTCGGCGAGTGCGGGCCAGCCACCGGGCCCAAGCGTGGCCCTGGCGTTTGGTTTCGGTATCCTCGCTCTCGTCATCGCACTCGGGCCGGGCAAGGCGCTGATCGGCCTGATCCTGCTGTCGCTCGCGGGGCTGATCCTAGCGCGGCTCGCCACGCGTCAGATCGGCGGGCAGACCGGCGATATCCTCGGCGCGTTCGAGCAGATCGGCGAGATTGCGATCCTGCTGCTGGCGGCAGCAAGCCTGCAGATGGGGCGATGACCCCATGGTCGAGTTCGACGACCTCTTCCGCCGGCAACTGCACGAGCTGTTCGTGTGGCGCCGCGACGTGCGCCGCTTCCGGACCGATCCGCTGCCGGATGGCACCATGGAGCGGCTGATCGAGACGGCCTGCCTTTCGCCCTCGGTCGGCCTCAGCCAGCCCTGGCGTTTCGTCATCGTTGCGGACAGTGCCAGACGTCACGCCGTGATCGACGATTTCAAGGCGTGCAACGAAGATGCATTGAAGTCCTACGCCGGCGAGCGCGCTGGCCGCTATGCGGCGCTAAAACTCTCCGGCCTCGAACAAGCGCCAGGTCATCTCGCCGTGTTCGCGGACAAGGGAAGCGACATCGGCCATGGTCTCGGCCGCGCGACGATGCCGGAGACGACCGAATATTCCGTGGTCGCGGCGATCACCGCGATGTGGCTCGCCGCGCGCGCCGAGGGCATCGGCCTCGGCTGGGTGTCGATCCTCAATCCGGATCGCATCCACACCATTCTCGAGGTGTCGCAGACCTGGAAATTCATCGCCTATCTCTGCATCGGCTATCCCGAGGCCGCATGCGACCGGCCCGAGCTCGAGCAGGCGGAGTGGGAACATCGACGGGGAGCGGAGGAGTTCACGTTGCGGCGGTAGAGTTCGTTGGTGGCGTAAGCGCGAGGCGCACGTATGGAGTTGCCTGCTACATTGAACCTCGTTGACGTGACGGTGAGCCCACATCTGGCGCTCACAAAACCTGGACGACTGCGGTTAGACCGGTTCAGAAAGCTTGGTAGGCTCGTGACGGCACTGGCTCATGCAGCGACGCTACTTGCGGCGTTTGCCGCAACTCGCGCATACGCCGCTGATATAGGTTATCTGGCTCCCCCCGGAGTCGCTGCGAACGAGTTTCCCTCACCGCAGCGCCCTGTTGCACGGATTGTCAGCCCACGCCGCTCCGCCGAAGAGCACCGCGACGCCCTCAATGAGGCCGGCCAAATCGCACGTCTTCTTGAACTGAAACCTGGCATGACAGTCGGCGACATTGGTGCAGGCAATGGCTACCACACGGTCAGACTCTCGCACCTCGTCGGACCCGCCGGCTCTGTCGTTGCCCAGGACGTCACGCGGGACTACCTCATGGAGCTCGCCAAGCGAGCAGAACTTCTGAAGTTGACGAACGTGCAATTCGCACTCGGCGAACCACACGACCCGCGCCTGCCCGCTTCCTCGCTGGATGCCGCAATCCTTGTGCACATGTACCACGAGATCGCCCAACCCTATGCCTTCCTCTACAATCTCGCGCCCGCCTTGAAGCAGGGTGCGCGGGTCGGAATTGTCGACCTTGAACTTCCGACGTCGAAGCATGGCACGCCAATCGAGCTCTTGCGTTGCGAATTGAACGCCGTCGGCTATCGCGAGGTCGCCACATATAAGCTCGCAGGGGACGGAGGATACTTGGCGGTATTCTCTCCGCCGGAGATAGCGGGTCGAAAATCTCCCCGAGATATCGTTGCTTGTGGGGATCACTCCGGCACTCACTGATATCACGCCCGCCACCCTGCTTCTTGGCTCTGAGCTGCCTAGGCTCTGCCTAGCTGTACGTCAGTTGCTAGGGGTGAGGCAGACCCATTGTGCTCGGTGTGAGTTCTTCTCAGTTTGACCCAACTCGGACGTTAAGCGGCTAGTCTGCGGCTGCCTGGGGCGAATCCGCCCCTTCCGTCCCGATGGCCAAGACAGATAAGATGCCCGCTCTCGACCCAGGGGCGGAAATGACGCGCGTGGTAAAGACGGGCAACAAGGCAACCAAGGCGAGAGCCCGCAGGAGAAGTGCGCCAAAAGGTCGCAAATCGGCCAAGACGAAGTGCGGGATAGCCCCATCTGTCACTCGTCGCGAGGCAGTTTCGGTTGCCGATCTACAGGCGCAGCTTGAACGTCGGACTGTAGAGCTGGATCAAGCGCTGGAGCAGCAGGCCGCGACTTCGGAAGTGCTGCAAGTCATATCCAGTTCGCCTGGTGAGCTTGGGCCGGTGTTCGAGGCCATGCTGGAAAATGCCGTGCGCATCTGCAGCGCCAGTTTTGGGACGCTGCTCCTATACGAAGGCGACAGGTTCCGGCGGGTGGCGCGAATGGCCGCGCAAAACGTGCCGCAATCGTATGCGCCCGACCAGGAAACGCCGCCACACTTCATCGCGCCGTTTGATGGGACGCCTTCGCTGGGACGCCTCGTCGAGACCAAGGCGCTGGTTCACATTGCCGATATTGCCACCGAGTATCCCGACGATCTGATCTACAAGGTCGCCGCAGCCCGCACCGTTCTGATTGTGCCGATGCTCAAGGAGAGCGAGCTTGTC